>JADGRB010000158.1 GCA_017881315.1 Pseudomonadota bacterium
CAGCAGAAACGCGACCTCCGAACCGCGGAGCAGCCGATCGATGGCATTCGCGCGGTTCAAGAATCCTCCCAGCACCCCCTGGAAATCGACCAGGAATGCCGCGACGTCGTCGAGAAATGTGCTGCCGACCAGCTTGGCCAGTCGGCGCAGCACCAACGCCCCGCCCGCCCACAGCCGCTGCAGCGACAGCCGACCCGCACCCGCGGCCGGGCGCGCGAACCACTTGAGCGCCGGGCTCGACACCGCCGCCGCGATCCGTTTGGGCGCGTCCAGAAAATCCAGCGCGTTGGCGGTGGGCGGCGTGTCGAGCACAATGAGATCGAAACCGCCGCTCTGCGCCAGCTCGTAGAGGGCCAGGGTCGCCGCGTACTCCTGCGACCCGGTGAGCGCGGTGGTGATCTGCCGGTAGATCGTGTTGCCGAAGATTCGCCGGCGCATCTCCGGATCCGCCACCTCCCCCTCCACGAATCGCGCGAAGGTCCGCTCGGTATCCAGCCGCACCGCGAAGAGACGCTCCGTTCCGTCCTCGGGGATCCCGAGCGCGCGACAGGCGGCCGCCGGGACCGGGCGCGGATCGGGACCGAGTCCCCCCACGCCGAGCGCGTCCGCCAGCCGCGGCGCCGGATCGATGGTGCAGATGAGCGTCCGCCGCCCGCGCCGCGCGGCCAGCGCGCCGATGGCGGCGGCCGTGGTGGTCTTGCCGACCCCGCCGGGGCCGACGCACACCAAGATGCGTTTTTCGTCCACCAGCGCGCGCATCATCGCTGGGCGCGCCGTTCCGCCGGTCAACCGACGCGCACGAGCAGCGCCGTGATGTTGTCGGGTCCGCCCGCCTCGTTGGCCGCGTCGATCAGCAGCTGACAGGCGGCCTCCAGGTCCGAGGCCCCGCGGACGATGGTGGCGATCTTGCCGTCGGGGACCACGCCCCAAAGGCCGTCGCTGCAGAGCAGAAACACGTCGCCGACCTGAAAGCGGTTCACGTAGATCGCGGGCTCGATCTCGTCCTTGCTGCCCAGGCTGCGGGTGACCACGTTCCGGTGCGCGAAGGTCGCCATCTCCTCGTCGGTCATCTCGGGCCGCGCGACGCGCATCTCCTCGGCGACCGAGTGATCGCGCGTGAGGCGCTTGATTCCGCCGGCGCGGAATCGATAGGCGCGGCTGTCCCCGGCGTGCGCGATGGCCAGCTGCTCCTCACCGATCGCCATGGCGACCGCGGTGGTCCCCATGCGCGCCCGGGCACGGTCGTGCGCGGCCGCGGCGCGGATGTTGTCGTTCGCCACCTTGATGCCGACGCGCAGCAGGTTCGCGGCCAGCGACAAGGATCGGTCGACCGGGTGCGGCCAGGCCTGCTGCGGCTCGGCGTGGTAGGAGCGAAAGAACGTCTCGATCGCGTCCACCGCCAGCGCGCTGGCCACCGCGCCCGCGTTGTGCCCGCCCATCCCGTCGGCCACCACGAACAGCCGCCCATCGACGAAGTTGCCGAACGCGTCCTCGTTTTCCTTCCGTTGCCGCCCGGGATGGGAGACCGCAGCGGAGACGAGCGGGAGAGCCGTGGGGTCTCCGTTGCGGGGCGGCGCCGTCATAGAAACGTACACGTTCGCAAATAGCGCGCCCCCCGATCAAGCCCTTTCGGGGGGGCCGCCAGATTAGGGTCGATCGGGGGGCCGCGGGCGGCACGTGATACCGTCGGACCGTGACCTCCGCGCGCAAAGGCGCCGTGGTGGGCGCCGGCGTCGCGCTCCTGGCCGCCGCTCTCCACGCGGGGGCGCTCGGTCACGGTTTCCTCAACTGGGACGACAACCGGTTCATCACCGGCAATCCGCTATTCGCGGATGGTGGTTGGGCCTACGTTCGCGCCGCGCTCAGCCAGGTGCAGTTCGACGCCTACCACCCTCTCCACCTGCTTTCGTATCTCCCCGATCGCTGGCTCTGGCCGCAGAGCCCCGCCGGATTCGTGGCCGTCGACCTGGCCCTCTTCGCGCTCGATGTCTTCCTGCTGGTCCAGCTGGCGCGCCGGCACGCGTGCCTGCCCGGCGCCGCCGTCGCCGCGCTGCTCTTCGCGGCGCACCCGCTCTGCGTGGAGCCGGCCCTCTGGATCAGCGCCCGCAAAGATCTCCTGGCGATGGTTTTCTTCCTCGGCGTCTTTCTGCTGGAGGACGCGCGGGATCCCACCGACGGCCGACTCCGCCCGGCCGGGATCGCCCTCTTCGCGGCGGCCGTGCTGGCCAAGACCTCGACGCTCTGTCTGCCCCCGCTGCTCTGGGGCTGGCTGGTCTGGATGCGACGCGCGCCCGCGCGCACGGCCCTTCGCCGCGCGATCCCCTACGCCCTCCTCAGCCTGATTCCGGCGATCGCGGTCCTGACGGTCTGGCGCGGTCACCAGATGATCGCCGTCCGGCCCACCGCCGCGCCGGTCGACGTGCTCGCCACGCTGGCGACCTACGCCCGCCGAACGATCTGGCCCAGCGATCTCTCCGCCATCTACCCGGAGGTCATGCCGAGGCCGGTCCTCTCCGCCGCGCTCGCGGCGACGTTCGCGATCGCCGCCTGGCTCGGCTGGCGACGGCTGCCCCCGCCGGCGCGCTTCGCGGTCTTCGCCTTCCCCGTGGCGCTGCTGCCCGTCGCGAACATCGTCCCGGTGGTCTTCCGCTTCGCCGATCGCTACGCGTTTCTGGCGCTCGGCATGCTGGTTCCACCGGCGGCCATCGGCCTCGAGGCTCTGTTCCGCGCCCGGCGCCCCCGGCGCTTCGCCGCCATCGGCGCGGTCGCGGCGGTCACGATATCCCTGGCGTGGGCCAGCCTGGTTCTGGCGGCCACCTGGAAGGACTCGCGCGCGCTCTGGGCCCACGCCAGCGCCGTGCACCCGGACGCGCTCCTGGCTCGGCTCAAGTATGGCGAGACACTGCGCGACCTCGGCGAGTGGGCGCCCGCCACCGCCGAATATCAGGCGGCGGTGCGCCTGCGGCCGAACAACCCTCTCGGCTACGCAGGCCTCTTCAACCTCTACGCCACCCGCGCCGAGGCGGAGGGGCGGCTGCCACCCGGCACCGCCCGGCGCTGGCTCGGGCAGCTCGGCGCCGCCATGGACGACCCAGCGGCGTTCGCGGCGCTGCTCTCGCGCGTGCCACGCGCCGCCTGCCCCGAGTGCGCCAACAGTCTGTTGCTGCTGAATCTGCGCCGCTGGCCGCAGCCCGACCCGTCGCTGCGCCGCGCGGCGCGCGCCGCCCTCGACCGCGGGATGCCGGACGCAGCGTTCGTCTTTCTCAGCCAGGCCGTCGACCAGCAAGCGCCCGAGTGGATCGCGCTCTACGCCGACTCCCGACGGGCGGCCGGCCTGTCTCAATAGGCGAGCCTACGGACGAGGGCTGGAGTCTTGGTCGGACGCCTGGGACGACCTCGCGGCCTCGAGGCGGGCCCTCAGAGTCGGGAGCTCGGCTTGCCCGTCGGGGAGGCGGGAGAGCACGTCGACCAGGATGGTCAGCGCCTCGACGTTGAGCGGGTCTTCCGCCAGCGCTCGCCGCAGGAAGCCGGCGGCGACCAGGTTCTCTCCTCGGTGGGCGGCCAGCTGTCCGAGCGCCGACAACGCCTTGGAGCTGTCCGGAAAATCGCGCAGGCTGATCTGGAGCTCGCGCTCCGCTCGGTCGAGCGCGCCGACTTTGACGAACGCCAGCCCGGCCAGGTAGTGCGTGCGGGCGTTGGCCGGCTCGACGCGAGAGGCTTGGGCCAGCGCGGCGAAGGCCCGCTTGGGATCGCCGGCCACCAGGCTCTGCTCGGCAAACAGGTTCAGCGACATCACGATCGGGCTCGAGAGCTGCGTGCGCGAGGTGAGCGGCAAGACCTGCATGACCTCTCCCTCTCCGGGATTGGTCCGCCAGAGAGGATTCTCGTTCGGGACCTCTATCCAGTTGGTCAGGAACGCCAGGTGCGTGACCCCACGGGCTCGCATGAAATCCAGGGTCGCGCGCGGATCGCCGATGTGGCCGTGGATGCCGCGATCCAGCAGGCCGACCACGTCGACGATCGGCCGGCCGGAATAGAACCCCAGCGCGCCGATGTCGTGGGTGGCGACGATCGCGCTCGCCGGCAGATGATCTCGACACCAGCGCGCGGTCGCGACCTGCACCTCGCCGATGTGCCGGGCGCGATCGGCGAAATCGCGCTGCCCGGCGCTCGCGCGCGCGACGTCGAGACCGACCATCCACAACCCGGCGACGATCGGGACCGCCAGCGGAAGCGCTTTACCGATCGAGCCGGCGCGGCCCGCGTCGCGCGCCAGGCCCCGCGCCGCGCCGCCGATCCGCACCAGGCCGTCGATCATTGCCACGATGACGAACGGAATGATGGGAATGAGATAGCGGCCGTCCTGATACAGAAACGGCAGCTTCCAGGCGTAGGCGGCGACGAAGGCGATCACGAAGAGGTGCGCGTACAGATGCGGCGCCGATCGGCGACGCGCGAGCGCCTGGACGGTCCCGGACAGGCTGACGACAAACAGGATCATCGCCGGGGTCATGCCGCCGGCGGTCAGGAAGCTCCAGAGGTCGGCCCCGAACCGGTGGTTGCCGAACCGGTAGTACTCCAGCTTGGCAAACAGGCTGTTCGGAAACGGCGTCCCGGAGAGCGCCCAGTTGAAGGCGAGGTAACCGACGGCCAGAGGAGCGAAGGTCAGGAGGGCCTGCGGCACCTTGGCCCGATCGGCGGGCTTGTCGACGACCGCTTCGTAGAGGAGATGAAGGGCGAGACAGGCGCTGAAGATCAGCGTGTCGGGGCGGGTCCAGAGCAGCAACCCGGCGGCGACGCCGACGGTCTTCCAGCGCCGCCGCCGCACCTCGATCGCGGCGAAGAGCAGCAGGGCGATCGCCGTGGTGGTCTCCATCCCGCTCACGGCGATGCCGACGATCTTGGGCTCCGTGGCGAGCGCCAGGGCGCCGAGGGTGGCGGGCCAGAGCTCTGCCGGGTGCTCCCGTCGCAGGAGGCCGAAGATGGCGCCCACCGCCAGCAGGAACCCCGCGATGCCGAGGCCGTAGCCGATCAAGTATTCGCGGTGCGTGAAGAACCAGGCGACGGTCTCGAGCAAGGTGAAGAGCGGCGAGGTCGACCCGGAGGTGAGCGGACCGCCCGCGAAATCCGCGAATCGGCCGGTGGTCGCGAAGGTCCTGCCGAAGGAGAGGTGAATCCAGGCGTCGTCGAGCGGGAAACCAAACGCCCCGTTCGCGGCCCGGGTCGCGAAGATGAAATACAAGGACGCCGCGAGCGCCCCCGCGATCGGCAGCACGGCCAGCCCAGTCCTCTTCACCGAGAGTCGCAACCGATGGGTGAGATTCGTGATCACCGCGCTTGCCGCCCCAGCTGCAGGAGGGTGTATCACGCGTGCCCGGGCTCCCGCATCCTCCGGTGGTTGGCGCGCCCGCTCCGCTTGCGTTTCCCGCGGGCCCACTCAAAGATCGCGCGGTGTTTTTTGCGCTGAAGCACGCGGCCGGCATCGCCCTTCTCGGCTCGCTCTTCTACGCGACCGGCGCGCTCGCCGAGGTGGCGTTTCGACGGATCGAGATCCCCGCGCTGGGGCGCTTCGTCGTGCGCAGCACCCTCGGCCTGATCGCCTGGACCTATCTCCTGTTTCTCTTCGCGGCCGTGGGCGGTTTACGCGCACCGCTCGTCCTGCCGGTCGCGGCGGCCGTGCTCGTGGCCGCCGTCGGTCGCGGCCTGCGTGGCGCGAAAACCGGCGCCTCGACCTGGCTGGACGAGCGCCGGCGCGCGGGCCTGCCGTGGCGCGCCCTCGCCCGCGCGCTTGCGGTGGGGTTGCTCCCGGGCCTGATCCTGATCGCGATCTTCTTTCACGACCTGTCGCCGAACATCGGCTGGGACGACAACGTCTACCATCTGACGCTGCCGAAGCTGTACCTGGCGCACGGTGGCTTCCGGCGCATTCCGTTCAACGTCTATTCCAACTGGCCGCAGAACGTCGAGCTCTTGTTCGGTCTGGCGCTGATGGTTCAGGACTATGTCCTCGCCAAGCTGGTGCACGCGTACCTGTTGTTCCTGGTGGTGGTGACGGTGTTTCGCATCTGCCGATGGCAGACCTCCCGCGGGCTGGCCGTGCTGGCCACCCTGCTGGTTCTCGCCAATCAGGTCCTGCTGTTCGAAGCCGAGCGCGCCTACATCGACATCGGCTTCGCCTTCTTCTTTCTGGTGGCGATCGCCTGCGCGGTGGAGCACCTGCGTTCCCAGACGCGGTCGCCGCTGATCCTGTCCGGCCTCAGCTGCGGAGCGCTGGCGGGAACCAAGCTCTCGGGTATCGCGGGCCTCGGATGCGTGTTGCTCATCGTCCTTTGCCAGCGCCCGCTGCGCTTCGACAAGGAAAGGATCCGCCTGATTCTCTCGTCGCTCCTGCTGCCGACCGTGGCGCTGGCGGTGCCGTGGCTCGTCAAGAGCGCCCTTTACACCGGCAACCCGGTCTATCCGCTGTTCTACCGGCAGCTGGGCGGAGTGGAATGGAACGCGACCCTGGGCCAGCAGTTCATGGCCTGGCAGCAATCGATGGGCATGGGCCGATCGCTTCACGACTATCTCGCGCTGCCGGCCCGGGTGATCCTGGACGTCGGACCCGGGTACGGTCATTTCGACGGCTACATCGGCCGCTTCTGGGTGGTGCTGGTGCCGTTGTCGATTCTGACGGCTGCCTTCGCCAGATCGATGCGACCGTATCTGCTGAGCGCTGGCGCCTATTTCGTCTTCTGGGCGCTCTCGTCGCAGCAGATGCGTTTCTTGATCGCCGTTTTGCCGCCGCTCGCGATCGCCGCCACGCTGGCGCTCGGATGGATACGCGACAAGCTTCCCCGCCGGGCCGCGTGCATCGGCTTTTACGCCGTCGTGCTGGCTGGCGCCTGCTGGGCCCTGCCGCCCATCCTGCTCTCGTCGTCGAGGCGAGCATTTGCCGAGGCCGAGAACCTGCTCCGGCACGGCCCCGTCGATCGGAGCGCGGTCGTCCCCGACGGGTATGCCTTCATCAACGCGAACACGCCGCCCAGCTCGAAGATCATGTTGCTGAACGTCAACCACGGCTTCTTCCTCGATCGCGAGTACATCGCCGACAGCTTCTTCGAAGCGTCGCAGATGAATTCCGTGCTGTCCGCCGCCAGCTCCGAGGACGATCTGGCCGCGCGGCTCGCCGGGCTCAACCTGACCCATCTCTATCTGTCGCGACGCAGCTGGAACATTCCGTACCCCGACTTCCTGTTGCGCTTCCTGCAAAATCCCCAGCACGCCCGACTCGCCTACCGCTGCCAGCGGGGCGACTGCTTGGTGTACCAGCTGGGACCCGAGGCCGGCGCGCCCGCCGCGTCCTCCGGGTAGAAGCCGCGCTCGGGCTACACCGGCGGACGTCCGACGGCGTCGGCCTACGCCCGACCGACCGCGTCGGCCCAGCGGGCGAGCAGGTTGGCGCGGGTTTCGGCGGGCATGGTCGGGTTGAAGATTCGCATGCGGGCGGTCTCGCCCCCCTTGTCGACGGGGGGCAAGCCGACGCCGAGGGCGGCCAGCTTGGCGGCGCCCAGCGCGGTCGACTCGACCATCTCGGGACGAAAGATCTGCGCCTCCAGGAGATCGGCCTGGATCTGCATCAGCAGATCGTTGGCGGCGGCGCCGCCGTCGACGCGGAAGCTGTTGATCGGGCGCCCGGCGTCGGCCTGCATGGCGGTGACCAGGTCGACGTTCTGGAGCGCGATCGCCTCCAGCGCGGCGCGCGCGATGTGCGCGCGCGTGGTCCCGCGCGTGATGCCGCTGATGAGACCGCGCGCCTCCGCGCGCCAGTGCGGCGCCCCCAGACCGGTCAGCGCCGGGACGATGGTGACGCCGCCCGAATCGGGGACGGACCGCGCGAGCTCCTCTATCTCGGAGGCGCTCGCGATGATGCCGAGGCCGTCGCGCAGCCACTGCACCAGCGCGCCGGCGACGAAGGCGCTCCCCTCCAGCGCGTAGGCCGTCTCTCGCGCCTCCGTCGGCGGAGCGGCTTTTTTGGCAGAGCCGACCGCCACCGGCGCCGGGTCGAGGGTCCAGGCGATCGTCGACAGCAGACCGCGCGACGACGGCTTCGGCTCGGCGCCCACGTTCATCAGCAGAAAGGCCCCCGTCCCGAAGGTGCACTTGGCGTCGCCCGGCTCGGTGCAATCCTGGCCGTAGAGGGCGGCCTGCTGATCGCCCGCCACGCCGGTGATCGGAATGCCGTCGGGCAGCCCGGGGACGCCGCGGGTCTGCCCGATCCGCCCCGCCGACGGGCGGACCTCCGGCAGCAGCGCCGGCGGCACGCCGAAGAGCTCGCAGAGCTCGTCGGAGAACCGGCGCGTCCGCAGATCCAGCAGCAGCGTGCGCGACGCGTTGGACACGTCGGTGGCGTGCACCTGCCCGCCGGTGAGCCGCCAGATCAGAAAGCTGTCGACGGTGCCGAAGGCGATCGCCCCCGCCTCGGCCCGCGCACGCAACCCCGCGACGCCGTCGAGCAGCCAGCGGATCTTGGTCGCCGAAAAATACGGGTCCAGCACCAGCCCCGTCCGCTCGCGCACCGCCGGCTCGTGTCCCGCCGCCTTGAGCGTCGCGCAGAACGGCGCCGTTCGCCGGTCCTGCCAGACGATCGCGTTCGCCACCGGCCGCCCGCCCTCTCGCTCCCAGAGCAGCGTCGTCTCGCGCTGGTTGGTGATCCCCAGCGCCGCGATCCGGCGCACGTCGGCGCCCTTCAGCGCATCTGCCAGCGCCCCGGTCACCGAGCCCCAGATCGCCTCCGGATCGTGCTCGACCTCGCCCGGACGCGGGTAGATCTGTGGAAACTCGCGGTAGCCGCGCCCGCGCACGATCCGCGCGGCATCGACCAGCAGCACCGTCGTGCCCGTCGTCCCCTGATCGATCGCGACCACCAGGTCCTGCACGGCGGATCTACGCTATCACGATCGATGTTGGGCGGGGTGGCCAGCTATTCGGCGCGGGCCCCCGACCAACCCGCGTAGCGAGCGACGAAGCGCGTCGCGGCGGTGATGACGGCGGCGCGCTCCACGTCGAGGGTCACGATGTGGAACGACTTGTCGAGCCAGAGGCGCTCGATCACGTCGCTGCCGAGGCTGCCGGTCAGCTCGAGCGAATCCTCCATCGGCACGGTGTGGTCCTGGCGGCCGTGAACGACCAAGGTCGGTGTTCGGATCGCCGGCAGATCCGGCCGGGTGACGTCCATCAGGTCGACCAGCGCCCGCAGCGAGGCGAGCGGAAAGGCGCGCAGGCCCGGATTCAGGTAGCGCGTCTCCGGATCCGCGATGTCGGAGCCGTTCAGCTTGGGGACGCAGACCATCGGCCGCGCGCAAAAGTCGATCGGCAGCCAGGTCACCGCCCGGATCCCCATGACCTGAAGACGCCGCAACCGCAGCGGCGCCGACATGACGACCAGCGCGGAGACGCGCTCCGGGAAGAGTCGCGCCAGCCGCAGGGCGAGCAGCCCGCCCATCGAGAAGCCGCAGATGGCGATCGGCGATCCGCCCACGCGCGCTTGCAAGCGGTCCAGCGCCTCCTCGGCCGAGCGGAGCCAGTCGGGCCACCCCACGCGCGCCAGGTCGGCCAGCGTTCCGCCGTGGCCCGCCAGCATGGGCGCCTCCACCGAGCAGCCCAGCCGCCCGAAGGCCTCCGCGAGCGGGCGCACCTCGAACGGCGTTCCGGTGATGCCGTGCAGGCAGAGCACGCCTCGCGCATCGCCCGCCAGGGAGAGCGGTGACTTGTCGCCCGTCCCCGGTCGGAAGCGCTCGAGCACAACGTTCAGTCTACGCGCCTGCGGCGCAGATCAGAAAAAGAGGCGGGCGAAAGCCACCCGCCTCTCTTGCCTTTACGGGCAGCCGGGAGCGGCGACGCCTGCGATGCAGGTCGCGCACTGGATGATGCTGTCCAGGCTGTCCGGGTTCGGATTGTTCGGGTCGGCGCTGACAGACAGCGCCTGGGTGCCGGCGGCGCAGTTGTTCGTACCATTGGGCGGCTGCAGCTGCCAGCAGGGCGCGGTGCCGCCGTTGGTCGCGCACGCGGCCACGTTGAAATCGTGCTCCACCCCCGAAGTCGTCACCTCGTTGGTGACGGTGCAGTTGGGCTGCATGTTCGCGTCTTGCTGAATCGTGCCGGCGACGCACTTCGGTTTGATGAGCGCGCCGATCTTCATCGCGATGGCCGACATCGAGGTCTGGTAGCTGTTGTCGCAGATGGAGGCCAGAACGCCGTTGGCGCCAAACGCTTGCACGAACTGCGTGATCCGGATTGCCGGATCGGCGAAGCTACCGTCCCCATTGCTGGCGGTGCAGGAGTGCTCGACCTCTGGCCAGCTTTCGTCCTTGTTCTGGCCCTTGCCGGCGACCCACTGAACCGTATAAGGCGTGGGGGTAGGGAGCGGATCTCCGGTGGGGCCCGTGACGGCCGCCACCAGGATCTGGTTGGCCGGATCCTTCTTCAGTAATTTGATGTCTGAGACGAACTTGCTGACGGGGATCAGCCTTGCACCGGGAGCATTCTCAGCCGACACGCAGCCCGTCAGGGCCACCGCAGGCGGCGTGCCTGCAGCGTCGGCCGGAGGATTGAGCGGCGGCAGTGCGAGCGGACCGCCCGCGTCGCTGCACAGGTGTCCGAACTGGTTGCAGCGATAGTTGGCGATCGGCCCCATCGCATTGCCGATGCTCTGCGCCCCGCCGTTCAGGGAGTAGAGGTCGGTGCCCGCGGGGGCGGAGCAATCGTCCTCGTTGGTCAGCATGACGATGCCGAGATAGGCGCCGTCGCGCACGAAGTTAGCGTTGGTGGACGGCAACTGACCGTCAGCGCCGAGCGCACGATCGATCGAGGCGAGCTGATTCTCGAAACCGCAGCCGGAGGAGCCCAGCAACGCGATACATTGAAACACGGTCGAAATGCCCATCGGGTCCATGAGCGAGAAATTCTTCTCCGTCCCTGAAGCGTTGTCGCTGATCCACGTATCGGTGGCCACATTGAAGTTATTGGTGACGCAGGTTCCTCTGGGCGAGACCTGGAAGGTGCCGTTGTCACCACCGGTCTGGCTGCAACCGATCGCCGTCCCCTGATCGCTTGCGGCCCCCATGTCGGAGGAGACCACCGCGATGTGAACGCTG
>JADGRB010000159.1 GCA_017881315.1 Pseudomonadota bacterium
CTGTTCTTGATGACCCAAGAATCATCCGGACTCGTGAGCGCCACGGAAAGGTGCAAATCGGCGTCGATCCAACGAGTCAGCGACGTTTCAACCAGTCCCATCTGTCCAAACGTCCGCGCAGATGGGGAGATGGAGTGCGCGCGCTGAAACAATCTGAGCGCCTCTTCCGGCTTCCCGTCTCGCCGGAGCTCGAGGGCCTGCTGAATCAACGCGTCCGCGCTGGCCGCATCTGCGGCGAACACCGGACTCGCGGTCAAAAGGAAGATGAAGATCTGAACGAATATCCCGAATCGAATCATTTGGAAAAGGATCGGCTAGTAGTTGGACATCAAGACGAAGGCTCCCATTGGATTGCTGCCTGCAATCCAGACGGTACCTCGCGGATCCACGAACAGATCTAAGAACGATACGTTTCCCCCTCCTGTAAAGAGACCGGCGCGGGAATCCCAGGCGTTGCCCGTCCATCGCGCGAAACCGATTCTTAGTGAGTCGAGCCAGCCGACTATCGGTCTGTGATCAGGCCCCGTTCTGAGCTTCGGACTGTATGCGGCATCGCCGGCCGGGACCGGGGCGGGAACAGCTGCTTGCCAAGCCGCACCGACCAACGAATAGACCTGAAGCCCGGTCCCCTTCTCCAAAATGAGCGGCTGACCCGTTTGGTCTAGGGCCACGGTGGGCAAACTTGTTGCCATCATACTGGGACTTGCCGATCCGATGGTTCCCCTGAAGATATCCACCGCGGTCATGCTGGAGTCGCTCCAGTTTACAAATGCAGCTCCCTGAGCGTCGAGGATCATGTCGAAGGAAGCGATCCCGGCCAGCCCGAGCTCGCCAGGTGTCGGGTTCCATTGGGTTCCCGTCCAGCGCGTAAGATAGATGTCTTGATTCTTATCGGGCTGCGTGGACTTGTTCAACCACCCGACGACGGGAAGTCCTTTCTCATCGAGGCGGAGAACCGGGCTTGTGGCCGCACCTCCTGAGGCATCGACCGGCGTGAGGGCGGCGCTCCAAGCGGATCCGTCCCAGGTAGCCACATAGATTTGATTTGTCATCTTCGCGGGCGAGTTTTCAGACCAAGCCACGACCGGATGATCATTGGTATCGAGCGCGAGCGAAAATCCATGACTCTCATCTCCGCTGGGCGAAGGTCGCCCGAAATCGGTCCAGCTCTGTCCATCGGACCTTTGGATATGCAAGACATTGTATTGCACCGCGCCGCTGCTGTTGACGTACAGATCCAGATATCCCAAAACAGGACGGAATGTGCTTGTTATTGCCAGAACTAGATTCGAAACGTTGTTGCCCATACCGGGGATGCTTCCGTAGCTGATGAAGTCAGGCACCGTCCACGACCAAGCTGTGGCAGGCGCCGACAAGGCATTCCCGGCGAGGTCGGTGATGGTTGGGGTCAGCGTCAGGGAGAACGTCCCGGGGAGCGCAAAGGAGGTGAGATCATTGATCGCGATTGTGGCTATTGTTGCATCCGCGCTGAGCGTCACCGTCGTGGCAACGGCGGTGCCGCCAACAGTCAGGAAGAGGGACGACGATGTGATCGAGGCCTTTGCGATGGCCTCAGAAAAGATCACGGTGATCGGGGCGCGCAGGACGACGTCGGTTGCGCCTGCGACCGGGGTTGTCTGCACGACAGTGGGTGACTTGTGGTCGACGTTTATCGTGATCGGCCCAGATGTGATGATGTCGCCGCCGACGTGAGCCTGAGCCACGATAGTGTGAGGGCCGTCCGCGACACCGGTGGTGTTCCAAGAATAGGAATATGGAGACTGCGCGGAGGCGGGCGCTGGGATGGTCGCCAAAGCTGAGCTGGCGGTCTGATCCAAAAGCGAAATCGTCGCCGGCGGCATTCCCCCGCTCGCGACCACCGTGATCGTAACGGTGCTTTTCGTGGAGCTGCCATCCGCCGGCGACGTGATCTGCAGCGAGGGGATCGACGGCGTGCCGTCGGTCGCCCCGTCGGTCGCGCCGTCGCCTTTCGTGCCGCCGTCCCCTCCCAACTTCGTCTTGGTCGGGCAGCCGGCTACAAGAAGCAACGGCAACAGAAACACGAGATGTGCGCGACGCATCGAGGCCTCTCAGTTCGAAGGAATGCCAATACCGTTTTTGTCTAGGCCCATCTTCGGCGAACTTCTCGAAGGAGTTGACCGTTTTCTTCGAACGCTCGCATTTTTCTGCCGTGGTGTCGGAGGTTGCACTCCTGGTGACTGTGCGTCTGCCGTGTGTTCTATGGCCGTGGGTGCTGACGGTTCTACAGTCCGCACGGGTGCTACCGGTTTCGCGGCCGGGACAGGTGCTGGTGGTTCTGCCGCCGGGACAGGTGCTGGTGATTCTGATGCCCGGCTGGGCGCCGCAGGTTCTGCAGTCCGGATCGGCGCAGCTGGCGGTTCGGCGGCAGGTATCCGCGCGGCCGCAGCCGGCACAGCGCCACCGTGCAAGCGCCCGCGTCCCGTGTAAAGACCAACGGCGATCAAACCGGCGGCGGTCAGGAGAAACATCCATCGCCGGCGGCGGCCGCGTTCGCTGCTCCCCTCGCTCGCCGATTTGTCGCCCGACGCTTCGACAAGTCCCTCTTTGTCCGCGCCCGCTCCCACCGGCCTCGCCAGCTTGGTCGAAACAAAAAGCTGTGGACTGAGGGCGGCCGGCTGCTCACTCTCCGGTTTGCCGAGGACTTCGGTCGGAGCAAGTGGCTCCGCTGGCTCGAGAGGCCTTGCTGGCGCGTGGATCCCCGCAGGTCCAGGCGCCAGCGGCGCCCCGCCAGCCGCTCCAGGCGCCAGCGGCCCGCCGCCGCCAGCCGCCCCAGGCGCCAGCGGCACCCCTCGCAGCGTCGACTTCGCCGGCATCGCGACGGGCGGGGAGTGGAAGTAGTAGTTCTTCCATTCGACCTGGCCGCGGGAGCTCGCGAAGTCCCACAGCCGCTGTCCGAGGACGTGAACGGATTCGAAACGCTGGTCGGGGTTGGTGTGCATCGCCCGCAAGACGATGGCCTCCAGGGCCTCGGGGATGTCGGAGCGGTGAGCGCGCGGGCCGCGGAATCTGCCGACCTCGATCGCGCGCAGCAGGCTCAGATTCTGGTGCTCTTCGAACGGCAGGCGCTTGGTGAGGCAAACGTAGAGCAGCACGCCGAGCGCGTACTGATCGCTCTCGGGTCCGACCTTGCCGTTAACCTGCTCGGGCGACAGATATTGCGGCGTCCCCAGGATCTGCCCTTCCTGCGTGAGCTCGTCGGCCATCGGCGCCTTGGAGACGCCGAAGTCGAGGACCTTGATCTCATGGCCCGTGTCGGTCTCGGCGAGGAAGATATTGCTGGGCTTGAGGTCGCGGTGAACGATGCCCAGCTGGTGGCACGCCCGTAGCGCGGCGCAGACGCCCAGCATCACGTCGGCGACGTATTCGACCGCCAGCGGCTCTCGGGTCTTCCGGAGCATGACGCCCAGGTCCTGGCCGCGCAGGTACTCCATGACCAGATACGGGGTTCCGTCGCCGGTGACGCCGAAGTCGATGACCTGGACGACGTTGCGGTGCTCCACCTTGGACGCCGCCAGTGCCTCGCGCATGAACCGCTGGCGCAGCTCGTCGGTCAGACCGACGCCCGATCGTTGGGGAACCACCGTCTTGAGCGCGACGGTGCGACCGAGCCGGCTGTCGACGGCGCGATAGACGGCGCCCATTCCCCCCTCGCCTATGAGCTCGTGGAGCTCATAACGATCGATCCTCCGCCCTTTGATGGCTTCGCTCTCCGACGTCATGGCCGCACGTCCCCCATCTTGCGTATTTCCTTCACCATGGCCAAGAGCCGAGCGGCCTGCGCATCTTCGGGGTCGAGTCGCACCGCCTCGGCGAACGCCCGCTCCGCCTGGTCATAGCGGCGTTCGTTCATCATGATCGTTCCGATGAGAATGTAGGCCGGGCGCCCGGCGCCGTCGCGGGCGGCATTGCGGGCGAGGGTGAGTGCGATCGCCAGGTCGCCGCGATCGAAGTTGTCCTGCGCCTCGCCGAGCAATTTCTTGAGGTCGATCGGCGCTGGAGCGGCGTGTGCCGCCCTCGGGGCGGTGGGCGGGCGGTCGTTCGCCTGTCGTGGCGCCACACCCTCGCTCGATGTTGAAGCGGGCGAGGGGGGCAGTGCGACGCCCAGGGCCGAGACGCCCGTTGCCGCGGCGGCGGCTCCCGTCGTGGGCGGTGCTGCCGCGCGCGGAACCGACGTTAGCGGCGCCTGGAGGGGTGAGGCTGAGGCCGTGGCGATCGCAGCTGGCGTCGAAACGCCGGGCGTGGCGGTGGAGACGTTCAGACCCGGCGTCTGCGCAGCTGGCGTCGGGCCGCCGGGCGTGGCCGCGGAGATCGTCATGCCTGGCGTGGGCGTCGTGGGTGGTCGTTGCGGCGTGGGCGGAGCCGGGAGAGCTATGGGAGATCTCCCACCCCGGTGGCCGAGCCGAATGAGCGCAGCATTGAACAGGAGCAGGACTGCGGCTGCAATGAACCACGCTTTCCTGGTCTTGGCCTTTACCGGCAGGACCATCGTCGCCAAGCCCGTTCGGTCGCTGCGGGCGAGCAACGGCTTCGCGTGCGCGACGTCCTCCGCGAGCATCCGTTGTTCGCGACCGACGTCGAAATGCCGCGCCAGCAGCTCCGACAGCCGCGCCCGCGCCTCTCGCTTGCCCGGCAGGTGGACCGCCAGCGCCTGCTGGAAAGCGCTGGCGGACTGATAGCGATCGGCGGGGTCGGCGTCGAAGGCGCGCAGGTTGACCGCCGCGAGCTCGGGCGGAACGTCGGGGTTGATGCTGGACGGGCTGGACGGGCTGGACGACGGGCCGGACGCCGCATCGTCTGGCTCGAGGGGGCGTCCGGTCAGGAGCTGCCAGAGAACCACGCCGAGTGAATAGATGTCGGAACGGCGATCGGCGCGCGCGCCATTCCAGACCTCCGGCGCGGTATAGGTCGGGCGTCCGACGACGAAGCCGGCCTGGGTCAGGGTCCCGTCCGCGTTCGAGCGCGCGATGCCGAAGTCGACCAGCTTCACGGCGCCCGAGAACGCCAGCATGATGTTGTCGGGGGTCACGTCGCGGTGGACGATGCCTAGTTTGCGAAAGGTGTGGGCGTAGTGAAGCGCGCGCGCCACTTCGGAGACGATATATACGGCCAAGGGCACCGGCAGTCGCTCGCCGATCGCGGCGAGGCGCGCGGTGAGCCGGCGGAGATCGACGCCCATCACGAGCTCTTGCAGGAGCAACACCTCGCCGTCGACTTCGTCGATGCCGAGGGTCCGGGCGATGGCATCGTGGGACAGCCGGCGTGCGATGGCGGCCTCGCGCCTGAACCGCGCTTCCTGCTCCGGTGAACGGTAGTCGGCGTGCAGACGCTTGAGCACGAACACGTCCGCGGTCTCCGGGGCTCCCCGGAGGGCGAGGTCGATTCGCGCCATTCCCCCCGCACCCGATGCCCGCAAGAGCACGTAGGGACCAAGGCGTCTGTATTCAGTTTCGACGTCCGTCACGCCCATCTCCGACTGTCGCCTCGCGATGGTTCTCATATCCCCATCGCCAACGATGCTCAAGCGTCTTGGTTCAAAACCGCGCCTGGAGCAGCAGCGACCTCGGCGTGATGGCGAGGGCCAGCTCCGAGTTGGCCGGGTGGAACGTCGAAAGGAGAAGGGCGCCGCCGGTGAGGGCGAGGGCGCCGCCGCCCGCGGCCAGGATCCATCCGGCCGTCCGCGTGTCGTAGACGGTCCCGCAGGCGCCCGACCGAACAGAACCGCAGGCATCGTGGTTGTCGAGGGCAATCCAGGTGATGCCCCAGGTCAGGGCGCCGACGCCGGCAGCGGCGAGCGCGACGCCCGTCTTGCGCCGGCCCGAGCTGGCCGGTGCTTCGGAGACCGCCAAGGATTCCGTAACCGGAGGGTTCGGAGCCGCGACAGCGATGGGTTCGAGCACAATCGTCACGGCGGTGCGTGAACCGCCCTTGATCGTCACGCTCAGAGAAAATGGCTTGAAGGTCGCGGCGGTCGCCGTGAGCAGGAAGTCGCCTTCGACGACTCGTACGGGACCGGCCAAGGGCAATGCACCGAGGGCCCGGCCGGCGAAAGTGACAGTCGTTCCGGGTCGGCCGCCGACGACCAGCTCGCCGATGTGAGTCTTGGCGCGGCCGAGGGCCTGCTCCAGGAAGGGTCGGTTCTTGTGGACCCAAGCGTCGTCGGGGGTGGTCAGCGATGCCGCCAAGTGGACGTCGGCGTCCATCCAGTGGGCCAGTGAAGCTTCGACCAATCCCATCTGTCCGAGCGTCCGGGGCGACGGCGCCTCCCGATGTGCCCGCCGGAAGAATTCCAGCGCTTCGACCGACCTTCCCGCACGTCGCAGATCGAGTCCCTTGATGATCAGCGCGTCCGGGGCGACGTCATTGGCGCGCGCTCCCGCCGAGATTGCAGTGACGAGCAGAACCGAGGCGAGAGCAGCGCGCGTCATGGATGGACTCCGTTGCTGGTGGACGGGGTTGCGTCGCTAGTAGTTCGACATCCAGACATTTACCGACGAGCCCTCTCGCCAGTAGACCCAGGCGCTTCCGCGCGCATCGACGAGAACGCCAGGCGGCTCGGTGGTGGCGACGACGCCGGCGGCATGGAAGAGCCCCGCGCGGGCGTTCCACTGGGTGCCGGTCCATCGGCTCAAACCGAGCTCGACCGTTGCAGTCGTGTCTAGCCAGGCAACGACCGGTTTATGATCCAGTCCCGTTGCCAGGTGGAAGTCCCCGGAGTTGCTGCTCGCGGGGACCGCAATAGAGATCGCCGGCAACCAGGCGCCGCTCGAATAGTGGTCGACAGTCGCCCCGGCGACCATCATCGGTTCCGAGGCCTGATCGATGGCAACGAATGGTTCGCCCAGGAGTATGCTGCCGCTCGACGTCCATGCGGTCCCGCTCCAGGCCCGGAACGAGGCCGTCGAAAGGCTGCCCAAACCAGTCCCGCCGACAATGAATCCTACGATCGGGTTCCCGCTGCCGTCGAGGATTAGGGAGGCTGAGGCAACGTTGGTGAGCCCAAATTTGCCGAACGATTTGTCCCAGGAGGTTCCGGTCCAGCGCGCGACGCCGACGTCGGCGGCGGTGGCGGTGACGGCATCCTTCCAGGCCACCACGGGCCGGCCAGACGGATCGAGACGTACCAGCGGGCTCGCGGTGAAGGCGTAGGTGGTGTCGATCCCGAGCGGAGAAATCGAGCCCCAAGCCGAGCCGTTCCAGGTTGCGAGAAGGAGCGACGCAAGGATTGAACCGGGCGGGTTGCCAATCCCCGCCACGACGGGATGGCCCTGCCCGTCGAGATCGAGCGATCCAGGTCCGATGAGATTCGGCACCTGGCCCAGGCTGTTCCAGGCCTGGCCGTCACTCTCGGCCACGAATAGGTCATCCAGGCAGGTGGAGCCACTTGCGATGCAGCGGGTGTAGGCGATGACCGGTTGAAAGTTGGGTCCGACGGCGACGGCGGGAACCGTGGTGCTGGCAATGGGCGCGTACTTGATCCAATCCGGCACGCTCCACGTCCAAGGAGCCGCCGGCACCGTGAGGGCGTTCCCGACCAGGTCGGTGATCGCCGTCGCGAGCGTCACCGAGAACGTGGCCGGAAGCGCGAACGACGAGAGGTCGGTGATGGCGATAGCCGCGCTCATGCCGTCCGAGCTGAGCGTTGCCGTGGTGGGAACCACCGCCCCACCGACCTGCAACGTGACCGCCGATGCGGTGAACGACGAGGCCAGGATCGGCTCCGAGAACGTCACCGCGATCGGTGCGCGGAGGACGACGTTGGTCGCCCCCGGCGCGGGGGTGGTCGATACGACCTTCGGTGCGGTGCGATCCACGGTGATCGTGACCGGAGCCGAGCTGATCGATTCACCGGCGACGGTGGCCTTGGCGACCAGCGTGTGCGTCCCGTCGGCGATTCCCTTGGTATCCCAGGTAAAGGTGTAGGGCGCCGGGCTGTCCAGGGTGGCCAGAACGGTCCCGTCCTCGATGAGCTTGATCGTTGCCGGCGCCGTGCCTCCCGTGACATCGACCGTGACAGCGACGACGCCGTTCGTCGAGGTATTCGAGGCAGGCGACGTTATCCGGAGTGTCGGGAGCGGCGCCACGGGCGTACCGGCGTCGGGCGTACCGGCGTCGGGCGTACCGGCGTCGGGCGTACCGGCGGGCTTACCGGCGGGCTTACCGGCGTCGGGGGTACCCGCGTCAGGCGCGGGGGTCGTCCCCACGATCTTGACCTCATCGGGATCGCGTCTGGTGGGGCAACCGGCTAGCAGGAGAACGGACAGCAACATGAGCGTGTTCGTGCGAGTCATCTGACACCTCTCAATCGGTGGGGATTCCAATTCCGTTGTGGTCGATGTTCGGCCGCACCTCGACAAAAGGTGCTTCTGGCGTGCGGACCGACGGGCGGGTTCGCCGAGAACCGGACCCGGACACTCGCGGCGACGGGACGATCTGCGGCTCCGCAGGTGGCCAGGGCGCCGCCGGCTGCTCGGTCTTTGGCGATGGCGGGGGTGTCTCGACCGTCGGCCCGACGATCGCCAGCTGCATGATAGGGGGCCTGGAGACCGGTCTCTTGGCCGCCGTCGCCATGGTTGGCGTGGGCCGAGGTGCGGCCTGTCCCTGGTGTGACGTCCGGCGGCGGTGTGCCCTACCAAGCGCAACACAAACTCCGATGACCAGCAGGGTCGTGCCCAGCAGGCCAATCGGCATGCCGAGTACCCGGCGTGAGCCGACGTTCGTCTCGCCGGACGGCTGGGGTGGAGCCTCTACCGGCGTCGCGGCATCGCGATTCGCAGATGGCGGCCGCGCCAGTCTCGTCGAAAGGTAGAGCAGAGCGCCGCGGACCGCCGACCGGTCGTGGGTACTTGGTTTCTCCAGAATGCGTGTCTTCGGCAACTCGACGGATCGCGGCGGGCGATCGCTCGAGACCTGAGGGAAGTAGTAGTTCTTCCATTCATCCTGGCCGCGCGGGCTGGCGAGCTCCCACAGTTGCTGGCCGAGGGCGTAAACGGATTCGTAGCGCTCGCCGGGCGAGACATGCATCGCCCGCAGGACGATCCTCTCCAGCGCCTCCGGCAGGTCCGGACGAAACGTGCGCGGCGATGCGAACTTCCCGGTTTCGATGGCGCGCAGAAGCCCGAAGCTCTGATGATCCTCATAGGGCAGCCGCAAGGTGAGGCAGGCGTAGATCAAGACACCGAGCGCGTACTGATCGCTGGCGGGGCCGACCTTGCCGTCGACCTGTTCGGGCGCGAGGTACTGCGGCGTTCCCACGATCTGTCCCTCGCGAGTGAGATCGTCCGAGGTCGGCGCCTTCGAGACGCCGAAGTCGAGCACCTTGACCTCCGTGCCGGTGTCGGTGTCGACCAGGAAGATGTTCCCCGGCTTGAGATCGCGGTGAACGATCCCGACCCGGTGGCAGGCGCGCAGCGCGGCGCAGACGCCCAGCATGATGTCGACGACGTGCGCGATGGTCGGCGGGGCGTCCGACTCGGCCAGCAGCGTGCCGAGGTCCCGTCCGCGCAGGTGCTCCATCACCAGAAACGGCGTTCCGTCGTCGGCGAAGCCGAAGTCCATGACCTGGACGACGTTGCGGTGCTCGACCTTCGAAAGCGCCATCGCCTCTCGCAAGACCCGCTGCCGCACCCGATCCGTCAGGCGCGCGCCGGTCCGTCGCGCCGCCACCGTCTTGAGCGCGACCGTGCGCCCGAGCTTGGTGTCGATGGCCCGGTAGACCGAGCCCATGCCGCCGCGGCCGATCAGCTCGCGCAGCTCGTAGCGATCGATCCGGTGCCCGGCCGCGAAGTCGGTCCGGGCGAGCAAGGTCTCGGTGGTGGGCTCCGCATCCTCATGCATGGCCCGACAGGCTTCGACCGGCGCCGCGGTTTGGTTGCGTCGGGCGATTCCGCGACCGCCACCTCCCCCGCCTTGCCAATCCCCCCCCGCGCACTAGCTTCGGGCCGGGGTCGCATGCCTTCGGGGAGAGGCGAGAGGGAGCCAGATATGGCAGAGATGGCAGACAAGGCAACGATTGCGCGCGTTTTGGCGCTGGCGGCGGTCGCGCTGTGGGGTGCGGGCTGCGAGGGATCGCTGACCGCGGCCGGGAATCCCGCCACTTCGCCGGCGGATCTCACGCGCCTCGCCGCCGACCATGACGCCGAGGTCCGGAAGGCGGTCGCCGGTAACCCCAGCACGCCCGGGCCGGTCCTGGCCGCGACGTATGCCTCATCCTTGTGGCGGCCCGTCATCGCCGCGAATCCGGGGATTTCTCCGGAGTTGCTGGTCACGATATTCATCGAGAACATCGACGGGGGGTACTACTCGGCGCACGACGGTGGGAGCTACAGCGCCGGCCCCATTCTGACGGCGCTGGCTGCGAACCCGGCGACACCCACTGACATCTTGTACGACCTCGCGGAGGAGAGCGACGAGGTGGGCGCGACGGCGCTCAAGAACCCGAAGCTCATGACCGGCGAAGCCCGGGCCAGGTTGGTCGAGACGTCCATCCATCTGCAAACCGCGCGCGATCACAACACCTCGCCGCTGGTCTTGTCCGAGCTGGCGGCCGACTCGAGCGTGGGCGTGCGGCGCCTGGTCGCCGAGAATCCGAACAGCCCGCAGCTGGCGCTCCTCAAGCTCGCCGCGGACGGGCGCGACAGTGTGCGGCTGGCCGTCACGCGCAATCCGAACGTGAACGCGGCTGTGCTTTCCAGCGTGCTCTCCGACCTCGCCGGCGACGACAACACGACTGTACGGGAGGCGGTTGCCAGGAACCACGCGACGCCGGGGAAGGTTCTGGCTTTCCTGGCGCGTGACGGCAACATCGATGTCCGAGCCAATGTCGCGGGCAACCCCAGCACGCCGGCGGCAACCTTGAGCATGCTCTTCGCAGACAAGGAAGAGATCATCATCGAAAGGATCGGCTCCAACCCCAGCACGCCGTCCGACCTACGCGTGGCCGCGCTGGCGGAGTTGATTCGCTATCACGGGGCGCCCATGAACGCCGGCGCGGGCGAC
>JADGRB010000403.1 GCA_017881315.1 Pseudomonadota bacterium
CCCCGCGGCGCCCGTCGTCCCCGCGGCGCCCGTCGTCCCCGCGGCGCCCGTCGTCCCCGCGGCGCCCGTCGCCCCCGCGGCGCCCGTCGCCCCCGCGGCGCCCGTCGTGCCTGCCGCTCCGCCACCGGTGCCGGCGAAATTCCCGGCGCCCCCCCCGCCATCGGCGAGGCCCGTCCCGCCATCCGAGCAACCGCCCGCGACGGTGGCCAGGGACGTCAGCACGGCGAGCAGGAGCCAGGGCCTAAAGGACGGACGCGCGCGACAGCGGGGACCCGTCCACATGGCCCGAGTCTCGTCGATCGCCGCAGGCGACGCCAGCCATGCGGCCGGGCTCTGCCCGGCCTATTGGGCCGTTACGTTTGCGGTTGGGAAAGCAATGCTTCCGGTACCGCCGCCTGCCTCCACCAGAATACTGGCCTCTAGCACGGACCCCAGGGTCAAACCTGCGTTGGCCCATGCATTGAAGTGACCGGTAATGGATATCTGCCCGCACGTGCGTGCCGTCTGGCGGACGCTGTAAAACTGCTGCCAACTCGTGACGGAGGAGCCGCATCTGTTGCCACCGGTTCCGGTCGTATTGCGCAACCAGATGTTGTAGGTGCCCCCATCAATGACAGCCGTACCCTTGTTGGTATCATTGCCCGGATTGACCGGCATCTTGTTGTACGAGTCATCGACGATGTACCATTCGACACACGGGTTCGTCGACCATCCGTAGATTCCGATATATGAGTAGCCGCCGGCGCTTCCCGACTTTGTTTCGGCGAAGTCCGCGGTAACGGTTCCCAGGGAGGTGTATGGCTTGCCGCTTCCCCATTGCATGCCGATACGGGCCAGGAAGTCGCCAGCATTGCTCCAAGAGGCACTGAAGGCAGGCGTGCTGTAGGTGGTAATGGTTTGCGCGGCGCCGTTCGTCCAGAGTGACCAGCTGAGACCGGCCGCGGTGCCCGATGTATTTGTCCCGCTGTGCGCGGTGCCCCCGCTCGGGAGGCTGCCGACCGTGCAGGTGCCCGAGCCGCCCGTCCCGGTGGTGCCGCCCGTCCCGGTGGTGCCGCCGCGGCCCGCGGAGCCGTTGGTGCCGGCGGAGCCATTGGTGCCCCCGCGTCCGGCCCCGCCGTTGGTCCCCGCCCCGCCGTTGGTCCCCGCCCCGCCATTGGTGCCCCCGCGCCCCGCCGCGCCGTTGGTCCCGGCCGCGCCGTTGGTCCCCGCCGCGCCGTTCGTCCCCGCCACGCCATTGGTCCCCGCCGCGCCGTTCGTCCCGGCCGCGCCGTTGGTTCCGGCGCGTCCGCCGGTACCGTTGGTGCCGGCGGCGCCGTTGGTGCCGGCGCTGCCGGTCGCCGGGACGCCGCCCGTTCCGGGCGCGCCGCCGGTCCCGGTCGATCCGCCCTTGGCGCCGGTCCCGCCTTCTCCGGTCGACCCACCCGCTCCAGTTGTTGACGTCCCTCCGCTCCCACCCTGGCCGCTAACCGGATCAGAGTTAGCGCAGGCAACCAGGGCTACCGCGGCAAGACAAGAGGAGATGGCACCAAGCGACGTGGAGGTATGGCGGGGGCGATAGATCATGATCGAGAATGCCCGAGTTTCCCCACGCGGATCACGCCCGGTCATACTTTTTCGTCGAGGAGAGGCCGAAAGGCCGTGCGTCTGTGAGGCGCTGTAGGCGTTGCACCGCCGACGCCCACCATGTGCGCCCAGCGGCCCGCGGCCGAATCTGATCTACTCGTCGCTGCGTCCGCGTCTCAGATCGCCTCGCCGATCACCAGGTAGACGCCGGTCGAGCCGGGAGCCCGCGCAACGTCGAGGCGGATGTTGACGGGGTTGCGGCGGCCCACGTTGAGGCGGAGCCCCAGGCCCCCGGCCGCCTTGAGGTGGTCGCCGTCGACGTGCGCCAGATCGGGATAGACGTTGCCGACCGCGCCGAACACCGCGGCCCCGAGGCGCCAGAAAAGCGGCACCCGCCACTCGGCCTGACCGACCATGTAGACCTTGTCGCGGTAGCGCCCCTGGAAGTAGCCGCGGAGCATCGCCGGGCCGCCCAGGGCCGGAAGCACGTCGATGGGCGCCTCGCCGATCAACACCTGACCGAAGGCTTGCAACGCCAGCACGCTGGACCGAGGGAGGGAGATGAACGTGCGTTGGTCCGCCTCCAGCTCGACGAAGCGATATTCGCTGAGCCAGGCCGGAAGGTAAGCGAGCATCTTCAACGAGGTGAGGCTGCCCGCGCGCGGGTAGTTGGAGTCGTCGCGCGAGTCGCGCGTGAGGGTGGGTCCGACGCCAACCAGCCTGCCCTGCCGGAGGTGCGTGGCCAGGTAGTCGGCCACCGGACCGCCCGGCGCGAAGGTCTGGAGACGGTAGTAGCCGACGACCGCGTTCATTCCCACGAAGATCCGCCCGACCACGCGGTGGGAATAGTTGGGATTCGCCCCCACCGTGAGCGGCGTGTATGGGTCAGCCGCACCCTCCGGCGTGTCGTTGCCGAGGCCCCAGAAGGTGGTCGGGAAGCGCTGGATGCCCAGGTCCACCTGGAGGCGGTCGTGGTCCTGGTTCCAGAACTTCATGCCGCTCAACCCGAAGGCATATTGGTGGCGCAGCGTCGCCGTGACCGTCGCGGACAGCGTGTCGTGGCGCTCCTCCGTCGCGCTGCCCGACGAGGCCGTCCGCACCAGCATCACCTGCCCGACCGCGCCGAGCGAGGTCTCCGGCTGGTAATAGACGAGCGGGAGGACGGCGAAGTCCCAGGCTCGTGGCGGGGGCGCGGCCGCTCCCTCGGGGACCGGCGCCACCGCGGCGGTCTCGGGGCTCTGCGCGGCGGCCGCTCGGGCCCCCAGCGTGATCCCGAAGATCACCGTCGCTCGGGCGAGGGCCCCTTTCATGCCCACGGCCCTTTGCACACCCACCGGGCGCGACCATACAGTCTTCGGCTGCGCGATCAATCGTGCGCACGGTCAATCGCATCGCCAGCTGAGCCGTGCGGCTCCGAGCTAAGCGCTGGTCAGGGTGAGTCGCACGCGGCTCGCCGACAGCATGGCAGCTGCGCCCGCCTCACGGTCGGGCAACCAGACGCTGACCGACATGCCACCGCCCTGCCGACGGGCGAGGCCGAGCCGCCCATGGTGGAGCTCGACGATCTCGCGGGAGAGCGCCAGACCAAGGCCATCGCCGCTGGGTTTCGTGGTGAAGAACGGAAGAAAAACGTTCTGCATCACCTCGTCCGAGATCCCGGGCCCGCGATCCAGCACCGAGACTCGGCAGCCACCCTCCGCGGCCGTTTCGATGGCGACCTTGACCTCGCCCTTCGATCCTCCCGCCTCGTGGGCGTTCTTGACCAGGTTGATGAGCACCTGCTGGATCTGCGCGCGGTCGAAGAAGCCCGGTCGGGTGGGCGCCTCCCCGATATCCAGCCCAGGCCAGAATCCGCGCAGCCCGTCGAGGAAGGGTCCCCAGGGAACCGAGACCGGTTGGGGCTCGGGGATCTTGGCCAGGGTGGCATATCCGTCGAGGAAGCTCTGCAAGTGCAGCGCCCGCTCCTGGATGGTGTCGAAGACGGTCGAGAGCCTGGGCAAGTGCTCGGGCCGCTCCAGGATGATCTTGGCAGAGCCGATCAGGGACGAGATGGGACCGAGCGAGTTGTTGATCTCGTGACTGATGATGCGAATGACCTTCTTGAGGCTGACCACCTCGTGGCGGTTGATCTCCTGGGTGACGCTTCTGACCGCGATCAGCGTCTGGCCGTCTTCGAGGTGGCGCCGCGACAGGTGAAACGTCTCGTCCCCGGCGGCTCCCTCCACGCTGAAGAGCTCGTCCCCGTCCGAGAGGACGGCCCGGCGCAGCGAGGCCGGCGCCCGCTCGATCATCGATAGAAAGTTCTGTCCTTCGACCGCCCTCCCCTCGAAGAAGAGATCGCGCGCCGAACGGTTCGTGAAGGTGATGTCTCCGGCATCGCCGAAGAGCACCATCGCCACCGGCGTCGTCTCGACCACGGTCCGGAGCAGGCCCTCCCGCCGTTCACCGGCGCTCCGCTGCTCTTCGAGCTGACCCTCGAGCGCCGCGACCCGTCTCACCGCCGCATTCCGCCCCCGCCGAGCCCAGACCCCGAAGGCCAGCGCGCCGACGAGCGCCACGCTCTCGAGAGACACCGCG
>JADGRB010000160.1 GCA_017881315.1 Pseudomonadota bacterium
CGTTGTTCGTATTGGCGGGCGAATTGCCGATCCTGTCTGGATTTCGAAAGTATTTTAGTCTCAGGGTCTTCTCGAACTCGGCGCACAGGTCCCGAATCGAGTCCGTCGTCGAATGGTCGGATATGACCACATCGAAATCCTGGAACGTCTGGTCGGCGAGGATCTCGAAGCTCTGCCTCAAGAACGCGCTTCCCAGGCCGCCCATTTCATACGTCGGTATGCAGACGGAAAACAGGTGCCGGCTCATGGGTAATGCGTCCGCCGGAGAGGTGATGGGGAATCAAGCGTTACTCGACGCATGCTGCATCTTGAAGCCGGGCCGCGCGAGCGCACAAGGGCTATGCTCGCTCGCGGCTCATGGGCTACGTTCGCTATCGTCCCGAGGACGGTTCGTCGCCGACCGCCACAGGTTGGGACGGATGGGCAGCCGACTATGCCCGGCTCGGCGAGGCGAGCCCTGTCTACGCACTTTCCAAGGAGCTACTCGCGACGATGGTCGATGAGGTTGTGCCGCCACCGGCTCCGGCGCGAGAGGCCTGGGTGCTCGATTTTCATTGTGGGGCAGGGGACGATCTGGCGCGCTTCTTGGCGCGCGGATGGCATGCCGCCGGCTGTGACGGTTCAACGGGCATGCTTCAAGCCGCCGCAGCGCGCAGCGCGACGGATCTACGGCTGGGGCGCGCCGAGCTCTGGCAGGGAGCGGCGGAAGAAATCCAGGCCGACTCCTTCGGTGGACGACGCTTCGACCTGGTGTTCTCGACGACGGGTGGCTTCGCATATCTCGATGACGACGCTTTCGTGGCGGTGCACCGCGTGCTGGCGGAGATGCTCACGCCCGGCGGCGCGATGGTGATCGCTCACCTGACTCCCTTCTGCGCCGCGGAGAGCCTCTACCATCTCCTGCGCCTTTCCCCCCGCCTGGTGGCCAAGCGCTGGGCCGGGAGGGTGCCGATCGAGGTGCGTGGTCAGCCGATGGAAATGCGTCTTCGCTCGTCCAACGAGGTGCGCCGGCTGCTTGCCGGCGTGGTGCGCATCGAGCGGATGGCGCCGCTCCTGGTGTGGACTCCGCCATTTCAGAGCGGCTTCCGTCCCACGGCACCCGTCGCCGTCGTTCTGGCCGCGTTGGAGCGGATGACCGTGCACGCGGATCGGCTGGCGGCGATCGCCGATCAGGTCGTTTGCGTCGCGCGCCCGCTCTGAATCTCGGCGAACAGTTGAAGATGCGCCGCGACGTTGGCGCGCCAGGTGAGCCCGCTCGCCTGGAAACGGCGCTGGCCGGCCTCACCCAAGCGCCGCGTGCGTTCGGGTGTCGACGCAAGCTCGCGTAGCTCTGCGTGCAGGCGCTCCTCGTCACCCGGGGGAACGAGGATCCCGTCGACGCCGTGCTCGATGTGCGCCGCGATCCCTTCGCCGACTGTTCCGAGCGCGGGCACGCCGAGCGACATCGCCTCGAGATAGACCGCTCCCAGTGACTCCAGCACGCTCGGCAGCGCCATCACGTTGGAGCGGGCCACGTGTTCGAGCGCGGCCCGCCGCTCGAGCGGGCCTGCGAACTCGACCCGATCGCGGACACGAAGCCGCTCCGCCAATGCTTCCAGCGGCGCGCGCTCGGGGCCGTCGCCCACCACGACCATGCGCACCTCGGGTCGCTCCGCCGCCAGACGCGCGAAGGCGCGCAGCAGAAGGTCCACCCGCTTACGCGGGATCAGCCGGGCCACGCAGGAAATCGTGAAGTCCGTCGGAGGCGCCGCTATCAGGTCAGCAAAGGTGTCGATGCCGATCGGAATTACGCGCGCTCGGTGTGGACCGGCTAGGCTCAGGCCTTGCTGGTGGAGGGCCTCGGAGACGTAGACGGCACAGGCCGCTCCGCGCAGCGTGCGGGCGATCGCCCGACGTAAGAGCGCGCTGCGTGGGGCGAGCTCGAAGAGCTCGTGGTCGTGCAGGGTGAGCACGAGGGGTGCGCGGCCGGTGCGACCGAGCAGGCCGCCCGGCAGCGTCGCGGAGTGGACCAAGACGACATCCGGATCGTCAAGCACCGGCTCCGCTGCGTGGGCGAACAGCCGGCGCTCCAGTCGAAGCCCGAGGCCACCGAACGGGTTCGGGGGCCGCGGGTAGCGCGGGTGCGCGACCGGGACCGTGCCGTCGAGCTCCTCCTGTGGCGGGTGGCGCCAGGGCACCCAGGGCAGGGGCACCACCGCGCGGACGGTATGTCCCGCCTCGGCGAACAGGCGGAGCTGCTCGCTGTGGCGCACGCCGCGCATCGGAAACGCGGGCGTGGGCAGGTGGGGTGAGACGACGGTGATGCGCATTCAGAGGGCCCGCGCGAGCTCGGCGATCCGGGTGGACCAGGTGTGCTCGGCGAGGACGCGGCGCCGCCCGGCGCGGCCCACCGCCTGCGCCATCTCCGGGTGAGCGGCGTACTCGCGCGCGATCGCGGAGGCCTCGCGGAGGCCGCGGAATGTCAGCACCTCGCGGCCGATCTCGAACGCGCGCTCCACGTCCTGGTTGTGCTGCGTGAGATAGCAGGCGCCGTAACCTGGAAACTCGACGTCGCGTAGCTTGAGATAGCTGCGGTCGGCGCGGCGCCGGGCGCCGCCCTCGTTGAGCCCGAGGATCAGCCGGCACTCGGAGACGAAGTGGGCCAGCCCGGCATCGTCGAGCCGCCCGCCGGCGCGCACCAGCGGCCGAAGCGCCCGCACCAGGATCCGCTCGGGCTGCCGTCGCCAGCCTTCTCCGCGAACGGTGACCCGACACCCGAGCGCGGCCAGCGCCGCCAAGCGCAAGATCCGGTTCCCCGTCGGCGCGCCCACGAACCCCAGCCGGTGAACGGCGACCTCGCAGGGCGATTCCGGCAGCGCGTCCGGATTCAAGGCGTAGGGACGACAGAGCCACGGGCGGCCGAGCGCGAGGTAGCGCCCCTCGGCGGCCGACTCGGGGAACCAGTTCAGCGACGTCTCTCGCGCGAGCGGTTCCACGCGATCAAATGCGTAGGTGCTGTCGCAGAAGAAGTTGATCCAGGGTCGGCCCGACGCCACGGTCGTCTTCACCAGCGCCGGATCGATGTCGGAGGCGAAGCAGTAGGAGATCACCGCATCGACAGACGCCCCTCGGATCTGGTCCCAGAGTCGCTCCGACATCGCCGTTCGTTCGGGTGACGACTCCAGGCTCGCGTCGGAGGCGGGGCGCGCCCAGCTGAAATCTACGTCTGCGGGCAGCACCACCTCGGGCAACGCGCCCGCCAGACCCTGGTAGAAATGACGGCGCCAGAGGTTCGCGTAACGATTGTTGGCCGCGTGGCAATCGGGCGCCAGAGCGAAGACCCGCGCCAGAGGCCGCATTCAAACCATTCCGAGGAGCAACCCAGGCGACCCAGTCGCGAACAGCTCCCGGTCGGCGCAACCGGAAAAAAATGGCGCCGCTGATCGCGCCGGCCGAATCAGGTGGCGGTCAGACCGTCCGGATTCCCCGCGGTGTCGACCGTGTTGGAACCGTCGTTGTTCGAGCTGCTGCTGCCGCACGCGATGGGTACGATGGCAACGGCGCAGCCGAGAAGCACCCACAACATGAAACTAGAGATCTTGCGCATGCGACACTCCTATCTCTTGTGTGGGGAGTATAGCTACGTCGGCGTGTTCGGCTACGGCATTTCTTTGCCGGTTTCCGCATCGATCGGGCGCGAAGAATTGCCCACTTAACCCGAGATTCGCGGGGGATCTCGGCGGCCTCGCGGGGCGTGATCCTGGTATACGAGCGGGTCAGATGTCGAGGTTTGGCGTCGTTCGGCGGGCACGTGATCTTGGACACGCGTCGTTGACCCTCCTGGCCGCGCTGCTCCCGTTCGAGATGAGCGAGCCGATCGCGCGGGTGGGGCCGCTCCAGATCTCGAGCGTGGAGATTTTTCTCTATCTCGCGCTGGCAGCCTGGGGGATCTCGCTCTGCGCCGGTTGGCTCGAGGGCGATCGCGACCTGCGGGCCTGGTGGCGGCGCGCGCCCGAGGCGCACCGCGCCGTCCTCGTCTGGTCGCTGGTGCTGGTCGCCTCGGCCGTCTGCGCGCCGGCTTGGCGCGGCACCGCGCTGAAGTTCGCCCTCCGGAGCTTGAGCGGGATCCTGCTCTACCTCGCCTCGGCCGATCTGCTGCGTGACCCGCGGGCGGTCGCGCGGACGGCGAAGGCGCTGGTGGCGGGGGCACTGGTGGCGGCGATCGCCATGATCGGCGAAGGGCGCCTGGCCTTCGTGGCGGCGTTGCTTCGCCCTTTTCACGCGCAGACCTTCGAGGTGTTCGGGCTGGTCCGAGGCAGCGGGCCTTTTCAGTATCCGAACATCGCGGCCATGTACCTGGAGGCGGTGTTGCCGGTGGCCTTCGCGCTCGGCGTGTCGTCGATCGCCACCCGATCGCTCGCGGCGACGTCGCTCGATCTCGGCGGGCGCCGCTGGCGGCTCTGCGGTGCGGCGCTGGTGATCGTGGCGCTGTTGGCCGGCATCCTGGTCACCGCGTCGCGGGCCGGACTGGCCACGGCGCTGGTGTGCCTCGCCGGGATGGGGATCTTCTGGGCGCGCGCGGTCCAGACCCGGGGCGCGGCGCTGGCCGCATTTGGCGCGCTGGCGTTGCTGGGGATCGGCAGCGGGCTCTCGGGCTCGGCGCTCACGCTGCGGCTCTCCTTCTGGAAAGACGCCGACTGGTACCGCGCCTCCATCGAGCGGGTCGCCGGTCCCGCGGGGCAGCTGCCGGCGTGGCTCGCTTCCGACCGAGAAGCGACGGTGACCGTCCAGGTTCGAAATCTGGGCGCGCTGACCTGGGAGCACCTGCCGCCCACGCCGGTCGCCCTGAGCTACCACTGGCTCGACGCGGACAGCGGCAACATCGTGGTCTTCGATGGGGTCCGCTCGGAGCTGCCGTATGACGTTCCGCCGGGCGGCGGCGCCACCGTGCGCGCGATCGTGCACGCGCCCCGACGGCCGGGGCGGTATCTGCTCTGGTGGGACCTGGTTCACGAGCACGCCACCTGGTTCAGCCTGCGCGGCAATCCGGGCCTGCGCGAGGCGGTCGAGGTACGGCGGTTTGCGCCCACGGGCGGGCCCGCGGTCAAGGCCGCGATCGGGCCGATGCCCACCAGCGCCGCGCCCACCGCCCCCCGCGAGGTGATTCCGCGGCGGGTCTTGTGGCGCGCGGCGTTTGCCGCCTGGCGCGATCGTCCGCTGCTCGGACTCGGCCCCGACAACTTCCGTCACCTCTACGGACGGTACCTGGGTCTCGTCGCGCCCGACGATCGCCTGCACGCCAACAGCCTCTATCTCGAGACGCTCGCCGGCCTCGGAACGGCCGGTCTGCTGGCGCTGGCCACCTTGGTGGTGGCCTTCGCGCGCGCCGCGCGCCGGGCGGTCGCGGCGCCCGCTACGCGCACCTGGGCGCTCGGTTTCGGCGTGGGCCTCGGCGCGTATCTCGTGCACGGAACCTTCGACACCTTCTTCGAGTTCACGCCGACCTTCGCGCTGGCCTGGCTGCTGGGCGGGGCGGTCGTCGCGCTCGGCCGTCCGGCCGCGGAGATCGCCGGGTGACGCGCGACGAGTCCCTGGAGGCCGCGATCCTGGTCCAGGACGTGGTCCTCATCATCGCGTCGCTGCTGCTGGCGCGTCTCGGGCACGCGGCGGCGGCCCACCTGGTCCCCGCGCTCAAGCCGCCGGTCGCGCCCGGCGAATACGCGCACCTGCTGGTGATCTTCTTGCCGATCTGGGTGATCGCCGCCGAGCGGCTGGGAATCCATCGGGTCCGCCGGCTCACCGGCCCGCGCACGGAGATCGCGCGCCGCACGCTCATCACGCAGGGCTGGGGCCTGGCCGCGGTGGCGCTGATCCTGGTCGCCGCTCAGACCTCCCTCAACCGCTCGCTCATCGCCATCTTCTTCCTGGTGTCGACCGTCGTGCTATTGGTCGCGCACGCGGCTCAGCGACGCTGGATCGCCCGCCGGCGTGGCGAATCGTTGGTGCTGGTGATCGGGGACGTGACCGACGAGGGGGTCGGGGAGATCGAACGGGCGCGCGGCCGGCGGGTCGAGCTGTACGGGTTCACCGATCTGGCGCAATTCAATGCGCGTCTCCGCGCCGGGCCGATCGATGAGGTGGTGCTGGCGGGACCGTTGCCGGCGGACGACACGCGCAGCCTGCTGGAGCTGTCGTCGGAGCTCGGTATCCCGGCGCTGGTTCCGCTCGCGCAGGGGATCGATGGGCTGGGGTTCCCGCCGCCGAGCGTGGAGGCGGTCGGCCGCGCGCAGTACCTGGTCTACCAGCGGCGCAGGCCCGGCGTGCCGTCGCTGATCGTCAAGGCGCTCGAGGACCGGTTGCTCGCCGCCCTGTTGCTGGCGATTCTCTCGCCCCTGCTTTTGCTGGTTGCCCTGCTGGTTCGAATCTTCGTGGGCAGCCCGCTGCTCTACCTGCAGCGGCGGGGCGGCCTGTTCGGGCGGCCGTTCACGATGGTGAAGTTCCGGACCATGCGAATCGGCGCGGACGAGGAGCGATCGGCGCTGCTCGCGCGCAACGAGATGGACGGGCCGGTCTTCAAGCTGACCGACGATCCACGGGTCACCCGGTTCGGCCGGCTCTTGCGCCGGACCAGCCTCGACGAGCTGCCGCAGCTACTGAACGTCCTCGGGGGGCAGATGAGCCTGGTCGGACCGCGGCCGCTCCCGGTCGAGGAGACCGAGGCGCTGCGGGACGGGCACCGGCGACGGCTCGCGATGCGGCCGGGGATCACCTGCTTGTGGCAAGTCAGCGGCCGCAACGAGCTCTCCTTCAAGGAATGGATGGAGCTGGATCTCGAATACGTCGATCGCTGGAGCCTGGGCCTCGACCTCGCGATCCTCCTCCGGACGCTGCCGGCGATCCTCAGCGGTCGCGGGGCCCGCTGAGCCCGCCCCGCTTCCGCCCGAGGGAGGACTCGACGAACGCGCCGAAGCGATCCTCGAACGTCGCGCGGTCGAACCGTCGGGCCGCCGCCCGCAGCCGCGCCGGATCGAAGGTGAGCCGCTCCAGACGATCGAGCGCGGCGCCCAGCGCGGCCACCGTCGGTTCGGCGTAGAGGACGCCGGTCTCGCCGTCGCGCACGCTGTCGAGCGATCCGCCCGCCGCGAAGGCGACCACCGGCCGACCGGCCGCCAGCGCCTCCACCGGCACGATGCCGAAATCATCCAGCGCCGGATGGACGACGGCCTGACAGCCGGCGTAGAGGCGATCCAGCTCCGCGTCGTCGACGCGGCCGCGGAGCGTGACCTTGGGACCGGCCAGCCGCTCCAGGCGCGCCCGCTCGGCCCCTTCGCCGACGACCACCAGGCGCCCGCGCCGCCCCGGTTCCGAAAACGCCCGCACGGCCAGCTCGACCCGCTTGTAGGGCACCAGCGCCGAGACGCACAGATAGGTCGGCTCGCCGTCGGGTGGGCGCGGATCGGCGATGCGCGCGAACCGCGCCGTGTCGACCGGCGGCTCGATGATCTCCGCGTCGCGGTCGTAGGTGCGCCGGATGCGCGCGCGCGTGTAGCTGCTGTTGGCGCAAAGCACGTCGACCCGTTTGGTCGCGGCGAGATCCCACCGTCGCAGGTAGAGGCCGAGCGCCGCGAAGGCCGCACGGCCGATCGCGCCGCCCGGAACCGCCGGTTGGTAGTCGGCCGCCGCTTCCCAGATGTAGCGCATGGGCGAGTGAACGTAGGAGATGTGCATCGCGCCCGGTCCGGCGATCGCCCCCTTCGCGACGGCGTGGCTGCTCGAGATGACGAGATCGAAGGCGTCGAGTCGAAACGATTCGATCGCCAGCGGGAAGAGGGGCAGCAGCGCCCGAAAATCCGTCGCCCCCAGCGGGAGGGCTCGGGTCAGACGATCGGTGAATGCCGTGCGCACGTCCCGCGCCGCCAGCTCGGGCGAGACGGCCTCTGGACGATAGCGGAGCGTGAAGATTGGTGCGCGCGGGAAGAGGCGGCAGAGCGATTCGAGGACCCGCTCGCCGCCCCGCATGGAGACCATCCAGTCGTGAACGATCGCGACCCGGGGCGCCATGACGGCTAGCGCTCTCTCGCCAGCTCGGCGGCGAAGCGCCTGGCGTCGGCGTTGGTGGCCGCCAGCGCCGCCAGCCGGGCGCGGGCATCGGCGGCACCGGCGACGTCGCCGAGCCGCGCCGATGCCAACGCACGCGTGTATAGCGCGCCGGGATAGTCGTGCAGGATCGCCAGCGCGCGCGTCGCGGCGGCTTCGGCGGCCCGCGCGTCGCCGGCTTCGAGGCGCGCGCGGGCCAGCGCCTCCCAGGCGTTGGCGGAGTCGGGCTCGATCGCCAGCGCGCGCGCCGCGGCCGCAATCGATTCGGGCGCCTGGCCGGCGCGGGAGGTGGCGTAGGCGGTTCGCAGCGCCACCTTGAAATTGCCCGGCTGCAGGGCGGCGGCGCGGGACAGAAAGGGCAGCGCGCGCGCCGCGTCCTCCGGCCCGTCGCCGGCCCGCAGGGCGGCTTCCGCGCGGGCGAGATGGTACGAAGCGCCGATCCGGCGCGCCGACCACCACCCGGCGCCGGCGATAGCCAGCACCGCGGCGATCGCCGCGCAGCCGAGCCGTGCCCGCGCGAAGCGTGGTGGCGCCGGACCGTCGCCTCGGGACGGGTGTCCATCGGGCGCGCCGTCCGCGGCGAGCAGACCGAGCGCGACGCCGAACAAGAATGCGGTCGCCGGCATCGCCAGTGGAAAGCCGGTGAGGCCCGAGGCGGCGATCGCGGCCAGGCTGCCGGCGGCCGCCGCGGGGGGGCTCGCCTCGTCCGCCCGACCGCTCCGCCGGGCCCGTCGCGCGCCCCCGATCGCCAGCGACGCCGCGACCGCGTAGAGGGCGAGCAGGGCGGCGAGGCCGAGCGGACCGGTCTCGGCGAGTCGCTCCAGCAGATCGTCGTGCGCGCGCCGGGGGACCGTCCCCGGGGAGAGCACGCCGTCGTCGGTCGCCCCCGGCTCGGCGAAGCGCGGAAAGACGACCGCGAAATTCCCGGGTCCGATGCCCGCGAGCGGGTGCTCGCGATAGAGCGCCAGCGTCCGGCGCCAGAGGCCCAGCCGGGTCCGGGCGACCGGCGAATTTGGATCGAGCGCGTCGCGCAAGACCTGGCCGCCCGGCGCGAACCGCTTGCTGTCCCGGGAATCGTGGGCGGTCCAGCGGCCCGGGACGATCGCCGCCAGCGCGACCGCCGCGCCGATCGCGAGGGCCGCGACGCTGGACGCGCGCGAGAGGCTCGGGCGGCGCAGCGCAAAGAAGACCGCCATTCCGAGCGCGCCGCCCAGCCACGCGCCTCGGGTCCGTGCCACCGCCAGATAGCCGAGCTCGAGCGCCAGCGCCAGCACCAGCAAGGGCGCGGATCGGTCGAGGCGCGGGCGCTCGACGCCGGCCGCACCGAAGGGGATGAGACCCAGGCCGAACGGGATCGCCGCCGCCACCGCCTCGGCCGCGACGTTCCGGTTTCCGAACGTCGAGCCGGGAACGCTGATGGTCGGGATCTGGAAGGGCAAGATCCGGAGGTGCTGGAGGATGCCGAGCAACGAGACCAGGGCCGCGCCGGCGTGGATCGCTTCGCAGAGTCGCCGCTGCCCGGCGCCGGTCGACTCGGTCGCCGTCGCCCGAGCCGCGGCGAGCGCGACGCCCAGCACGGCGCCGAGGCGGAGGATCTCCGACGCCGCGTAGGGGGCGCCGGGCGGGCGGCGCCGCGCGGCCACCAGCGCCGCCAGCAAGGTGGTCAGCAGCATCGCGCCGGCCGCGGCCGTGAGCGATCGTGGCCAGCGGCGCCGCGGTAGCCCGGCGGCCGTCATCATAAGATGAGCACCGAAGCCGAACGCCCCGGCGAGCAGCAGCACCGCCAGCTTTGGTTCGACGAAGGGCGCGTCGAGCGCGGGGACGTACGCGAGCGCGATCGCGATCGCCGCCGCCGAGAGCACGGCCGCACCGACCGGGACGCCGAGGCGATCGGAGATGGCCGCCACGTCTAGGCCGACAGGGGCTCGGGCGCCGGAGTCGCGCGCGCCGCCGTCCATTCGTCCCGCAGACCTTCGAGCTTCGCTTCGAACCGCGCCAGCACGCGCCGCCGGTGATCCGACAGATGGAGCTTCAGGATCCCGCCCGAGACCACCACGTCGGCCTGGGGGGCGCGCGCGGCCCGCTGTCCCAGGTGAAAGCGCCAGGCGGTGCCCAGCAGGCGCTCGACCTTGCCACCCCAAAAACCGATCGCGCGCTCGCAGAGCCGCTGCAGGCGGGTCGGCTCGAGCTGCCCGGCGGGCGGACGCGGTTCATATCCCGGATAGAAGTCGCGGACCCACTCGCGGTTGGCGTCGACGAAGCGACCGAACGCCTCCAGTCCCGCGATCGGCACCAGCGAGAGCGCCTGATGCGCGGTGAAGAGATCGTGGTGATACGCGATCTCGAGGTGGTCCTCGTCGACCAGGTAGTTCGGGCAGACCACGCCGCGCGTCCGGGTGAGACGGCTGGCCAGAAACAGCATCGTGTAGGCGGTGTAAACGTGGCCGGCGGCGGCCACCACGAACAGATCGATGTCATCGCCGCCGCGAGCGTTCCGGTGCGCGGTGCCGCCCGACAGGGCGAGCATCCGGATGAAGGGGAGCGCGGCCAGCGCGGCGATGACCCGTCGGTGGCGGTCGAGCAGCGCCGCCGTTCGGTGGACGCCGTCGACCCGCCGGGCGATCAGCGCCTCCCGACCGCGGAGGGTGAGGTGCCCCTGCGCGTCCAGCGTCAGAAAGCGCGCCAGCGGCGGCGCGGCGGCGCGGCGGCGAATCTCCTCGTCCGGCAGGCGCATGCCCAGGCAGGAGCGCGCGACCTCCTCGACGGTGATGGCCGCGTCGAACAGATCGGCGTAAGCGACGGTGGCGACGATGGCCCAATCGCGCGGATCGGCGCCGCTGGGCGCGCGACCGGCGGGCGGCGCCGTGCGTTCGACGGCGGGCCGTCGCGCGGGCCGCCGGGCGCGGTTCGCGTGCGCCACCGCCCACAGCCGCTCGGCGGTCGCCTCCCA
>JADGRB010000161.1 GCA_017881315.1 Pseudomonadota bacterium
CTGGCTCATCGCGTAGGTCGAGCACTCGACGAGGTAGAGGTCGCGCGCCGCGTTGATGCGCAGGAAGTCCATCCACTCCGACATGCCCCAGGACGCGAACCGCCGGACGGCGCGCATGCTGACGACCAGCTTCTTGGTGTGGACCGACTCGGCGATCTTGCGGCCCTCGAAGGCCTGGTCGAGGGTGCCCTGGAGCGTGAGGAAGGTGATCCCGCCGAACGTGGCCTTGTCGAACGCGAACTTGTCCTGGTTGGTCCGGGCTTGGGGCAGCGCCTTGGAGGCGTTGGAGGCCGTGGTCATCAATCGTCCTTCCGTGAGCTACTCGAGAGCGTCCCCCGTACGTCGCGCGGCGGCGCACCGGCCGACGCGCGGCGCATGCCGCGGGGCCGGGTCGTCCATGGGCATCGGCATGGGCATGAGCGAGCTGCGAGCCCGGTGATGGCCGTGAACCCGGTCATCGCCTGCGACCCGCTACCGGACAGGCGGCTCCGCGGGAAGTGCCAACCTCGGGACGGTGATCCGTTATCATGAGATGAATATCACATCTTACAGGCGGGCCCGGCCGGGCGGAATCGCGAAACGCACGCGACCGCGACGAGGGTGATGCGCACCTCATCGTGGATGTCGATTCGCGCGGTGCGGCGTCCTCGGGCTCGCCAGCAAGGTCTCGATGTTCGCGCGGAACTCGGCCGCGACGCGGCGAAACTCGGCGGTGGCGTCGGCGGCGGGGAACCCGACATGGAACGCGACCAGCGAGCGGTCGGGGGCGAGGAACAGCGTGATCGGGAAGCCCGCCGGATTGATGTCGGCGAGGCCGCGCGGCAGGATCTCCGCGAAGTCATCGATGCTGCCGGGGATCGGGACCACCGGCCAGGTCACGCCGTAGCTGGTCTTGAACGTCTCGGCCTGGGCTGCGTCGAGCGCGCGATCGTCGGAGAACTCGTAGAGCAAGCTGACCATGTGCAGACCGCGTGGCTGGTACTCGCGGTAGAGCTCGACGAGGAACGGCGCGGCGTTCCGGCAGGTCGAGCACCAGCTGCCCGCGAGCTCGACCACCAGCGGCCCGGGCGCGAGCGCGGCCAGCTCGGGCTGATCCGGGAGGCCGATCTGGGTGCCCGGCCGCGTGACCTTCGGCTGGGCCGCCAGCGCGAAGTCGGCCCCGCGCGTCGCGGTCAGCGACTCTCGCCAGTCGAGGCGGTGGCCGCCGAAGAACTTGCCGCGGGCGCGCGCGCGGTCGGCGCCGAGCGTGAGCTCGACCCGGTAGCCCGAGGTGCCGTCGAAGCCACACAGCACGACCGCGTCGCCACGGGCATTGCCGGCCAGATAGATGATGTTCCCGGTGCCGAGGAACAGTAGCCCGGTGAGCGCGCCGGGAGCGGTCTGGTCGATCACCAGCTTGGCGACGCCGGAGTCGGTCATCGCGAGCCGCCACACGCTGTGCGGCGGGCCCGGCGGGCCCAGATCGAGCGCAGCGGCGTCGGCGCCGACCGGGGCGGGCCCGACCGTGGCCAGCGCGCTCGGGGTCGGCGCGGCGATCGGGGTGGCCGCGAGCGGGAGCGACGACGCGCCCCACGCGCGCCACGACGTCGTGAAGGTCCCGCGCAGGCTGTGATCCGGCCCGACGGTGCCCTCGACCGCGGTCTGGTGGACGGCGAGCGGAATGCGCAGGGTCTTGCCATCGAACGTCGCCGCGCTCCGGACCTCGTGGTCACCGACCTTGAACACGGCCTGACCGGCCGCACCGGCCGCGCCCGGGGCCGGCACGCCCAGGAAGAACCAGACCTCGACGCCGTCGGCCGCGCGGACGACCGCGCGATACCAGCTCGGCCCCGGCGCCGCCACGCCGACGTCGCCCGCGGTGCTCGCATCCCCCGCGGCGCCCGCATCCCGCGCGGCGCCCAGATCATGGGACGGATCGTGAGCCGGATCGTGAGCCGGATCGTGGGGCGCCGCCGTCGCCGGGGGTTGCGCTGGCGGTTCGACCTCTCGCTTGCAGCCCAGCCACGAGAGCGCGATCACCACGCCCAGATGAGTACTCCGCATGACTTCACATACTACCGTCGATGGCCACTGCGATGCACCGCACACACCTGTCACATCGATTGTGCACTGCGGAGGCCTCCTCGCTCGGCCGGCCTTGAGCATCGCGCGGCGCCCGGTGTAGCCTGCCGCCGCGCGCGGGCGGTCACTGCCGACACGCACCTTGGGACCATTCGGGAAGGAACCATCACATGACGGAAACGACTATCGATTTCGCTGCGATCAAGAAACGCCAGCAAGGGGCCTGGGCGACGGGCAACTACGCGGTCGTGGGAACCACGTTGCAGATTGTCGGTGAGACGCTCTGTGAAGCGCTCGATCTTCGTTCGGGATCGCGCGTACTCGACGTCTGCGCCGGAAACGGCAACGCGACCCTGGCCGCGGCGCGTCGGTTCACCGATGTCACGTCGACGGACTATGTCCCGTCGCTGCTCGAGGCCGGGAAGAAGCGCGCCGAGGCCGAGGGCCTCACGGTCCACTTCCAGGAAGCCGACGTCGAGAATCTGCCGTTCCCGGATGGCTCGTTCGATGTCGTGCTGTCCACGTTCGGCGTGATGTTCTCGCCCGATCAACAAAAGGCCGCGTCCGAGCTCGTCCGGGTCTGCAAGCCGGGCGGCAAGATCGGCCTCGCGAACTGGACGCCCGAGGGCTTCATCGGACAGCTGTTCAAGACCATCGGCAAGTACGTGCCGCCGGCGGCCGGCCTGAAGTCGCCGTCGTTGTGGGGCACCCAGGGACGCCTCGAGGAGCTGTTCTCCGCCGCCGGCAAGGTCCACACCGCCAGCCGGTCGTTCCCGTTCCGCTATCGCTCGCCGCAGCACTTCGTCGAGGTGTTCCGGACCTTCTACGGCCCGATGAACAAGACCTTTGCGGCGCTCGAGGCCGAGCCCGACAAGCAGGCAGCGTTCGGGCGCGATCTGCTCGAGCTGATCGAGCGCGGCAATCGGTCCGGCGATGGCACGCTCGTCCTGCCGAGCGAGTACCTCGAGGTCGTGATCGAGAAGAAGCGCTGAGCCCGTCCGGGGCCACGCCGGGGTCACGCCGGGTCCGGATCCGGGGGATCCAGCAGCTCGGCCAGGTGCAGCGCGCGGATGCTCGACCCGCGCGCGCGTAGGCCGGCGCGGATGTGAAACAGGCACCCCGGGTTCGAGACCGAGACCACCGCACAGCCGGAGCCCTCGATCGCGTCGAGCAGCGGCTGGAGCAGCTGCCAGGCGGCCTCCGGCTTTTGCGCGCTCCACAGCCCGGCGGCTCCGCAGCAGCCGGCGCCGCGCGGCAGCGCGACGGCCGTGGCGCCGCCCTGGCGCAACAGCTCGAGCGCGCGGCCCCGCAGCTGCTGCACGTTCCAGTGGTGACACGCCTCCTGCACGGCGACCTTGCCGGGCGGCACGCGCACGCCGGTCGCCGCCGGCGCCATCGGCTCCGCCAGCTCCGCCAGCTCGGCGAGATCGCGGATCCGCGTCGAGAACGCCGCCGCCCGCGCCGACCAGGCCGGATCGTCGGCCAGCCATCGCCGGTAGTCCTTCATCGCCAGCGCACAGCCCGCCGAGGTCGTGCAGATCGGGACGCTCGTGCCCTCGAACCTGGCCACGGTGTCGCGCGCGAGCGCGCGCGCCTGCTCGATCAGCCCGGCGTGGTGGTGGAGCGCGCCGCAACAGCGCTGGCCCACCGGCACCAGCGTCGCATGGCCGCTCTGCCCGAGCACCCGGAGCGCGGCGCGCTGCACGTCGCCCAGCGCGCTCGCCATGACGCAGCCGGCGTGAAACGCGACGGTCGGCGCGGCCGGACGCGGCACGGTCCGCGCGTCGAACGGCCGGCCCGCGACGCGGGGGAGCAGGTCGAGCCGGCGCGCCGTGGCCGGCGACAGCGGCCGGACGAGCCAGCGGACCAGGCGATCGAGCCGCAACCACTGGACGATCGCGAGCAAGCGCGCGACCAGCGCCAGCCGCCTGGGCCACGCGACCAGCCGCTCGAGCACGATCCGGGTCACCCGCTTGCGCCCGCGCGCGTGGCGGCTGGTGACCAGCTGCGCGCGCGCCTGATCGAGCAGCTGGCCGTACGGCACCGCGGACGGACACACGTCCTCGCACGCGCGGCAGCTCAGGCAGTTGTCGAGGTGACGTTCGAACGTCGCGTCCGGGACGACGCGGCCCTCGATCGCCGCGCGCAGCAGCTGGACGCGGCCACGCGGCGAGTCCCCCTCGGTGCGGAACACCGCATACGACGGGCAATGCGGCACGCAGATCGAGCACCGAACGCACCGCATGACGCCGTTGCGAAACGCCGGATCGTCGGCGAGCGCTCTCACAGGATCTCCACCCCTCGGCGCCGCGGGTTCTTGGGCTCGTGCCCGGTGACCGGGAAGATCATCGGGTTGAACAGGCCCTTGGGATCGAGCGCGAGCTTGATGCGAAGCATCGCGTCGCGCTCGGCCTCGCCGTACTGGTGGCCGACGTAGCGGGTCTTGTGGACGCCCAGGCCGTGCTCGCCGGTGATCGCGCCGCCGAGCGACAGCACGTAGAGGATGACCTCCTCGACGAACCGATCGCTGCGCGCCCGCTGCGCCGGATCGGAGTCGTCGGTCAGGAGCACCGGGTGCAGGTGGCCATCCCCGGCATGGGCGAACAGCGCGACCTCCACCTGGTGGGCCTTGCCGAGCTCGTGGATCCGGCGCACGGCGGCCGGGAAGTGGCGCGGGGGCACGACCACGTCCTCGCCGTACAGCGTGGGGCACACGCGGGCCAGCGCCGGGTACGCGAGGTGGCGCGCGCGCCACAGCTTTTGCGCGGCGTCGCCGGCGCGCGCCTCGGACGCGATCGCGCCGTGCGCGAGGAAGATCGTCCGGCACTGCTCGGCGGCGACGTTGGCGGTCTCGGCGGGGCCGTGAAACCGCGCGATCAGGGTCGAGCGTGACTCGGGGGACAGGCCCAGCCCGAAGGCCTCCTCGACCGCGCGGGTGGTGCGTTCGTCCATGTACTCGAGCGCCACCGGCCCGAGCCGCCGGCCCAACAGCTCGAGCGCCAGCTCGGCGCCGCCGAGCTCGTCGCGGAACGTCGCGATCACGCTGGCGTCGGACCCCGGCTTCTCGATGAAGCGAAGCGTCGCCTCGACCACGACCCCCAGCGTGCCTTCCGATCCCACGAACAGCCGGACGAGATCGTAGCCCGTGACGTCCTTGCGGACCTTCGAGCCGAGCTTCAGGACGCGGCCGTCCCCGGTGACGACGTCGAGCCCGAGGATGAACTCGCGCGTCGCGCCGTAGCCGAGCGCGAGGTCCCCGGAGCTGTTGCACCCGATGATGCCGCCCACGGTGATCGCGTCGACGTTGCCCGGGTTGGGCGGAAAGAACAGCCCGTGCTGTCCGGCCAGCTCCTGGATCGCCTTGACGTTGGCGCCGGCCTCGACCCGCGCGTAGCGAGACACGGCGTCGACCTCGAGGACCTTGGTCATCCGCTCGAGCGACAGCACGACCCCGCCGGGCGGAGCGAGCGCACTCCCGGCGATGTTGGTCCCCGAGCCCCGGATGACCATCGGGACGTCGCGCGCGTAGAGCAGCGGCAGGACCTGCTCGATCTGCGCCCGCGCCTGAAACAGGACCACCGCGGCCGGCTGGGTATAGAGCGGATACGAGTTGAAGCCATAGCTCAGCGTATCGGCGGGGCTATCCAGGTACGCCTCGCGGCCCACGACGTCCCGGACGCGCGTCGCGAGATCAGCGGGAATCGCCATGGCGCTCTCCTGCCGTATCGACGGACATGCCCGATCTCAGAGCGCCGAACGCTAACACACCTGCGCGAGGTCTCCGGGCGCGACCGCCGATAACACGCGCCAAGAACGCAAAGCGCCACCTGCACCGCGCGATCCGAGCCGCCATCCGCGCCGCCCCCCTGCCGATACAACTGGAATTCGGACCACGATCCGAGCGCCGGTCATGCGATAGGTCACATGTTTCTGCGATAGCGATAGAAGGAGTTGCCCCGACTCGGCAGTCCCATATACGTTCGGGCGCAAGGGGTGGATGCGATGATCTCAAAGCCCGTTGTCTCGACGTTTCTATTTTCGTTTTCGATCGCGCTGGCCGCCTGCGGCGACAGCGCCAAGACGACCTCCGATGGCGGCAACATTGATGCCTGCGTCGGCCACACCTGTCCCACAGACACAGGCGCCAGCGTCACCGATCCCGAAGGTGGCCAAATCATCTTCGAGCACATGACCTTCGACACGCAGGCGCAGCTCGTGTTCAAGTTGCCCGCGGGAGTGAACACCGCGACCCGCGTGATGGCGTACTTCATGTCGGCCCAGACGCCGGAGTCCAACCCGCTGCCGATGGCGGGCAAGTGCAACAACCTCCAGACCACCATGGGCTGGCCGCTGTGGGTCGGGACGCCGCACACCGACCTCGACGTCGGCACACTCACCATCACGGGCAAGAACGCGGCCGGCACCGACGTCACGTTCGACATCCCCAAGGCGCCCGCGAACGTGCACATGGACCAGATCGGCCGTCCCCACGACATCTTCTACCAGTTCGTCCAGCCCAATGCGGCGGACCTCCTCAAGCCCGACTCGTTCTACGACGTCAAGTTCGGCGGCTCTGCGACCGTCCCGGCCACGACGTTCTCGAAGGCCATCTATCTGGCCGGAGAATACCCCTCGGTCCAGACCCCCGGCCTGGAGGACAACGGGCCGCTCAAGGCAAGCGCTGACTTCCCCGTGGCATGGACCCCCGGCGTCTCCGCGAACAAGCCCCCCGACAGCGGGCTCGTCGCCAACACCATCCTCGGCGTCACCTGGCTCCTGGACGTGACCGGCTCGCCGACGCACATGTGCGTGGCGCCGGTCAGCGCGGGGGCGTTCACCATCCCGGCCGCGACGATCGCCGAGTACAAGCAGGTCGCCGCGGCCCGCGGTCAGCCGACGACCCAGCTGGTCATGCTGCGCAACGCGATCGCGCACCAGGTCGTCCGGCTGCCGCTCACCACCGGCGCGACCACCAACCGGCGCCGCATCGACATGATCAGCCTGGAGTGCTGGGTGCAGGTCATGGACGTTCAGTAAGCGACGCGGCGCTCGGCGGCTCCTCGCCCTACGGAGGAGCCATCAGCGTCGCCAGCTTCTCGTCCTTGGCGTAGTGCCCATCCGACCCGACGACCTCGACGGTGATGCGGGCCTGCATGCCCGACACCTGGTCGAGCGGGGTGTCGAAGAAGCCGACGTGGATCGCCTGATCCATGTCGAAGACGCCTGGCATCCCCGGCACGGCGACGTAGCCGCGCGAGGCCGGGCAATCGACGCCGATCGGAAACGTGAGCCCGTTGACCACGAGGCTGATCTTGGTTTTCGGGTTGTGGGGATCGAGAATATCTTGGGGGTTGCCGGGCGGAAGATCGTGGATCCGGGCATGCACCAGCACGAACGGATCGGACTGCACGGAGCTGGTGATGATGTCCAGCGTGGCGGGCAACGGCTCGAAGGTGACGTCCCCGGTGCCGACCTCGACCTGACCGCCCGGCGTGGCGCTGAGCGGCCAGCACGGTCCCGCGTCGACGGCCGTGTGCGCGGGGCTCCCGCACGCCGCGAGCAGCACGCCGGCTCCCAGCGCGCCGCGCGCGAGGCGCGCGCCGCGAGTAACGAGGAGAACACGCGGGCGCATGGGGTTCCTTACTTGACGACGATCGCGGCCCGCCGATTGCGGCGATCGGCCCTGCCGTAGCGGAGGCGCGTGTCGCCATACCCGATCACCTCGAGCCGGGACTGATCGATCCCGGCGGACACCAGGAAGTCGCGCACGAACTCCGCGCGCCGTTGCGACAGCGCCAGGTTGCCCTCGTGGGTCCCGGTCGGGTCCGCGTGGCCCTCGATGACGACGGAGACATCGCTACTGTCCTTGAGCCAGCGCACGGCCTTGTTGAGGACCGCCTGGTTGTCGAACCGGGAGCTGCCGAGCGCGAAATACACCTCGTCGTGGACGGTATTCGCCTTGGCCACCATCCGCGGCTTCTCGGGGGGAGGGGGGGCCTCGGTCACCTTCGGCTCGGTGGCCTTGGGCACCACCGCCGCGACCCGCTGCGGCGGCGGGGCCGGCGGAGGTGTCGGATCGGTCACGGGCTCGGCATCCTTCGGCTCGCTGGCGGCGACGATCCGGCGGGGCTCCGGTTGTGGAGGGCCCGCGGCGATCGGTGTCCGGCTCGGGCGCGCGGCCACCACGGTCCGCGCTTCTTCGGTCCGCACCGGTCGGCGGGCGACCTGTTGCTCCACCGAGCGCATATCGGCGGTCACATCTCCCGAGCGCACGATCACGACGGCGCCGGGGAAGCTCGCGCGCGCTTCGTCCTGCAGGCCGGCGTCGGTGATCACGACCGCGTAGGACTTCCGCTTGGCCGAAGACGCGGCGGGCGCGACCTCGACGCGATGCCCCGAGGCCGTCAGATCCAGCTCGAGCCGGCGAGGCGGGTTCCCCAGGAGCAGCACATCCGAGGGGTTCGAGGTGCGGGCGACCGCCTTCCGCGGCGCCGAGCTCTTGACCGTCAGCTTGACTCCGCACGCATCGGCCGGCGGGGCCGCGTGGATTTCCACGACAAGGACAGTCACGAGAGCCGCGGCGAGGTTCCACTTCATCAACACCTCCTGGCACGTCGATCCGATCGACGGCCTAGACATACATTGTGACAGAGCACCTTTCGCCCTTGCAAGAACGAGGATGCGCTCAGCTATCCGTGCTGGAGGCGTATCTCGCGACCCGTGCGATCGCAAGGTGGATCGATCCTCGGCTCGAGAAATCGCCGGGTTGACTCGCGCATTCCCACGTTCGCAGACTCCTACGTTTCGAGTCTGGACTCACGGGGCAGTCAACTCACGGGCTGCCCTCCTCCACGACCAGCGCTCCCGCGCTCGGCCCGGCCACCTGCGTACGACGGCCCGACGGCCACAGCACGTCCACCGAGGCGGCGGCATCGTGCCCCAGCCCGAAGAACGCCTCCGCCGGGCTCGCCGAGTGAATCACCCCGCCGGCGCCGACCGCGCGGATCTGGGTCCGGCCGCTGGCCATGTGCAGCGTCACGACCGCGCCCACGCCATCGCGATTGCTCACCTGGCCGTGGAGCGTCACCTGGAGCCACGCTCGCGCGGTGGGCTTGCCGACGTTCTGGTAGATCTTCAGCGGACCGGTGTGCGACGCGATCACCACGTCCTGATCGCCGTCGCCGTCGAGATCGGTCACGATCATGGCGCGCGCGTCCAGGCTGTCGATGCTCGGGGACACCTCGTGGTAGGGCAGCGCCTGGCCGCGCACGAACATCTGCACCGGCGGCGGCTTGTCGACCTCGGTGTCGCCGTTGACGACCAGGAGCTCGTCGTAGCCGTCGAGATCGAAGTCGCTGAGCGCCGCGCTCCATGACAAGAGCAGGCAGTCCTCGATCTGGGTGTCGGGGCCGCACTCGGCGTTGCGGCGCGCAGTGCCGTCGACCCCGAACGCGGCCGCGCGATCGACGAACCCCGCGGTCGGCGCGGCCGGATCGCGCAGGAACAACTTCTTGGCCCCGAAATCCGGAATGTAGAGATCGAGGTGGCCATCCTCGTCGAAGTCGCCGAGCACGCCGCCCATCGAGCTGCGCGGCTTGTCCAGGCCCATCTCGGCGACGATGTTGGTGAACCGCGGCACGCCGTCGGGCCCGGGGCCGTCGTTGCGCAGCACCCGGTCGACCGGCCACGGCGAGGGCGAGACCGGACCGGGGACGCCGAAGTCGGCGCGCAGCGTGTCGTCGGCCACGTAGATGTCCTGATCGCCGTCGCCGTCGATGTCGAACGCGGTCGACGCCCACGTCCGCCCGGCGCCCTGCGTGCCGGCGAACTCGAACACCAGCCCGCCGCGGTTCATGTACAGCCGGCTGAGCGTGGCGAAGCCGTAGTTGACGTCGTAGTTGCCGAAGAACAGATCCAGCTGCCCGTCGCCGTCGAGATCGACCGGCAGGATGTGCTCGGTCGTCCCGGAGCTGTCGAACCGCGCGGCCTGGACGAACGTGCCGTCGCCCTGATTGGCCATCACGTAGGCGACGTTCGCGCTGGCCAGGACCAGATCGCGATCACCATCGTTATCGAGATCGACCGCGGCGATCGCGGTGACCTGCAACTTGTCGTCGAGCCCGGACCTCGCGGGATCGACGCGCTCGAACCGCAGCGCGCCGAGGTTATGGAACAGCGCCAGCCCGCCCAGCCGACTGCCGGCCACGATGTCGGGGAGGCCGTCGCCGTCGAGATCGACCACCGCCAGGCCGCCGCCCTTGAAGTCGGTGGTCGCATAGTCGAACGCGACCCTGCTGGCCTGCGTGACGTCGGCGAACTGCGCCATCCGCGGGCCCCGCGGCGGATCGCCGTGCGGATCGCCGGGCGGATCGCTCGCGCCGCACGCGCTCGCCAGGGCGAGGCCCGCGATCCAGGTTGTCCGCTGCACCGGGCGGCGAGTGTAACAGCCACCGGCGTGCCCTGGATCGGCGCCGAGTGCGACGCCGGTCACGGCGGTGCCGGCGACATCGCGTGCCGCGCGCGCTCCGCGGCGTCCGCGATGGTGGTGAACACCAGCGCACCGGCGAGCGCGGGCCGCGCGCGGACCTGCTTCATCGCCTCGCCGAGCCGGTCGGCGAAGTCGTGTGCGGTCTCCTGATGAAACCCGACCACCACAAACACGTCTCGGCCGGGGTCGTTCTGCAATCGGGTGTGCGCGGCTTCGAACACGGCGATGATCTCGTTCGCGGTGGCGTAGTCGGCGAACGCGGCGATCGGCATCTCGACCAGCGAGCCCCCCGGCGCGCGGACGAGCCACGGCTGGGTCGTGGTCTCGATGCCGGGCCAGATCGCCTGGATCCGCCTGGGCAGGACCTCGTCCTTGCGCTCGTCGAGCTGGCGGAAGTCGGTCGCCGACGAGTCCACGGCGAAGCCCTCCTCGCGGATCGCCTGCAGGACCTTGGGCGTGCCGAGATAGCCGCC
>JADGRB010000162.1 GCA_017881315.1 Pseudomonadota bacterium
TGCGCAGAGGGCGCCCGCCAGCAGGACGGCTATCCTCTCGGCTCTACGGAAGCGTGGCGACGATGGGGACATTGGCTTCGCTCTCGCGTGCTCGGCTCGTGAAATCTCCCACGCCGCCGCCGCACCGCCCGCCCCGTGCACCAATGTTATACGACATCGGCGGCGCCGGGATACGTCAACGCGCGTCTATTTACGGCGTTTGTCCACCCGCACGTGGTGGGCGCGGGGCGTTCGCGCAAAAGCGATCGCGAGCAGGGCGATGAGGAGCGACCAACCGCCGCCCGCGCGACTGCCTGGCGCCGCCGAGCAGGCCCGGTAGCCCTCGGTCTGGTAGTTCGGGCTGTAGTTGCCCCCCGCGGGGACGGCGGTGCCATCTTCGGACGCGGTGCAAGTCCCGATGAGCAGGTCCGCGGTCTGGTGCGCGACCTGCAGGTCGGCGAGCGAGAACGCACGCACGTTGGAGTCCGATATCGTCACCAGCTCCGTGCCGTTCTCGAACGCGCGGCGGGGATTGCCGGGCAGCGGCAGCAGCGTGCGCTTGGCGAGCGTGTCGCCCGTCCACGACACCAGCTGGACGCCGCCCCCGGTGTTGTCGCAGCCCGAACCCGTCGCGTAGTACGGCCGCGGCGCCGAGAACGGAACCACCACCAGGCCGTCGGAGAACACCCGAAACGCCTTCTGGATGCGGTCCTGATCCTCGGAGATCTCGCTGTTCAAGATCTCGTAGTCCTCGGTGATCCCGGCGGTGGCGAAGGCGGCGCGCGCGAGCATGGTGGGCGCGTCGGCGTTGCTCACGTCGAACAGCGACACGTTGAGGCTGCCGTTCGGGTCGGTGCGATCGATGCCGAGGCCGATCACCCGATCGCCGTGCGGCTCGAGGTAGTACATGAAGCCCGGCATGAAGAGCGCGCCGCGCTGCTTGGGGTGCGCCGGGTCGGCCAGATCGATCACGAACATCGGGTCGGTCTGGTTGTAGGTGATGGCGTAGGCCCGGGTCTCGTCGAAGCGCACGGTGCGCAGCCCCTCCTGCGAGGGGAGCTGCATCGTCGTGTGGCCGAGCGGCGTGAAGGACTGCGCGTTCGCGACCTGGAAGGTGTCGATCGCCGGCGCCGCGAGCCCGTTGCCGGTCCGTCCGGCTCCCACCTGGCTGATCACGCGGAAGACACCGTTCCGCTCGTCCATCTGCCAGCGGCTCAGGATGGCGCCCGCGACGGAGAGCCGCGCGCCGGTGCCGAGACGGCCGGTCGGGTCGGTGATGTCGAGGACGTCGATGATGCCCTCGTTGGTGGTGCCGAAGTCGTTGGGATCGATGTCGGCGTGGCCGGCGATGTAGAGCCGCTCTGCGGTCACGAAGATGCTGCGCTTCCAGTTGGAGCCCCAGGGCAGGTTGTAGCCGTCTGGCGCGTTGCTCTGGAACGACACCTGTTCGACCTCGGTGATCGCGGTCGGCGTCGCGATGTTGAAGGTCGTCACCAGCGTGCGCGGGGCCGCTCCGCAGCCGTAGCAGGCAGCGTTCTCGTAGGTCGCCAGGTAGAGGACGTCGCCCACGACGCGCGAATCCGCGATCTCCCCCGGCGCCTGGCGCGACGCCACCTGATGCGGCAGCGCGGGATTGCTCACGTCGACGACGATGACCAGCGCGCCGCCGCCGCTGTCGGGCGCCTGGTAAGTGGTCGAGACATTACCGTCGGTGGCGATCGCGCCGTTCGACATGGCGACCAGCGAGCTGCCGCGCAGGTACATCTCGAACGGCTGCCCCGGCAGCGTCGTCTGTCCAAGCAGGACCAGCCGGCCCGGCGTGGAGACGTCGACCAGGCTGACCGTGCCCATCTTCGACATGGCGTAGAGCAGGCCACCGTCGATCTGGATGATGTCGGCTTCGGCGATCGCGCGTTGCGCGTCGCCCGAGGTGGTGGTGGTCGAGGTGGTGGTGCTGGGCTCGCCGGCCGAGCTGCTGCCGCTCGACTTGACTCCCGCGCAACCGATCGCCAGCGCGACGCTGGCCGAAAATGAAACAAGCGAAGATAGGCGCATGTGGAGCCGAGGTTGCAGCGCGCGTGCCAACCGCGTCGGGCCGCGAAACCAGGGCGGCCGACCGATCGATCGGGCACGCGCGGAGGAAAAAGCATGACGCGACTGTCGCGGTTTCCGCGGCAAACGCGGGTGGCGATCGGGCAGAATGAATGCGTTCGATGAGCACCCCGCCTCGGCGTACCCCCAAGCGAGCGAGCCGCCCGCCGAAACGAGTCGCGGCGAAGAGGAAGAGATCGTCGCGCGCCGTGCCCAAGCGCGGCCACCGCGACGTCCAGGAGGCGCTCTACGCGCGCCGCATCGCACTGGCCAACCTGGTGCGGTCGCCGGTGCTCGGGGAGGGCGACATCCGCCGCGCCGTTCGGGAGATCACGGAGACGGCCGCGCAGGTGATGGAGGTCGAGCGGGCCAGCGTCTGGCGGCTCGTCGAGGACGGAGCCGCGATCGAGTGCATCGACCTCTACGAGCGTTCGGGCGCGCGCCACAGCGCGGGCATCCGGATTCGTGCCTCCGACGTGCCGCGCTACTTCGAGGCGCTCCAGCGCGAACGCGCCATCCGCGCCCACGACGCGCGCACCGACCCGCGAACCAGCGAATTTCGCAGCGGCTATCTGGAACCCCTCGGCATCGTCTCGATGCTGGACGCGCCGGTGTTCTTGAGGGGAAAGATGGTCGGAGTCGTCTGCCACGAGCACACCGGATCGCCGCGCCGCTGGAAGCTGCAGGAGGAGCTCCTGGCCGGCACGTTCGCCGACTTCGTCGCGTTGGTCCTGGAGACCGCGGCCTGGCACGATGCCCAAGAAGCGCTCCGCATCGAGCGGGACGCGCTCGAGAGCAAGGTCGACGAGCGGACCCGCGCCCTGCAGGAGAGCGAGTCCAACCTTCGTTCCCTGATCGACCTCTCCCCGGTCGCGATGGTCCTGACCCGGATCACCGACCACACGGTGGTCTTCGCCAACCGCCGCGCCGGGGCCCTGTTCGAAGTTTCCCTCGACACGATCGGGGGCAAGAGCGCGCCCGACTTCTGGGTCGTGCCAGAGCAGCGAAAACGATACATAGAAGATCTCCGCAAGCACGGCCGAGTCGACGATCTCGAGGCGGAGATGCGCGCCCAGAGCGGGCGTACCTTCTGGGCGCGGGTATCGGCGCAACGACTGCGGTTCGCGGGCGAGGATACGTTGCTCGGAACCATCGTGGACATCACCGAGCAGAAGCGGGCGCAGGAGGTCCTTCGCGAGCTCGCGACGCGCGATCCGCTGACCGGCGTCTACAACCGTCGCCATCTCGAACAGGCCCTGCACCAGGAGCTGGTCCGCGCCGAACGCCACGGGCGTCCGCTCACCGTCGCGATGCTGGATGTCGACCGCTTCAAGCGGATCAACGACACCTACGGCCACCCGACCGGCGACGAGGTGCTGCGCGAGATCTCCGAGCGTTGTCAAAAGACCCTCCGATCGACCGACCTGCTCGGGCGCTACGGCGGTGAGGAGTTCGTGGTGATCTTCGCCGAGACCGAGCTGCCGGACGCGCGCATCGTCTCGGAGCGCCTGCGATCCGCGATCGCAGAGCGGCCCGTCGTGGTGGGGGACCGCGCCATCGACGCGACGGTCTCGATCGGGCTGGCCGCCTTCACGAGCGGACAAGATCCTTCGCTTCTCTTGGAGCGCGCCGACGCCGCGCTCTACGCGGCGAAGGAAGGGGGCCGCAACCTGGTGCGCACCTCCGGGGAGGTCGACGCGCCGAACATGAATCGAGGGTCGGGGTAGACGGTCAGACCAGGCCGGTCACCAGCGCGATGCCGATGAGCGCGAACAGGACGGCGGCGATCCGCTTGGTCAGCTTGGGGTCGAGCAGGCGCCCGGCGTGATTGCCGATCACGACGGCCAGCGCGGAGACCGCCCACAGCGCCGCCGTCGACGCGCAGAAGACCAGCAGCGGTTGGCGCGTGCGCGCGGCGAAGCCGGCGGTCGCGATCTGCGTGAGGTCGCCCCACTCCGCGAGGAATACCATGCTGAACGACATCCAGAGCACGCTGCCGAAACGGGCCTCGGCCTTCTCGTCGGCGGCCGTCACCTGGTCCTCGTGCTTCACCCACATGATGATCGCCGACACCAGGAACAGTGCGCCCGAGCCGACGTGAACCACCCGCGGCGGCAACAGCGAGAGCAGGCTCCCCGCCAGCACCGCGACGGCGCTCTGGATCGCGAGCGCGGCGGCCGCGCCCAGCAGCACCGGCAACGCGCGGTGGCGGGTCGCCAGCACCAGCGCCGACAGGGCGGTCTTGTCGGGCAGCTCGGCGACGAAGATCACCGCGAAGATCGAAAGGAAGAGCTTGGCCGCGACCATCGCGCGCGAGTATGAGGCAAGATTGCCCGGATGAGCCCCAACAAACGTCGCGCCGTGGGGGTGGTGATGCTGGCCCTGGGCGCGCTCGCGCTGGCGGTCCGGCTGACCCGACCGCGCCGGGCCACCCTGCCGCCGCGCCCACTTCGCTCCGACGCCGCGTACGTCCACCCGATCGTCCCATCGACGCCGGTGGTGAATCCGCCGCCGCCGACCTGCCGTGCGCGCGATCTGCTCGACGTCACGCGGGTGGCCCGCCAGACGGAAAGAAAGATCGCGAAGGCCGCGGCCGAGCGCGGCGAGACGAAAGGCGCGCCGGCGAGCTGCCGCATGACGGCCGACAGCCGCGAGCTGACCGCCGCCGTCGATCTCTTGGCGCGCGTCACCAGCGGTTGCGTGGCGCGCGACTCGACCCTCGACAGCCAGTGGAATCTGGTGCAATCGGCGGCGGTGGCGCTGGACGCCTGTGCCGACTGCACCCGCCCGCGCGCCGACCGGACCGTGAGCTGCGCGCGCGCGATCGAGCTGGTGGACGCCGCCGACAAGGCGACGCCGCCGCCCTGACCGCGGGCCCGTCGCTCAGACCGCGCGTTCGGGATGGCGGGCGACGATCTCGGGGTCGCAGGCCTGTCGGTTCACCCGGCGGGGACCGAGCTTGATCCCGAGCAGCGCGCCCAGCGTCTCGTCGAAACCGACCGTCACCCAGGCGAGGATCGCGCGGACGATCCCGACCTGCAGGCGCGCGGCGTAACGGGTGAAGCCGCGCACGTCCTTGAACTGATCCATCGCCAGCATGAGGTCGGGATCGTCGACCAGACCGGCGGGAATCGGGCGCGCGGGGACTCGCGGATCGGCCGCGAAGGCCTCGATCTCGCCGGGGAGCCGCGCGTGGTAGGCGCCGTCCTCGACGAGCGAGGTGAGCGCCCGCTGGTGCGGGTGGGTCCCGTCGGCGATCTGGCGCGCCTGCCGGGCCATCTCCTCGACGCCGTGGTCGTGCGCGCGCAGCAGGACCAGGTCGTAGACCGGGTGGCGGTGGAAGGTCTGCAGCACGTGTTCCACGATCGCGTCGCGCGGCGCAAAGAGGCCAATCGGATCCAGCATCGTCGCGGGGCCCGATACGAACCGGCGCAGGTTGTGGGAGACCCAGGGGATCTGCTGATTGCGGTAGAAGATCTTGGTCTCCTCGGTGGCGCCCACCATCATCTGATCGCGACCCGCCACCAGGAGCTGCGCGATGGTGGGGATCGTCTCGATGTGGCCGAGCGCGCGCAGACGCACCAGCCGCCGCCGCACCAGCGCCGGCCGCAGGTAGGCCGCGAAGAGGGCGAGCGCCTGCACCAGCTTGTCCCAGTTCTGCCGGAGGCCGCCCACCACATCGGCCCATAGTCTCGAGCGCGATCGCCCCCGCCAGGGGGGCGGCGTGGCGCCCTGGCGCTCGGCCATCGATTCGCGCGCGGCAACCATTGTCCGCCAGGTTAGCAGCTACACTTCCCGCCGTGGCTCGACGATCGATGCGGTCCCCGAGACCAAAGGGATCGGCTACGGGATCAAGTTCCGCTAGAGCTCGATCTGCGCGCCGATCTCCACCACCCGGTTGGGGGGGAGCGCGAAGAAGTCGGTCGCCGAACGCGCGTTGCGCGACAGGAAGCGGAAGAGGACCTTGCGCCACTCCGCCATCCCTGCACCCTTCACCGAGCGCAGGGTCTCTCGGCCGAGGTAGAAGCTGGTGTCCGCTTCGTTGATCGGCACCCCCTGCGCCTTGCAGAGGCGCAGGACGCCGAGCACGTCCGGGCTTTCCTTGAAGCCGAAGTGGGCGGTCACGCCCCAGAACCCCTGCCCGAAGCTCTTGATCCGCACCTTGTCGGCCTCCGGCACCTCGGGGATGGCGTCGGTCGTCATCGAGAGGATCACGACCTGCTGGTGCAGGACCTTGTTGTGCTTGAAGTGGTGCAAGAGCACGTTGGGCGTTCCCCGCCGCGTCGACGTCAGGAAAACGGCGACCCCTGGAACGCGGTAGGGCTTGCTGGTTTCGATGTCGGCCAGGAAGACACCCAGCGGGAGTGAATCGGCGGCGATCCGCTCGCCCAGCAAGGTCCGGCCCCGTTTCCAGGTGAGCATGACGGTGAAGATCGCCACCGCGACCATGATCGGGAACCAGCCGCCGTGCGCGATCTTGGCCGAGCAAGCAATGAAGAATGACAGGTCGAAGCAGAGGAACAGGGTCAGGAGCGTACCCGCGCGCAGTCGACTCCAGTGCCACAGATCGCGCGCCACGTAATAAAACAAGACGGAGGTGATGGCCATCGTGCCCGTCACCGCGATGCCGTAGGCGGCGGCCAGGCCGCTCGAGGCGCGAAAGCCCAGCACCAGCGCGACGCAGGCCACCATCAGCAACCAGTTCACCTCGGGGACGTAGATCTGTCCTTCGGTCTGTCCGGAGGTGTGGATGATGGTCACGCGCGGCAGGTATCCGAGCTGCACCGCCTGCCGGGTCAGCGAATAGGCGCCCGAGATCAGCGCCTGCGAGGCCACCACGGTGGCGACGGTCGCGATGATCACCATCGGGTAGAGCCAGGCGCCCGACACCAACCCGTAGAACGGATTGGCCGCCGTCTCCGGATGCTCGAGCAGCAAGGCGCCCTGGCCGAAATAGTTGATGAGCAACGCCGGGAAGACGCAGACGTACCAGGCGAGTCGGATGGCGCGCGTCCCGAAGTGGCCCATGTCGGCGTAGAGCGCCTCGCCGCCCGTCACGCAGAGGACCACCGAGCCCAGCACCAGAAAGCCGTGCACGCCGTGCGCCAGGAAAAAACGGGCGGCGTAGATCGGATTGACCGCCGCCAAGATCTGCGGGTGACGAAGGATCCAGGGCAACCCCGCCGCGGAGATGGTGACGAACCAGACGACGGTGACCGGGCCGAACACCGCGCCGATGCCGCCGGTCCCGCGCTTCTGCATCACGAAGAGCATCACCAGGATGAGGCAGGTGACCGGAATGACGAAGGGCGCGAAGGCGCTGGTGGCGACCTCCAGACCCTCGACCGCCGACAGCACCGAGATGGCCGGCGTGATCACGCCGTCGCCATAGAGCAGCGCCGCGCCGAAAAGGCCCAGCATGACCAGCGCCATCTTGCTGCGTCGCAGGCCGGTCCAGGTCGTACGGGTCGACGTTTCGTGCGCTCCCGATTCGCCGCCGCCGGGCGCGGTCGGCCGCGCGACCAGCGCCATCAGCGCCAGCACGCCCCCTTCGCCGTCGTTGTCGGCGCGCATGACGAAGAGCAGGTATTTCACCGAGACCACCAGGGTGATCGACCAGAAGATCAGCGAGAGCAGCCCGAAGATGTTCGCCGACGCCGGCACCACCCCGTGGGGCATGGTCACGCACTCTTTCAGCGCGTAGAGCGGTGAGGTGCCGATGTCACCGTAGACGACGCCGATCGCGCCGAGGGCCAGCTTGGCCAGATCCTTGCCACGCGCCGGCGGGTGATGCTGGTGGACGGGCGGTGCGGGCGGTGGCTCGGCTTCGACGGGGTGGGGCACCGCGGCCAGATGATGAACGATTTGCATTCGCGAAGCGAGATCACCGAACCGGCGAGCTCAACCGCATCATGCACGAATCATGTTTCGCGCGCGTTTCGGGGGTGAGAACACTCCTCGCGAGCGCCTCGCGCACGCGGCCGATCGACTTCAGCCGGCGACTGGTTCAGAGCCGCCGGCGGGGGTGCTGGGTCGCGGCTTTTTCGATCCGGGGCCCATCTCGGCGGCGATCTCTCGGAGATAGCGGGCAAGCTTGCGCACCTCTTGTTCGGGAGCCGGGACGCCGCTTGCGATGCGATCGGCGATGAAGTCGGCCTTCTCGCTGGCGACGGTCACACAATCCCTGGACGACTTCCCGTTCAAAGTTTCTCCTGTGCCTCGGGCATCACAATAGTCCATTTACGCGTCCGCGGGGGCGCTACTTCGGTGCTTTTCACTTTCGCCGCCCCTCATTTCGCCGTCAGGTCGCCGTCTATGACGTGTCCCGCCTTCGGGTGCGCCGACCACAGGTTGCCATCCGAGCCATAGAAAGGGATGGGAGAGGACTTGGCCTTGGCGGTCTCGATGATCTGCACGAACCGGCCCGTTCGTTCGACGGTGAGCCCAACCGAATCGAGCGCGTCCAGGAACAGCCGGTAGGCCTCCTCGGGCGTGATCAGCTGCGGCGCGTAGATCGTTACCTTCTTGCTGGTGGAGGCGACGTTTCCCGGCAGGATGAACTGCTTGCAGGTGATCGACGAGATCCAGGCGACCAGGTCGGCGAGCTCGGTGTCCGGTTTGAGGTTCAGCTTGACGATCCGCTTTCCGGCCGGGAACTTGCGGCACGAGTCGGGCGGTAGGACGACGGCCGCGTCCCGCCGCTCTCGCTTCCGCGTGGTGGGTGGCGTCGCTTTTACAGGACTCTGCGCAACCGGGGCGGCCGCAGCCGGCGCGAGAACGGCGCCCATGACGCGCGCGGCCTGCGTTCCGGTGGCGCCCAGCACCAGCGCCACGGTCACCCACACACCTGCTCGTTTGTCTCGCTTCATTGTGTGTGGGGACCGCGCTGACGGAGTCTAGGCATCAAAAGGCGATCAATCGACGGCTCGTTCACGGCTGAGCTGTTTGCGCGCCTTGCGGAAGGAACGGGGGTAGCGTAGGGATGGAAGGACGGACGACTGGCCAGCCTAGCGACCTGGTGGACCCGCCTTGGAGGACGCCTTGGAGCCTGTGGAGACCATCGAAGAGCTGCCTGTAGTCGAGCTGCCTGTAGCTCGTCCGAAGCCGCCGCATCCCTGTCAGATCATCTTCAAAGGCACGGACCCGAGTGAGGCGGCGCGGGTCGAAGTGCGCGCCTGGCTGGATCGGCTGGGCGCGCTCACGACGCCAATGATCGGTGGACAGGTGGTGATCGAAGCCGTCGACGAAGGCCGGAGAGAAGATCGCCGGTACCACGTGCGCATGGAGCTGACCATGCCGGAAGGGGTGGTGAGCGTCGGCCCCGACCATCCGAGCAACGGCCCGCATGAGGACGTCTACGTGGCGATCCGAAACGCCTTCCGCGCCGCCCGCCGGCAGCTGGAAAGCTCCATTCTGGCGCACCCGGTGGGCGCCGCGATGCCGCAGCCCCCGGAGCCGGCCGCCGAAACCATCGACCTTCCTCAGAGTTTGAACGCCACGATCATCCCGTCGGCCGGCACGTAGATCCGTCCCTTGGCCGCGATCGGCGTGTTGAACCGCCGCATCCCGGGAATCGACACGCTCTTGCCCGGGTAGGCGATCGGCGCCCCGGTATCGCCGTCGAACGCGTTCAGCGTCTGGCTCGCGTCGGCGCCCAGCGTCCACACGATGGCATCCGCGTGGCCGTCGGAGGTGGTCACCATCGGCGAGCCCGCTCCCCCGGCGGCGCACCAGGCGCCCGCGATGGTGGGCGGCGAGCCGGGCACGATCTTGAGGGCCGTGAGATCGCCGCTGCCTTGTGAGCAGATCCCCCCGTTGCCCCTCAAGGCGACATAGGTCGCCGTGGCAGTCGTGTAGAGGGCGGCGGCGGTGATGATCTCGTTGGTCGTGACCTGCTTCTTGACGATGGCGTTGCTCACCCCGCCCAGGTTGTTGCGGTCGAGGAGGTAGGCGTTGCCGTCCTTGCCGAGCGCCACCGCCAGCGTCGCCGGGACCGAGCCGGGCAGGTCGAACGGTATTGCCCCACTGCCGCCGAGGTCCTGATCGCCGTTGTCGAGCATGACCCAGTTCGTCGGCGCCCAGTAGGCCGGGGTGGCGAACGCGGCGCCCGGGGTGAACCGGAGCAGCCCCTCGCCCCCGCCCCAGCTGCTGGTGCTGGTGCCGCCGATGGTGTTGCCCGTGGTGAGGAAGATGCTGGTGCCATCCGAAGAGGCTCCGCCCGGGGCCCACGCGCCGCCCGACTGGGCCGTCGTCGCCCAGGCGGCAATCTGCGTCGGATCGGAGATGGAGACCGCGACCAGCCAGCCGTGGTAGCTGCCGCAGTCGCCGTAGAGCCCGCCGTACGGCACGTAGAGGGTGCCGTTCAAGATGGCGAGCGCGCTGCGCTGGCCCTGGGGCGCGTTGTTGAAGGTCGTGGAGCCGCTGGTGACCTTGGCCCCGACGTCGATGGGCCAGTTGGGTTTGATCGCGCCGCCGGCGATCGCAAGCGCGAAGATGAGATGCTTCTTGGTGGCGCCGCCATCGGGCGTCGTCATCGCGTCGACGAAGAGCGTGCCCGACGCGAAATCGATGACCGGCGTTCCGGTCACGCCGTAAAGATCGAGGTTTCCGCAGGGCAGGTTCGCGACCGGCACCGGAGCGCCGAGGTTGGTCTTCCAGACCTTGGTGCCGGAGACGCCGTCGAAGGCATAGACGTTGTTCTGAGCCGTCGCGACGATGACCAGATCCTGTCCGCCCGAGCCGCCGTCGACGAACAGCGGTTGCGCATAGATCGCCTCCTTGGCGTCGAGGGCGGCATTGAAGCCGGCGTCCTTGTTGAAGGTCGCGGTGACGGCGGCCTTGGTCAGCGTTGGCTGCACGTAGAGCCCGTCGCGACTCAGGTTCTTGTGATGCCTGAGCACGGACTCGCCGCTGTCGATGGTGCCGGTGCCCGCCGTGCCGCCGGTGCCGG
>JADGRB010000404.1 GCA_017881315.1 Pseudomonadota bacterium
CGACCACGCCGAACGCGATGAAGGGACTCGCCGCCGCGATGATGGTGACCTTCGCCGTCCTCTTCGCCACCGCCCTGTTTCAGGTCGTCAGAAGTCTCGCGATGCCTGTGGCGCCTAAAACGAAGACGACCCAAGCGCCAGGTTGAACCTGGACGCGTGGGTCGCCGGTGATCGCGCGAGTGACGATCGCCGCGGTTACTCCTGCCCGTGTCCGTGGTGGAAGTGCCCGCGCTCCTGCGCGAGCGCCGCCTGGACCTGACGGCGCTGATCGGGTGTCAGCACCTGGGCGGTCTGAACGAAGCCCTGCGTGAGCAGCGTCGAGCTCCGGTTGGCGAGGGTCATCGACTGCTGCCGGAGCTGCTCGACCGTGGACGGATTGATCGTGGCCGCGGTCAGCGCGCCCACGATCTGCTTGCGCACCGCCTCGCGCTGCTGGTGCATCGTCTTGAGCTGCGGGCGCAGACCATTCCAGATCGCTTCGATCTGGCTGCGCTGACTGGCCGTCGCGCCGACCTTGTCGAGCATCCGCTCCATCCGCCGCGCCATGAAGCCGCCCGCCATCGCCCCAGCGTCGGTCGGATCGACCTCCTGCTCGCCCACCGCCTGGGCGTGGGCGGCCGAGATGGACGCGCCCCCGAGTGCCAGGGCCGCGACCACCGGCCCGAGTAGCCAGAGCCCGAACCGGCGCGGGCGTTGGGTTGGCAGGACATGTCGTACAGAGGACGAGCTGTTGGTGCGCATGAGGTGTCTCCTTCGTGGTCTCGGTGCTGCGCCCGTTTGACACGCTGCCGCGCCGAAAAGTTAGCGGGCAGATCTTTCCGGGCGGTCGCGCGTCGGTAAGAGACAGGAGGCTCATCATGACCAGGTACTCTTTGCTGACCACGCTGTTTGGAATCGGATCGCTCTGGCTGGCCGCGGACTCGTGTGCGGCGTCCCCGCTCCCGAACGGCCCGATGACGTTGCGCGACCGGGTGGCCGGCTACGAGATGACGGTGCTGGTGGACGGCGTGCCGGTGCCGACCTACACGTACGACGGCGACACCTACGTGCTCGGCCAGCTCGGCGCGCGCTACACGCTGCGCGTCGCCAACCACTCGGGGCGGCGGATCGAAGCGGTGGTGTCGGTCGACGGACGCGACGTGGTCGACGGCAAGCCGGCCGACTTCCGGGGCAAGCGCGGCTACCTGGTCCCGGCCTGGGGCTCGGTCGACATCGACGGCTGGCGGATCTCGCACGCCGAGGCGGCCGCCTTTCGTTTCTCGAGCGTCCGCGATTCGTACGCAGCCCGCACCGGCAGCGCGCGCGAGGTCGGCGTCATCGGCGTCGCCGTCTTCCCCGAGCGCACCGTTCCGCCGCCGATCATATATCCGCCCCGCCGCCCGCTGGCGCTCCCCGAGTCGTCGCGGATGCGCGACTACCGCTACGACCCCCGCAGCTCGCAAGGCTCCCTGGGCGGTGGCGGATACGACGCGCCGTCGGCCGCGGCCGCGCCCCCGGCGGCACGCTCGATGGACAAGGCCGCATCCGCCGAGGAGGCGCCGATGGCCGACGACATGGAGAGCGGACGCGCCAAGGGAGCCCACGCGGAAGCGCAGGCACCGAACAAGAGGTCGCGCCCCGGCCTGGGCACCGAGTACGGCGAGGCCGTGAGCTCGCAGATCTACGAGGTGGAGTTCGTGCGGGCCAATTCGAGCCGCCCGGCCGCCGTCCTGGGCGCACGCTACAACGATCGGGAAGGGCTGCTGGCGATGGGGATCCCCGTCGACGGCACCGACGACACCTGCGCCTCCGACGCCGACCTGCGGCTGTCGGCCGAGCCGTTCCCCGCGACCGACCGTCGGTTCGCCGCCCCCCCGCCCGGATGGCGGCGCGCTTGCGGCTGGCGCTAGGCCCGGCGAGGATGCCGTCCTGGTGGACGGCGACGAGTCCGACGAGGCCCTCATGACGGCGTACCGGGCCGGCGAGGTGCGCGCGTTCGAGAGGCTCCTGGCGCGTCACGAAAAACCGGTCTGGAACTTCCTCCGCCGCTTCTCGCGCGATGCAGAAGCGGCGGAGGATCTTTTGCAGGAGGTGTTCTTGCGCGTGGTGAAGGACGCCCAGGAATCGAAGGCCGCCTGGAAGGGGGGCGCCAAGTTTTCGACCTGGCTCTACACGATCGCTCGCAACCTCTGCATCGATCGGGCGCGCCGAGCCGTTCACCGGGAGGCGGCCTCGCTGGACGGATCCGGGCCAGCCGGCACCGAGTCGACCGAGACCTTGCACGACCGGATCGCGTCGACCGACGCGCTGGCCGACGCGGTGGTGGCGGACCGGCAGGCGGCGCGGCGGATCGATCGGGCCATCGCCGACCTGCCGGACGAGCAACGAGAGGTGTTCTTGATGCGGGAAGTGATGGAGCTGCCGTTCGCCGAGATCGCGACCGTGGTGGGCGCGTCGGAGCCGACGGTGAAGAGTCGGATGCGTTACGCGCTCGAAAAGCTGCGCGGCGCGCTGGCCGATCTGGGCGCGGTCGTGATTTCGGGCGCCGCCGAATCCACGAGGTCAGGATAAGGACAGATGGCGAAGAGCTGTGAAGACGTGAGCGCCCGCATGATGGAGCTCCTCTACGGGGAGCTGCCGGAGGGCGAGCGCGCGGCGATCGAGGCCCATCTCGAAACCGACGCCGGTGGCTGCGCGCGCTGCCGCGCGGAGCTGGCGGGCCTCCGGAGCACCCGGGCGATCGCGCGTCAGGTACTGGACGAGACGCCACCGGCAAGCGCGCACCAGGCGATCCTGCGCGCGGCGGCCGCTGCGGTGGCCGGGCGACAACCTGCGCCCGAAAAGCGCGCGGAGCCAGCCGGCCCGTCGTTCTGGGACCGACTGCGCGCGCGCTGGACGTTGCCCACGCTGGCGACGGTCGGCGCGGTGGCGGTCTTCTTGCTCGCGAGCAAGATCTTCCTGGAACCGGAGAAGACGTACGAGCGCGGACGTCAGGGCCTGGTGCCACCCCCCGTCGAGGCGCCGGCTCCGGCACCAGCGACGGCCGGCGAACCTGCGACGGCGCCGGCGACGGCGCCGGAAGCGGAGCGTTCCGCGCCGAGCGCCGCCGCGTCCAGGGTGGCGGTGCCCGCTGCAGATGTTCCGGCGGATGGAAAGGCCACCGCCCGCGCCCACGGCGGCCCGGGCGCTGCCGGCGGGCTGAGTGAAATCGGATCCGGCGCCGCGCAGCTCGCGAACAAGCGGCGCGCCGCGCCGGAGCGACGGACCAAGGAGGAGAACGAGGTGGCCCGCGAGGAATACGCCGAGCCACCAACGGCCAGGCGCGCCGACCGTGCGTTCGCTCAGCCGCCGCCGCCGAGAAGCGCCGCCCCCGCCCCGGTGGCCGCGGCCGACGACGGCGACGTGCTGCTCGATCGCCAGCTATCGACGCGCTCACGCCAGAACGAAGGTCGTGGCAGCGGGGGCGGAGCCTACGATCCGCGGCTCGCCGAAAAGAAGAGCTCGGCCCCCGCGAAATCAACCGCCAAAGGATTCGGCGGGCTGGGCAACGACCTCGTAGGCGGCACCGGGGGACCGGCCGGACAGGCATCACCGGGCACGCTCGCCAAAGCGGCGCCGCCCCGCGAAAGGAATGCGGGCGCCAGTCGAGCCGAATCCGCGCCGGTCGCGGCACCCGCACCGGCGGCGCCACCTCCGGCGAGCGCTCCCATGGCCGCCAAGAGAGATCATCGGGACGAGGCCGCGTCCGAAGAAGCCATGGCCGACGAGGAGGCCCCAGTCGCGCGCAGCAAGAAAGAGTCCGACAAGAGCGCGCGCAAGGCCGAGACGCCGGTCGCGCGCGCCGACCGCCTGTTCTCGGAGGGCCGCTGGGCCGAGGCCGCCGCCGCCTACCGCGATCTCCTCCGGCGCGACCCACGCAACGCCGACGCCGGCCGCTGGCGCCAGCGGCTAGCCGCCGCCGAGGCGGCTCTGGTCCCGAGCGCGCCTACCGCCGCGCCGCCACCGCCGCATTGATTCAGGACGACTTCGTCAGCTGCACGAGGCGGCGGTCAGCAAGCTGTTGACGCAGCCGGTGACTACACTGTCGTCGCCCTGACTGTTCTGGCAATTGAGCTTGCAATTGCTGTCGCACGGATAGGCGG
>JADGRB010000405.1 GCA_017881315.1 Pseudomonadota bacterium
GTTCATCGCCCAGGCCCTGAGCCTGGGGGCGGCGGGGTTCCTGCTCAAGGACACCGAACCCGAACAGCTCATCCGTGCTGTGCGGGTGCTGGCCACGGGCGGCAGCGTGCTGTCACCGACGGTGACCCGCACGGTGATCGGCGGCTACCTCGGCGCGGCCGCCCAGCCGGAGGTGGTGGCGCGGATCGCGGCGATGACCGTTCGGGAACGCGACGTGCTGGCCCTCGTCGGGCAGGGGTTGTCCAACGCGGACATCGGTCACCGCCTGCATGTGAGTACCGCGACGGTGAAGGACTACGTCAGCGCCGTGCTCACGAAGCTGGCGGTGAGCAACCGCGTGCAGGCCGCAGTCCTTGCGCGACAGGCAGGGTTCGTGCCCTCGCCCGGGTGGGACGAGGCATGAGGCGGTCGCCGCGGTTACGCGCGGTAGCGGTCGACGTGGGCCTGGTGGCCCTGGCCCTGCTCGACGCGGCACTGAGCGCGCGCGTCGACCAGGCGAGCCGCGCGGCGCTGGGCGCGTCTGTCCTCGCCGCCCTGGCGCTGGCGGTGCGCCGCCGCTGGCCCTATGCGACGTTCGCGCTGACCCTGCCCGGGCTGCTGATCGCCTCTGTCCTGATCGCCCCGCTCGTCGCGCTGTACACCCTCGCCGCCACCTCCCGGAATCGGCGTCCGGTCCTGGTGTGCGCGGTCATCGCCGGCCTGGCCGACTTCACGCCCTGGCCGGTGTCAGCGTCAGACCTCCAATGGCGCCATGGCGTCGGCAACCTCCTCGCCCTCATCTACGCGGCGGCGTACGTCGGAGCCCCGGTGGCCCTCGGGCTGCTGGTCCAGACCCGGCAGGAACTGCGCGACCGGCTGACCGAGCTCATCGAGGGCCAGGACCGGGAGCAACGGTTGCTCGCCGACGGTGTGCTCGCGCGGGAACGGGCCCGCCTAGCCCGGGAGATGCACGACGTCGTCTCCCACTGGGTCAGCCTTATCGCGGTCCAGGCTGGGGCGCTGCGCGTCACGACCCGGGACGACACGACGCGGGAGTGCGCGAGCACGATCCGGGAGCTCAGCGTGCGGACCCTGGAAGAGTTGCGGCACATGGTCGGTGTGCTGCGGGTGGCCGGCGGCCCAGCAGTTGAGCTGGTCCCCCAGCCGGGGCTGGCCGACATCACCGCCCTGGTTCAGGGCAGCAGCCAGGACGCCAACGTCGACCTGGATGGGGCGGTCGCCGGCGGGTGGCCGGACGCGGTGGAACGGGCGGCCTACCGGACGGTGCAGGAAGCCTTGACCAACATCACCAAGCATGCTCCCGGTGCGCCGGTCACCGTGCACGTGGCGCCGTGGGAGCAGGGGCTACGCGTGTCGGTCCGCAACGGGCCGCCGCCGGGGCAGCCCACCACCGGCCTCCCCGGCGGGGGGCATGGCCTGATCGGCCTGCGGGAACGGGCTGAGCTCCTCGGCGGGACCCTGCGCGCGGGACCCACGAGCGACGGCGGATACCTGGTCGAGGCCACCCTCCCGGGTACCGTCAACGGACGTGTCACAATGCGTGCAGCACTCCGTAATTGAAGCAGAAGATGTCGGCCTTCTCGAAGTCATCCCTATATCGGGCACCCCCGGCCGCGTCCCTGCGGATGCGTCACGAGCGCGGACGGCTGGACGCCCGGAGAGGATGGTTGGGTCGGGGACTGGCGCGGTGACGAATCGCCCCGTTTCCAGCCCCCGCCCATCGAACCGTGCGTGCGGTTCTCCCGCACACGGCTCACCGACGCCCTTCACCGGCGGCGTTCGACCGGAGCCCGCCAGGGCCGATTCGGCCTGGGGGCGACGACGATCCCGTTCAGGGAGATCAGCCCGAGCTCGTCGCGTGATCCGAAGACCTGGGCAAACCCCCAGGCCCGTCCGCGCTTGTGCCGCTTGGCGAGGAACAGCGCGACCCGCATCACAGCGTAGTTTCTGATCTTGTCGAACTCGCGGGCCGAGTTCCCGAAGCGGAAATACCCGGCCCAGCCGCGCAAGAAGATGTTGAGCTCCTGCACGACCTGCTCGACCGACGCAGCCAGCCGGGCTCGCATCGTCATGAAGCGGATGCGATCCCGGGCGTGCTGCGCAGCCTGGCGAGAGGGCCAGCGGGCGAGGTAGATGAACTTCCCGGTGCCCCGCACGGCCCGGGAGCGCACCAGCCGATGGTGGAAGCCGAGGAAATCCACACCCTCGCCACCCTCGGTCAACTGCACGATCCGGGTCTTGGCCGCCTTGGGTCGCAGCCCAAGCTCGGCGAGCAGGGCGGTCAGCCGCGCCAGCGCAGCCTGCGCCTGCCCCTTCGACCGGCACATCACCAGCGCATCGTCGGCATAGCGGATCAGCACTCCGTAGGCGCCACGCCATGCCCGGTCCAGCCGGTGCAGGTAGACGTTGGCGAGCAGCGGGGAAACACTCCCACCCTGCGGAGTTCCAGTCACCAGCCGACGAACCGAGCCATCCTGCATCACCCCGGCGCGCAGGAACGCGCGCAGGAGAGCGAGCAGCCGCCGGTCACTGATGCGTTCCTCAACCGCTGACATCAACCCGGAGTGCGGGATCGCGCCGAAACTTCGGCCACATCCGTCTCCACCACCCACCGCCGACCCCGCCAGGACTCATCCACGAGCACCTGCAGGGCATCGTGCGTCGTACGTTTCGGGCGGAACCCGAACGAGCACGGCAAGAAATCCGCCTCGAAGACCGGCTCGAGCACGATCTTCACGGCGGACTGCACGACCCGGTCACGGACCGAAGGGATCGACAACGGCCGCTGTTCCTTCCCGCCGGGCTTCGGGATGAGCACCCGGCGGGCCGGCAGCGGTCGGTAGCTGCCTGCCCGCAAGTCCGTTTCCACTTCGCCAAGGAGCCGATCGACCCCGTACTCCTCGACCTCAGCGATGGTGGTCTGGTCGATGCCCGGCGCGCCACGGTTACGACGCACCTGGCCCCACGCCCGCTCCAAGACGTCCCTGCGGTGGACCTTGTCATAGAGCGCGTGGAATCGTCGTCCGGGATCAGCCTTGGCCGCCCGGTAAAGCGCATGCTGGAGGGCACGGACCGCGTCGAGATCCTCGACGCCGCGGGTGGGACTAGCCACGAGGGCACTCACCGGCCCCTCCTTCGCAACCTGCGCGTGGACGAAGCAGCGGCCCTTCCCTCACCGGCGGTTGTGTTGTCCGTCCGGCTCGATCAGTACTACGGCCGCCTCCGACGCCGTCCCGGCCAGCGCCCACTTCCCGGCTCGTCACCGGTTATAGGACGCCGAGCTCCGGTGAACATCCGCAATCACCGGGCCGGGGACGGCCTCCCCAGTTCCCGCCGTCACCTTCTGAACGTTCCACGCCCCCTACGCCGAGGAGTTCCTCACGGCTGCACTCCAGGATCTTCACCGCTTCCATGGCCTTCGCCCTGAGGGACGGGGCTCGGCTCTCCTTTATCCCGCTGACGCGGGCACATTCACGGCGCGGCAGGCTTCGCGTGATGCTGCGGACCGTTCAGTTGCTCCCCCTAAAGGGCTCTTGACGCTGCACTTCGACGCCGGGCGTTTCCCCCCGACGCCGGCAGCCTGCTACCGGGCCCCCTGGCGGCTACCCGGACCGGACTCACACCGGCTGGCGACGACGAGCTTCAGACCGAGTCAGATCACGTCTTCATCGGCGTAACCCCTCTCGAGTCACTGGGCGTACTCCCGAGTTCCGTGGAACTTCGGTGGCGGCCCGTGATCACTAGGCGGCGTTGACGGTCTCATTGTGCCCGGTGGGTGCGACATTCTGGGTGGCGACGTGCCGGTCGAGTGCGGTGCGCAGCGCGGGCAGGTGCAGGTGCCCGTTCACCCGGCGGAACTGCTTGCCGGCCTCGATCATGCCGGCGGCGCACCAGCGCAGGGCCATCTGCCCACCCTGCCAGCGCTTGACGTTCGACGAGTGTTCCCGACAGATCGAAATCATGGATTCGATGGGGTTGGTGGAGCGCATCGTGCGGGCCAATGTGGGCGGCACGCCCAGGGCCAGCACGGTCAACGTCTCCTCCAGCCCTTCGCGCAGGCTGGCCGCCGCACCGGGATGGGTCTTGTCCAGCTCGCGGGCCAGCTCCCCCAGCTGCGC
>JADGRB010000406.1 GCA_017881315.1 Pseudomonadota bacterium
GTCACGGGCGGCGGGACGGCGGGCGTCACGGGCAGCAGCGGTACGGCGGGCGTCACGGGCAGCGGAACAGCCGGGACGGGCGTTGCCAGCGGCACGGGCGGCTCGTCGGGCGGGACGGGCACGTCGCCGAGCTCCGGTTGCGGCTGTCAAACGGCCGGACGCACGGCGGGGCTGGGAGCCTTCGGTCTCTGCGCGATGGCGCTGCTGGTCCTCCGTCGCGCACGTCGCGCGCGACGACGATGACGAGCGCTTGGCTGGAGACGATCCTGCGCATGGGCGCGGCGGTCCTGGCGGGCGGCCTCATCGGGTGGGATCGGCAGGTCGGGGGGCGGCCCGCGGGACTGCGGACGCACATGATGGTGGGCCTGGGCGCCGCGCTCATCGTTTCCATCCCCTTGAGCGCGGGACTCGCAGATACCAGTCACGTGGTTCAGGGTGTGGCGACGGGCATCGGGTTTCTGTGCGCGGGCGACATTCTTCACCAGGTGCGCGACGGTCACGAGCGCGTCAAGGGCCTCACCTCGGCGGCGGCGCTCTGGGTCACCGCCGCGCTCGGTGTGGTGGCGGCGACAGGAGCCTGGCGCCACCTCGTGGTGGGAACCGTCGGAACGTTGCTGATCTTGGTCGCGATGAAGCCAATCGAGCGGCGCCTGATGAAGGATCACGAGGGAGCCGTAGACAGCAGCCCGCAAGGTTGACCCCGCAAGGTTGACCCCGCAAGGCTGACCGCTGACCGCTGACCGCGGCTGCAACGTCCGGCCCAAGACGCTAAGCTGCTTCCATGGTGCGTGCGCGCCGCCGCTGTTTTTGGGCCGAGGGCGACCCCTTGCTGGCCGCGTACCACGACGACGAGTGGGGCGTGCCGATTCGCGACGATCGCCGCTGGTACGAAAAGCTGCTGCTCGACGGCGCGCAGGCGGGCCTCTCCTGGCTGACGATTCTCCGCAAACGCGAGGGCTACCGCGCCGCGTTCCGCGGGTTTGATCCGGCGGCCGTCGCGCGATTCTCCGAGCGCGACGTCACGCGCTTGATGGGCGACGCCGGGATCGTCCGCAACCGGCTCAAGATCCGTTCCGCCATCGGCAACGCGCGCGCGTTTCTGGCGCTGCAAGCCGAGCACGGCTCGTTCGACGCCTGGATCTGGCGCTTCGTGGGGGGGAAACCGATTCGCGGCAATGTTCGCGGGCGAGGCGACATCCTGGCCCGCACGCCGCTCTCCGACGCTCTGTCGAAGGAGCTCCGCGGCCGCGGGTTCAACTTCGTCGGCTCGACGATCGTCTACGCCTTCATGCAGGCCGGTGGGCTCGTCAACGACCACACCATCGGCTGCTTTCGACGGGCCGAGGTCACCACGCTCGGGCGGGGCTTGCCGACCGCCTCCAGAAAACCCCGCCTCTAGACCGCGGGCGGGGGCCAGCGCGCGACGGGGACGGCGGCGTCGGGCTCTGGCGTCGGGGTCGGATTCACGGGCGGTCCCAAGATCCCCGCCAGGTCGTCTCGCTCCAGCGTCTCGTGCTCGAGCAGCGCGACCACCAACCGATCCAGCTCGCCCCGTCGCTCGGTCAGCATGGCGGTCGCCTCTTCCAGCGCGCGACCGAGGATCCGCCGGGCCTCCTCCTCGATCACGGTGATGGTCGAGGAGCTGGTGCCGCTCTCGGTGCCGATGCGCTGGCCCAGGAACGGGTGCTCGGCTTCGTGGTCATAGTAGACCGGGCCGAGGCGCTCGCTCATTCCGTAGTGGGCCATCATGTGGGACGCCAGGCGCGTCGCCTCCTTCAGGTCGTTTTCGGCGCCGGTCGAGATGCTCCCCAGGATCAGACGCTCGGAGGCATAGCCGCCCATGAGGACGCGCAGCCGAGATTCCAGCTCCGCCTGAGCCATCAGGTGCCGATCCGCGCCGGGGCTCTGCTGGGTCGCCCCCAGCGCCATGCCGCGCGGGATGATGGTCACCCGGTGCAGCGGCTCGGCCTCGGGCGAGAAGCGGGCCACCACGGCGTGGCCGGACTCGTGGACCGCGACGCGCCGCTTTTCCTTGGCGTCGAGCTTGGCCTCGCGCGGATCGCCCAGCACGATCTTGTCGAAGGCCTCGGCGAAATCGTCGGCCGCGATCTGGTCCCGCCCCTTGCGGGTCGCCGACAGCGCCGCCTCGTTCACCAGGTTGGCGAGATCCGCACCCGAAAAACCCGGCGTGTTCTGGGCGATGATCTGCAGGTCGACGTCGGGCGCCAGCGGTTTGCCCTTCACGTGCACGCCCAGGATCGCCTTGCGCGCGACCAGCTCGGGGCGGTCGACCAGGATGCGGCGGTCGAAGCGCCCCGGCCGCAGCAGCGCCGGATCGAGCACGTCGGGGCGGTTGGTCGCCGCGATGACGACCACCAGATCGGTCCGGTCGAAGCCGTCCATCTCCGAGAGCAGCTGGTTCAGCGTCTGTTCGCGCTCGTCGTTGCCGCCGCCCAGGCCCGCGCCGCGCGAGCGGCCCACGGCGTCGATCTCGTCGATGAACACGATGGTGGGGGCGCTCTTCTTGGCCTCCTTGAAGAGATCGCGGACCCGCGCCGCCCCCAGGCCCACGAACATCTCGATGAACTCCGAGGCGCTGATCGAGAAGAACGGAACGCCCGATTCCCCGGCCACCGCGCGCGCGAGCAACGTCTTGCCCGTTCCGGGCGGCCCCGCCAGCAAGACGCCGCGCGGGACTTTCCCGCCGAGACGCTGGAACCGTTCGGGCTCCTTGAGAAACTGCACGATCTCCTGGAGGTCCGACTTGGCCGCCTTCAACCCGGCAATGTCCTCGAACGTAACGTTCACCGAGGTGGCTTTGTCGAACTTTCGGCTCTGGTTCTTGATGATGCCGCCCAGCATGCCGCCGGCGCCCAGCACCCCTTTGGCCCGCTTGGACATCCAGACCCAGGCTCCGATGATCAGCACCCAGGGCAGGAGGGTGAAGATGAGCTGCATCCCGAACGGCTGCTTCTGGCTCCGGACGATGATTCGCACCCCTTTTTGACGGAGCAGCGGCAGCAGCTGGGCGTCGTTGGGCGCGACGTTGGTCTGGAGAGTCTTGACCTGACGGCCGTCGAGTGGCTCGGGGCTCTTCAAGGTCGCGTCGACCACCTCGCCGTCGAGCGTGACCGACTCGACCTTGCCCTGCTCGACCCACTGGTAGAGCTGCGAGTAGGCGATGGGCGGCTGGGCTGGCCCTTCGGCGTAGTTTTTCCAGAGCCACATCGCCATCAACATGAGCGGCAACATCAGCACCATTCGGCGCGAGGGGCGCGGCTCCGGAGATCCCGGCGGTTGCGGGCTGTTGCTGTTCTTCGGTCCCTCGGCCATGTCGGTCACCTCGTGCGACGGAGGCGGTCCCATCGGCCCGCCCACCACTCGGGAGAGTTCTAGCGCCTGGCCGAATATAAGGCTCATCCGTAATCGCGGACAGCCGCGATCGGCCGATTCGTGGACGCGCCTCAGCGCGGCGGATCGGTTCGGGCGGCGAGCCTGTCGAGGAGCTCGGGGATCGGGTGGCCGGCCCAGTGTCGGGCCATGTTGCGGTTGGTCGAGAGCGTGCGCGACCGCATCCGGTCGATGTAAAGCGTGCCCCGCAGGTGGTCGATCTCGTGCTGCAGGATGCGGGCGTACCACCCGCTGGCCTCGATCACGACGGGCGTCCCCCGGTGGTCGAGCGCCTCGACGCGCGCGGTGCGAGCACGGGCCACGACCGCCTGGAAACCGTCGACGCTCAGGCATCCCTCGAAGAAATCGATCGTCTCCGTCCCCAGCGTGAGACGCGGGTTGGCGATGACGTGGAAGGGGACCGGCGCGCGCTCGGCCGCGTCGTTCTCGCCGACGTCCTCGATGACCGCCAGCTGCAGCGGCAGGCCGACCTGCGGCGCCGCCAGGCCCACGCCGGGCGCCTCGTGCATCGTGTCGCGCATCAGCTCGATGAGTCGCTGGATCTCGGCGCCGGCGATCTCGGCGGGGGTGAGCGGGCGGGCGGCCTCGCGGAGGACCGGATCCCCCGCCTGGACGATCTTGAGCAGCATGGCGCGAGTCTACCCAAGCATCGGGCTCGCGTAGAAGATCAGTGGCAGGTCGTGCTCAAGGACGGTTCGAGCGAC
>JADGRB010000008.1 GCA_017881315.1 Pseudomonadota bacterium
TCTCGACGCGGCCGAGGCGGGCGGCGCGGGCGACGCGGCCGAGCGGGGCGGCGCGAGCGACGCCGGCGAACCGCTCGACGAAGCGAGCCTCGGCCCGCCGTTGCCCCGCGCCTACGAATGGATCGACGGCTCGTCGTTTCTCAACCACGTTCGTCTGGTCCGACGCGCGCGCGGCGCCGCGCCGCCGGCGACCCTCGAGACCGATCCCCTCATCTACCAGGGCGGCTCCGGCGTCCTGGCCGGCCCGCGCGACGACATCCCGCTGCCCGATCCCAACTGGGGCCTCGACTTCGAAGCCGAGGTGGCCGTCATCCTCGGTGACGTCCCGCGCGGCGCCGGCGTCGGCGAGGCACCCGGACAGATCCGCCTCGTCATGCTGGCGAACGACGTCACCCTGCGGAATTTGATCCCGGACGAGCTGGCGAAGGGATTCGGATTCTTCCAGTCCAAGCCCGCCACGGCGTTTTCGCCCTTCGCGGTCACCCCCGACGAGCTCGGCGAGGCCTGGAGGAACGGCCGCCTCCATCTGCCGCTTCGATCGACCTACACCCGCGCCGACGGCGGCACACTCGTCGGCGATCCCGACGCCGGGCCCGAGATGCACTTCTCGTTCTTCGATCTGATCGCCCACCTGGCGCGCACGCGCGCCTTCTGCGCCGGCACGATCCTGGGGAGCGGCACCGTGTCGAACGTCGACCGCGCGCGGGGCGTCTCCTGTCTCGCCGAGCGGCGCGCGATCGAGATGATCGAGGGCGGTCGCGCGACGACGCCGTTCATGGCGGTGGGGGACCGCATCGCCATCGAGATGCGGGACGCCACCGGACGCGACCTCTTCGGCCGCATCGACCAGCGGGTGGTGAGCACCTGATCCTCTACGACTACTGGCGCTCGAGCTCGGCCTGGCGGGTGCGGCTCGCGCTGCATTTCAAAGGAATCGCCTTCGAGCGTCGCCCGATCGACCTCCTCGAGGACGGGGGTCGGCAACACGCGCCTGCGTTCCGCGCGCTCAATCCGCTGGGCCAGGTTCCGGTGCTGGTCGTCGACGACGCCCGCGGTCCGCGCACGATCGCGCAGTCGATGGCGATCCTCGCGTATCTGGAGGAGACGTTCCCGACTCCGCCGCTCCTGCCGGCCGATCCCTGGCTGCGCGCGCGGGCGCGGCAGCTGGCCGAAATGATCGTCGGCGGCATTCAGCCCTTCCACAACATGGCGACGCTGGCGCACGTACGCGGGCTGGGCATCACCGATCCGAACGTCTGGGCGGGACATTTCATCGCGCGCGGCCTCGCCGCGCTGGAGACGACGGCCGCCGAAACGGCCGGCGCGTTCCTGGTCGGCGACGCGCCGAGCTTGGCCGACCTCTGCCTGGTCCCGCAGCTGTACGCGGGCCGCCGCTTCGCCGTCGATCTCACCCCCTACCCGATGCTCCTGCGCGTCGAGGCCACCGCCGCGTCGCTGCCGGCGTTCGTTGCCGCCCACCCGGATGTCCAGTCGGACGCGCGGCCCCCACAGAAATCGTGACACCCTAGATCGATGAATCGTGGCGGGAACAGACTGGCTTCGTTTGCATGGACATGGACCGCTCTGGCCGCAGCGTTTCTGCCGGCCTGCGGCGGCTCCGGCACCTCGGCCCCTGTCGGGGTCGAGCAATCCACCCAGGCGCGCATCACCGACCCGTCGGTCCCTGCGGGCGATGCAACGGAGCTGGCCGCCGACAACCAGGCGTTCGCTGTCGACCTCTACCAGCAGCTGCGTTCCGGGGCCGGAGCCGACGACAACCTCGTATTTTCTCCGGTCAGCATCTCGGTCGCGCTGGCGATGCTCTATAGCGGCGCCGAGACCGACACGGCGACCCAGATCGCCACGGCTCTGCACTTCACGCTGCCCCAGGATCGTCTGAACGCCGCCTTCGACGCGCTCGATCTGGCGCTCACCACCCCGCCGTCCAGCAGCGACGCGGGGACGTTTCAGCTCTCGCTCGCGAACTCGACCTGGATGCAGCGCGACTTCGCGATCCTGCCGTCGTATCTCGATGTGCTCGCCGAGAGCTACGGGGCCGGCATCCATACCGTCGACTTCGCGTCCGCGCCCGATGATGCGCGCAACGCAATCAACGGCTGGGTGGCGAACGAGACCCAGAACCAGATCCCCACGCTGTTCCCACAGGGCTCGATCGATGATCTGACTCGGCTGGTTCTGGCGAACGCCGTCTACTTCCACGGCGACTGGGCCGTTCCCTTCGCCGGCAACAGCCCGAACGGCACCTTCCACGCCCCGTCGGGCGACGTCAGCGTTCCGATGATGAAGGGCGAAGGCACTGCGACACTCTGGAGCGGTACGGGGTGGAGTGCCGCCTCCCTTCCTTACAAGGGCGGCACCGTGTCCATGGTGCTGGTTGTCCCCGACGCCGGGACCTTCGACGCGTTCGAGTCGGCGCTGACAGCCGAAGGTCTGGCGGCGATCCTGGCCAACGGGCAGCACGCGGGCGGCGACCTCTACATGCCGCGCTTCAAGTTCTCGACGGCCAAATCGCTCTCCGATACCCTGACGGCGCTGGGGATGTCCGACGCGTTCGACCCCACGACTGCCGATCTCTCCGGCATCGACGGCACCAAGGACCTCTACGTCCAGGCGGTGGTCCATCAGGCAGACATCGCCGTCGACGAGAAGGGGACCACCGCCGCGGCGGCGACGGGCGTGGTGGTCGGAACGACGTCGATCGCCCTCAACAGCCTGAGCGTCGACCGGCCGTTTCTCTTCTTCATCGTGCACCAGCCGACCAGCGCGCTGCTGTTCGCGGGGCGCGTGGTCGATCCGTCATGAGTCCGCGCGGAACCACTCGGTCCCTTTTCACGGCGGCCATCCTGCTGGTGGGATCTCTTCCGGCCTGCGGCGGCTCCCGGTCAGCAACCGTGGGGGTCGAGCAGTCCACGCAGACCCGCATCACCAACCCGTCTGTCCCAGCGGGCGATGGCATGCAGCTGGCGACGGACAACCGGGCTTTCGCGATCGATCTCTACCAGGCGCTGCGCGCCCAGGCGGCACCCGACGCCAACCTGGTGTTCTCACCCGCCAGCATCTCGCTCTCGCTGGCGATGCTCTGGAACGGAGCCGGGACCGAGACCGCCACCCAGATCGCCACGGCGTTGCACTTCACCTTGCCGGTGGATCGCCTGAACGCGGCGTTCGACGCGCTCGATCTGGCGCTCACCACCCCGATCGGCAGCGACCCGGGGACCTTTCAACTGTCGTTGGCCAATTCCACCTGGGTCCAGAAGGACTTTCTCGTCTTGCCGTCGTATCTCGACGTCCTCGCCCAAAGCTACGGCGCCGTCGTCAACACGGTCGACTTCCAGACCGCGCCCGAGGACGCGCGCAACGCGATCAACGGCTGGGTGGCCGGCCAGACCCAAAACCAGATCCCGAGGCTCTTTCCGGCGGGATCCATCAACGAGCTCACCCGCCTGGTCCTGGCGGACGCCGTCTACTTTCACGGCGACTGGGTGACGCCGTTCAAGCCGGGGAGCCCGAACGGCACCTTCCACGCGCCGGCCGGCGACGTGAGCGTCCCGATGATGAGCGCCGAGGACAACGCGATGCTCTGGAGCGGCGCCGGGTGGAGCGCGGCGTCGCTCACCTACAGTGGCGCCGACACCTCGATGATCCTGGTCGTCCCCGATGCCGGGACCTTCGACAGCTTCGAGGCAGCGCTGACCACCGACGGCCTGGCGGCCATGATCGCCCCGGCCCAGCAGGCGACCGGAGCGCTGGCGATGCCACGCTTCAAGTTCTCGTCGGCGGAGAAGCTCAACGACACGCTGGCTGGCCTGGGAATGCCGGATGCCTTCGATCTCAGCCGCGCCGATCTCTCCGGCATCGATGGCGCCAAGGACCTCTACGTCCAGGATGTGGTCCATCAGGCCGACATCGCCGTCGACGAGAAGGGGACCACCGCCGCCGCCGCGACGGGTGTGGCGGTCGGAATAAAATCGGTCGCTCTCAACAGCCTGACCGTCGACCGGCCGTTTCTCTTCTTCATCGTGCACCAGCCGACCGGCGCGCTCCTCTTCGCCGGGCGCGTCGTCGATCCGTCCGCGTCCAACTGAGCCGGCGTGGTAAGTCTGGTCGGGGTGTCCCGTCGGGTGTCCGATGAGACCTCGACGGCATGGCGCGACTGAACCGACCGATCAAGATCCTCATCGCCCTGGTCGCGCTCGCGATCTTCGGCTTCCTCTTCGTGCGCTCGGCACGCGATTCGCGCGCCAACCCGTACACCCTCGAGCGCTCACAGCTGCAAGGATGGACCGTGGCGCTCGAACCGGCTGCGGGCCCGAGCTCACCGCTGCTGGTGTTGACGCCGCCGCCCGAGCTGCTGAGCGGGCTCTTCAATCAGGTGTTCGCGCGGGCCATGGAGTCGCTGAGCACGCCGGCGCCTGGCGCGATTCCACTCCTGCTCGAGGGCGAGTTCGATCGCGCGTTCGCCGGCCACGTGACGCCAGAGGCGCTGGTGGCTGCGGCGCGAACCGCGGGCCTGGAATCGGCGAGCCTGGAGCCCCGCTGCATGGCTTACCGTCGGGTGAGCAATCCGGATCGCACCCGTCAGCTCTACTTCCTGCTCTTCGACGCGCCGCCGTTCCAACGATTTCGCGAGCAGATCGCCACCCTCCTGGACGCCGCCGCCGGCGGCCACCTCGACTACGATCCGGCCGCGCTCTCGCCGGTGCTGTTCGTCGCCGCGACCGACACCGAATTCAACCGCTGGCTGCCGATGAAGGCGAACCCCGCGGTTGACTGCGTGGCCCCGATCTCGGCCGGCCCCTGACGCAGGTTAGGTCCCCTCTCCCTGGCCCTCTCCCCGCTCTCGCGGGGAGAGGGGACCGGAGACCGTCAGCGGCCACCGCCGTGGAGCTACGGCCGCACGCCGCGGAGCTACGGCCGCACGCCGCGGGGCTACGGCCACACGCCGTGGAGCTACGGCCGCACGCCGTGGAGCTACGGCAGGCGCGGGCGCGGAAAGTCGGGGGGCGCGAGGCGGGCGAAGGATCCCGGCGGCCGATCGACGCGCCAGGCACTGGCGCCCGGCGGGAGGTGCGCCAGGTGATACCGCCAGGCGGCCCAGGTCGCGAGGCCCATGGCGCCCAGCAGTGCGGCCGCCGTCCCCAGCGCCCAGGGCAAGAGCGCGGGACCGAGACTTCGCGAGGGCAGACGCACGGTCGCCTCGAGGAGCTCCAGACCTTGCGCCGCCGCCCGGAACGGACCGGCGCCGAAGGTGAGGTCCTGCAGGACCCCATCGGCAGAGAGCGCCTCCCCCGCCCGGATGACCACCTCCTCGACGGAGAGCGCGCCGCGGAAGCCGAAGGCCTGCGCCACCGCGACCGCGCCGCGCGTCCCCGCCCGGTGCAGGCTCGGCGTGGCCTCGATGCGCGCCGTGGCCGGATCGACGCGAATCCGCACCGGCGGACGCCACGGGGCGGAATCGCCGCCCCACACGAGATCGAAGGGTTCGGGCGAGGTGAGCTCATGGACCAGCTCGGTCCGCGCCGTGAGATGTTCGACGACCCGCAAGCGCCAGTGAACGCAAGGCTGCCCGGACGCGGGCGCACGCAGCAGCTCGAAGCCGGCCTCGGCCCGGGCCTCCAAGCTCACCAGGGAACCGATTTCGTTCATGGCTGTGGCTCGCTTTCTTCTGGGACCGCCGGGGCCGCGCTCGACGCGTATTCCTCGAGCTTGCGGTAGAGCGTCTTGCGGTCGAGCCCCAGGCGCTGCGCCGCCCTGGTCTTGTTTCCCCCCTCGGCCGCCAGCACCCGCGTGATGAACTCGCGCTCCAGCTCGTCGAGCGTGAGCCCCCGCGCGACCGCCGCGCCGAGCTCGTCCTCGGCCGTCGCGCGTCGCTCGCGCACGCCCGGCGGCAGATCCTCCGCTTGCACCAGATCGCTCTCGGCCAGCGCGACGGCGCGCTCGACCACGTTCTCGAGCTCGCGCACGTTGCCGGGCCAGCCATACCCGAGCAGCGCCTTCTTGGCCGCCTCGTGAAACCCGCGGATCTCCTTGCCGGCCCGGGTCGCGCTCCGCGACAGGAAGTGCTCGGCCAGCATCAGGATGTCCTCGGCTCGGTCGCGCAACGCCGGCAAATGGATGTGGATGACGTTGAGCCGGTAGTAGAGATCCTGACGAAAGCTGCCGCTCGCGAGGCGCGCCTCCAGATCGATGTTGGTGGCGGCGACCACGCGCACGTCGACCTTCTCGTTGCGCGCGGCGCCGAGGGGGCGAATCTCTCCCTCCTGCAGCACCCGCAGCAGCTTCGCCTGTAGCGTCGGCGACAGCTCCGCGATCTCGTCGAGGAAGATCGTCCCACCGTCGGCCTCCACGAAGATCCCGGCCCTGTCGCTGCGCGCGTCGGTGAAGGCCCCCCGCTTGTAGCCAAACAGCTCGCTCTCCAGCAGCGTGTCGGGAATCGCCGCGCAGTTGAGCGCCACGAACGGCCGCTCGCGGCGCGGGCTGTTGAAGTGGATCGCCTTCGCCACCAGCTCCTTGCCGGTCCCCGACGCCCCCGTCACCAGCACCGAGGCCGCCGAGCCCGAGAGGCGCCGGATGAGCGCGAACATCTCCTGCATGACGGCGGACTTGCCGACGATGTTTCCCCAGCGGTAGCTCTTCTGCACCTCGCCCTGCAGCCGCGCGACCTCCGAACGCAGCGCCCGCTCGGCCAGCGCCTTCTGCACCGACAGGATCAGCTGGTCGATGTCGAAGGGCTTGGTGATGTAGTCGAACGCGCCCAGCTTGACGGCGCGGATGGCGGTGTCGATCGACCCGAAGGCGGTGATGGTGATGACGTGCGGCGACGGGCTGACCGCCTTGATCTCGCGGAGCATGTCGAGCCCGTCGAGATCCGGCATCTTGACGTCCGACACCACCAGATCGATGCCCCCCTGTCGGACCCGCTCGACGCCGGCCCGGCCTCCGGCGGCCGTCTCGACCGCGTAGCCGTCCTCGTCGAGCGCCTCCCGCAACATGGTGCGCATCGCCGCGTCGTCCTCGACCACCAAGATCGTCGCCCGGCCGGTGCCGGGGACCGCGGCCGCGAGCGGCGGCATCTTCTCGGGGACGGCGGTGATTGCGGGTTCGGCCATGGCGCGCTGTCTACCCGATCAATCCTTGCCGATCGACTGGGGTTGGGCAAGGGCGGCGGCAGCGGCAGGGGCAGGGGCAGGGGCAGGGGATCTTTCGGCGGATGAGCCCTCACCCGAATCCTCACTCCCCGAAGCCCCCACGGCGCAGGGGAGAAACACCCGAAACACGGCGCCGCCGGTGGCTGGGCTGTCGACCTCGATCCAGCCGTCGTGATCCTTGACGATCCCGTGGCTCACCGCCAGACCGAGGCCGGTTCCCTGCCCCTCATCCTTGGTCGTGAAGAAGGGCTCGAAGATCTTCTCGCGGTCGGTGAGCGGAATCCCCGGACCGCCGTCGGCGATGGTCAGGACCACATACTCGGCGGGCGGCGCCAGGTCGAGCCCCCCTTTGCGCCGCACCACCCGTTCGGTCGCCACCTGCAGCCGACCCCCGTGCGGCATGGCGTGAATCGCGTTCATGAACAGGTTCAAGCAGACCTGCTGGATCTGATCCGGATCGCCCGGCACCTCGGGCGGCGCGGGTGAGGTGCGCAGATCAACCGCGATCCCCTGGCGGCGAATCGTCTCGCGCAGGAACTCCAGCGCCTCCGCCACCACCGCCGCCAGGCGAACACGCGTGACCGTCGGACCCCGCGGGCGCGAGAAATCCAGCACCTGGCGGATGATCTTGGTGATGCGCGCGACCTCGTCGCCGATGATGACGGCGTTCTTCGTCACCTCCCGCGCCACCTCGGCCGCATCCGGCGCGAGGGACGACGACGCCACCTTCTCCGCGCGCTTGGCCATCGCCCGCGCCCGCCCCCCGATGACGTTGAGGGGGGTCCCGAGCTCGTGCGCGATCTCCGCCGCCATCTGCCCGATCGTCGCAAGCTTCTCCGACTGCCGCAGCCGCGCCTCCAGGCCGAGACGCGCGTCGGCCGCCCGCTCGCCTTCCTCGCGGGCCTCGCGCAGCGAACCGGTCATGGCGTTGAAGCGTCCCGCGATGGTTCCGATCTCGTCGTCGCGCTCGGCGAGGATCACCCGCGACAGATCGCCGGTGCCGACGGCGTCGATCCCCTCCAGGAGGCGCCGCAAGGCGCGGACCACGATCTGCTGGATCGCGATCCGCACGCCGACCGCCACCCCGATCACCACCACCAGGAAGAGGGGAAAGATCCTTCGCGCGCTGGCGGCCACCTCGGCGTCGATGTAGCCGGCGTCGCGCCGCATCCCCATGATCGCGATCGGGTGGCGGCCCGGGTGTCGGGGCGGCAGCTCGAGCGCGGCGGCGTCGAACAGCGGCACCGCCATCGCATACGACCGCGCGCCCGAGGCCGAATCGAACACCCGTCCGACTGGCGCGTCCTGGATGTCGGCCGCCCGCATCAGCAGGCGCCAGGCGTCGTCATCGGTGCGCTTCTCGTCGCCCACCGACAACACCTCCAGCGCGAACAGCTCGTCGTGCTGGCGCGCCGCGCGCGCGCGCTGGACCAGCGTCTCCTCGGCGGTGCTCCGATCGAGCGGTTCGATGCCGGCCCGGAGCGCGGTCGCGATCTCGTGCGCCTCGCGATCGAGATCGGCCTCCAGGTTCGCCCGCCGCACCTTGAGCGCCGCGATGCCAGAGCCCGCCAGCACCGACGCCACCAGCAGCGTCGTCACCACGGTCACGCGCGTCCCCAGCGTCATCGGATGCGAGTATACCGTGACGTGCTATACAGACCCCGCCAGCCACCATGACGCCCGACGACATCAAAGCGCGCATCCGGACCGCCCTCCCCGACGCCGAAGTGAGCGTCACCGACACGACCGGCGGCGGCGACCATTTCTCGGCGACGGTCGTCTCGGCCGCTTTCGCCGACAAGGGCCTGGTCGATCGCCACCGCCTGGTCTACGCGGCGCTGGGGGAGGTGATGCGCGGCAACCACGCGCCGATCCACGCGCTGGCGCTCACCACCGAAACTCCCGACGAATACCGACAGGGACGTCAATAAACAGGAGCCGCACGTGAACGATCCACTCAAGAAACGCATCACCGACACCATCGCCAAGGGACGCGTCATGCTGTTCATGAAGGGAAACCCCTCCATGCCCCAGTGTGGCTTCTCCGCCGCGGTGGTGGGCGTCCTCAAGGAGATCGGCGTCCCCTTCGAGTCCTTCAACATCCTCGCCGACAACGAGCTGCGCGAAGGTCTCAAGGAATACTCGAGCTGGCCGACCTTCCCGCAGCTCTACGTCGACGGCAAGCTGGTGGGCGGCGCGGACATCGTGCGCGACCTGCACGCGCGCGGCGAGCTCAAGAAGATCGTCGCGGGCGCGCCCGCCGCCAGCGCGTAACCCCGACCCGCAGCGCACCGGCGCCGGCCACGATCGCGATCGACGCGAACAGCACCAACCGCAGGGATGGCGGTGGCGGCCAGATCTCCGCCAGCTGCACCGAGAGCGAGGTCACCAGGCCCAGCGGAACGGCGATGAAGAGCTTGACGAAGTCGGGCGCTCGACGGCGGTAGGCGAAGATGTAGGCGGCGGCGCAGGCGGCCAGGGCCCAGGCCTTGAGGCGCGCCGATTCGTCGACCGGCGTCCCCGTCTGCAGCGCGAGCGGCGGCGGCCAGCGCGGCGGGCAGGTGCCGGCGACGGAGAGCTCGGCGACGGCGTAGAGCCCGTCGCCCGCGGAGGCGGAGAGGCGCAGGTAGCGTCCGGTTCCGACCAGATCGCGCGCGGTGCGCGGCTGCATGCCACGATCGCCGGTCGCGCCCGCGCTCCACAGCGGCGTGAACAGGGCGCCGTCGCGCGACAGCTCGAGCCGATAGAGGTCGTCGCCGTCCGCTTCGATGGCGGCGCACCCGATCTGGGTGTCGCGGCCGAGATCGTAGACGACGAAGCTCTGCGGCGAAGCGAGCACGGAGGTCAGATCGGTGCGCGGCGGATCGTCGGGCGCCGCGGCGATGCCGTCGGTGAGGCGATCGACGTGGCTGACCCCCCGCGATCGGAGGGGGGACTTCCCTCTCAGCAGACCCGCCTCCGGGCTCGGTCGGCCGGCGAGCCCCGTCGCGAGCCCCGTGCAACCCGCCGCCGTCACCAGCGCCAGCGCGGCCCAGCGGCTGGATTTCATGCCCGCGGGCCCAGCGCGGCCACCAGCGCGGCAACCAGATTGCGCATGACGAACGCCTTGTCGGGAACGACGTCGATGCGAACGCCCCGCCCGCCCAGCGCCTCGACAACGATCGGCCCGATGGCGGCCACGCAGGCCCGGGCCAGCGCCGCCCGCAACCGATCGTCGCCACCTTCGCCTTGGCCGCCGCCCACCTGAAACAATCGATCCACCTGCGACGCGCTGGTGAAGGCGATGGCGTCGACCTGCCCGGCCTCGAGGGCGTCGATGAGCGCGACCACCGCCCCCGCGTCGCTGGCGGACGCATAGACGTAGGGCGCCACCGTCCGCACGATCGCGCCGGCGCCGTCCAGGAAATCGACCAGAGGCCGATTCGGATCCTCGCCGTAAAGCTGCACGCCCACCCGTCGCCCGCGCAGATCGAGCGCGGACAGCGTCTCGATCACGCCCGCCGAGGTCGGGGTCGGCGCGGCCAGGTCGGGGTGAAGGCCGATCTCGTGCAGCGCCCGCGCCGGCTTGGGACCGCGGGTCACCTTGCGCGCACGGCCGAGCGCGGCGACGACCGCCTCGCGCAGACCGATTCGCTCGGCCGCGGCCAGCAGGCGCCGCAACCCCTCACCCGTGAGAAAGATCAGATCGTCGAGCTCGCCGGCGGCCAGCGCCCGCAGCCAGGCCTCCACCTCGCGCTGATCCGGGGCGTCCTGGATCGCGACCAGCGGGCAGCGCCAGGTCCGCGCCCCTTCCGCCTCGATGAGCACGGCCAGGCGATCCAGCTCCCGCGCCTCGGGCAGCGCGATGGTCCGCCCCGCCAGCGGACGCGCCGAGTCGCTCACGGTGTGCACCCCATCGGCGGGCGCCGGTCTGCCCAGGTGGGCGACTCGAAGCTCAGCCGCTGCGCGCGATCCGCGACGCTGCGGGCAACGCCGGCCACCAGCCGCGCCACCTTGACCACCCCGTCGACGTTGATCCTGTCCCAGGTATCGCTGCCCCGATGATAGTCGCAGTGCATACCGGTGAAGAGGAACAGCGCCGGCACCCTCTTCACGATGAACGGTTGATGATCACTCCCCGGCGGCACGGCGCGTGGATAACTCAGCGTCAGCGCATCGACCACGCCCGCACCGGCGACGTTTGCCCCGTCGACGATCGCCCGCCACGGCCCCGAGGTCGCCGACCCGTTCACCTCCAGCGCGTTTCCCTTCATCCGCCCCACCATATCCATATTCAGCATCGCGACCACCGTCTTCGGCGCGCGCGCCACGAGCGCCCGCGAGCCGGCCCAACCTTTCTCTTCGCCGGTGAAGGCCACGAACAGGATCGTGCGGCGTGGCCGCGGGCCGGCGCCGGCCAGCGTCGCCGCGACCGCCATCATCGCCGCGGTCCCCGACGCGTTGTCGTCGGCGCCCGGGTGGAGCCGCCGGCCGTCGAGCGCGCCCCCTTCCTCGCCCCAGCCGAGGTGATCATAGTGCGCGCCCACCACCACCGCTTCGCCTCCGAGCTTTGGATCCGACCCGCGCAGCAGGCCGATCACGTTGCGCCCCCTCACGCGGGATGGCGTCCACGCCACCGCGAAGGTCGCCCAGCCGGGGAGATCGATCGGCGGCCGCTCCCCCGATCTGAGCGCCGACTGCAGCCTGGCGACCGTCAGGTGGCGGGGCGCCAGCACGCGATCGATTGCCGACGGCCGCACGTGAAATGAAGCGATGGCCGAGACCTCGTCGACCGCGAAAGCCGACAGCGGCTCGAGGCCCTCCGTTGTCGCGTCCGCCGCCGACCGAGCGTCGACGAAGAGCACGCCTACCGCGCCGTGCGCCACGGCCTCCCCGAGCAGCCGCGAAGTCGAGACCGACTCTGAAAGCAGGCACAAGACCACCTTTCCGCGAGCGTCGATGCCGCCGAGATCGCCGCCGACAAAAACCAGCGGGCCCCCCGCCCGTGTCGTCGCCGATCCCGCGTTGGGGACGAAATCCACACCCAGGGTCAGGGGCTCGGCGCCGAGGGCGAGACGGGTTTCCGCCGAAGCACGTTGGGGAACCGGAATGTCGACGGCCTGGAAGAAGGTGCCGCGATCGCCCGCGGCCTCCAGGCCGACCGCGGCGAAGCGCGCCGCGACGAACTCGGCCGCCTGGTCGAGCCCGGACGTGAGGGCGCCGCGGCCGTCTCGTTCGGGCGCCGACAGAAACCGCAGGTCGGCGCGTACCACCTCGGCGTCGGTCGTCCGCACGGTGGCGCGCACGCCAGTTGGCGCGGCCACCGAGGCGACGGCGAAGCCGAACCCCAGCGCGCGCACCGTCTGCCCCCCACGAGAGATCCGCCCGCGCCGCATGATCTCGATCGATATTTTTAGGGTATGGTCCCGTCGCCAGCAAGGACCCCCGGAACCTCCAAGGAAAACCAAGCACCCATGACGGCCAAGGACAAGGAAACGAAGCGAGCGAAGCCCAAGTCCTCCCAGTCCGAGGCGCCCAAGGAGCTCAAGGAGCCCAGCCCCGAGGAGGCCCGGGTTCGCCTCGCCGCCACCGGCCGCAACGATTCCTGCCCCTGCGGTTCGGGCAAGAAATACAAGAAGTGTCATCTGCCCGTCGATGAGCGGGCCGCCGCGCCGGCGCCCACCGCGCCGGACGCGCAGGAGCTGCTCCAGAACGCATGGCGACTCTTCGAGCAGCGCCGGCCCGGCGCCGCCGAGAAGGAGTTCCGCGCCGCCCTGGCGGTTGCGCCAGATCTCACCGACGCCCGGGTCGGCATCGGCATGTCCCGTCTCGCGGCGGGCAACGCGGACGGCGCCAAGGAAGAGCTCGGCACGGTGCTGGCCGCCGGCGAAGCCAAGGCGGCGGAGCTCCGCGCCAAGGGAACCAAGGACGCCTTCAGCCAGCCCGAGGTGCAGCCCTACATCCGCGCCGCGCACGCGCTCGGCTGCCTGGCCTACGACGAGGAGCGCTACGAGGACGCGGCCAAGGATCTGGGGCGCGTGTACGACATCGACGAGGGGACCGTCGGAATCGAGGCGCGCCTCATCGCCGCCAAGGCGCTCATGAAGCTCGAGCGCGGCGCCGACGCCGCAGCCCTGCTCGAGCCCGCCACCAAGCTCGAGACCGGCAAGGGACGCGCCGATCTGGGCCTGGCGCTGGCCCGCTTCTCGGCCGGCTCCGAACCGGAAGCCGAGGCGTCGCTCAACGTCGCGCTCGACGCGAACCCGCACTATGGAAAGGCGCTCCTCGGCCGGGTCCGCCGGCGCGTCGAGAACGTCGCCGCCGCGCAGCCCGGATCGCTCGAAGAGGCGCTGCTCTACACCCAGACCTACGGCGACGTCTGGACCGACGCGGCCAAGGCGTTCCTCGAGAAGGTCCTGGACGGGCGCGCAGAGACCAAGCGCGGCGCGCCGCCGGCCGAGCCCACCGAGGACGCGACCGCCGCGGACGCGGCCGCCGCGGACGTTCCCCCGCCGGCCTGATCACGTCCGTCGGCGGACCATCGGCGGGCCACTCGCGGGCCCGATCACTTCTTGGCGGACTTCAGCTCGGCCAGCCAGTCCTCGATCTTCTTGGTGCGCTTGTCGAGCTCGGCGTTCTGTTCGGTGAGCGCCTGCTTGTCGCCGCCCAGCGAGGACGACAGAGCGTCAGGAAAGTCGTTCGCCAGCGCGTTCAGCATCACGTCGTAGTCGGTGGTGACGTTCGAGTTGCCGCCCTTGGGATCGATGGTCGCCATCTTCTTGGCGGTCGCCTCGATCGCCTTCTGCTGCGCCCCCCGGATCTTCTCGACGTCATCCTTGGTCTTGGCCTTGTCGTAGGCCGCCCGGTACTTCTTGATCGCGGCGAAGGTCTCCTTGTGCAGCGGCAGCTTCCCCTTGTCGTAAGCCAACAGGCGCTTCTGCTCCTCGCCGGCCAGCTCGGTGGCCAGCTTCTTGTCGGCGGCCTGACGCTTGGCGATCCGATCGGCCAACGAGAGGCCGTCGGGGTTGGCGACCATCTTGGGCTTGGCGGCCGCATCGACTGGCGCCGGCGGCGGCGCCGGTGGCGGCGCGGCGACCGGGGCCGGCGGCGGGCTCGGCGGCGCCTCCTTCGAACAGGCGACCGCGAACCCCATCCCGAAAATCAACGCCCAGCTGGCAATCGCTCCACGCATGAGGACCTCCCGCGCCGGTTCGGCGACGGCGCAGTATCGACAAGCCCGCCGCCGGACGCAACCCCACCGGCTCGCCCGAGCGGCTATCCTAGCGAGGCGATGCCTCTATTTGGTGACAGGGCGCGGAGCCTCGGTGAGCGCCTGGCGCGGCTCGGCGTGCGCGACGAGGATCTGGAGGAGAGCTTCGTCCACGCGGGGGGCAAGGGCGGGCAGAACGTCAACAAGGTCGCCACCTGCGTGGTGCTGGTTCACCGCCCGACCCGGATCGCCGTCAAGTGCCAGCGGGAGCGGACGCAGGGGGCGAACCGGCTCATCGCGCGGCAGATGCTGGCCGACAAGATCGAAGAGATGCGCCTCGGAGCGGCGAGCCGGCGGCAGCAGGAGGCCGAGAAGATCAGGCGGCAGAAGCGGCGCCGCTCGCGGCGGTCGAAGCAGAGGATGATGCAGGACAAGCACGCGGTCTCCGCCAAGAAGGCGATGCGCGGCAAAGTCGATGAGTGAAGGCGGCGGCGCCGATCTCTACGCGGCGCTGGCCCCCATCTACGACGACTGGCAGGCGAGCGACGGGATGACGCCGTTCGCGTTGGTCACCGCCGCCAGGCTGGCGCCGGTACTCGAGCGCGAGGCCGCGGCGCCCGCGCCCCTGCCCCGCCCGTTTTCGTTTCTCGAGATCGGGTGCGGCACCGGCACGCTGCTGGGCGCGCTTCGGGCGGCACAGCCGACCTGGCGCCTGGCCGGCGCCGATGCCAGCGCCGCGATGCTGGGTGTGGCGGCGGGCAAACCCGGGCTCCGCCGGGTGGCCCTGGCGCGGGCCAGGCTGGAGCAACCGCTGCCCTTCGCCCGAGGCTTCGACGTCGCGGGCGTCTTCTACGACACGCTCAACCATCTGGCCGATCCGCCCGCGCTGGCCCGGGCGTTCGCGGCGCTGTCGGACGTCCTCCGGCCGGGTGGCCTGCTGGTCTTCGATGTCACCAACCTGCTCGGCTTCGAACGCTGGTGGCGTGGCCGGAACGAGTTTTCGGGCCGGCGCTGGCGCATCTCGGTCGACGCGCGCTTCGATCCGACCTCCCGCCTGGGCCGAGCCGAGGTGACCATCGCCGGAGAAGAGAGGGCGCGATCGTTTCACCTGATCGAGCGCTATCTGTCCAGCGCCGACATCCGGGGCGGTCTGACGTCGGCCGGGTTCACGGTCGAACGAACGGAAGGCTGGGCTCCATTTACGAATGACGTGGAGGGGAAAACATGGTGGGTGGCTCGTCTCGGCCCCAAATCGTGAGCGGATCATCAAATCGACACGGATTTATGCGCCAGCTATGAGAGCACTGCGTTATTTCGTCGAAATCGTCACTAACTTTGGTATGGCCATCCACAAACCTCTGGACGAGGTACCCAAGTTGACGTAGCTTTCCTTCGCACTCGAAAGAAAGTGAGGTTCCCCGTGTCCGTAACCCCCCTGGCCCACAAGACACCTTCCGAAAAGCCCGCCACCCGGTCGGCGCCGGTCTCCGCGCCGGCGAAGCTGCAGACCGGAGCCGAGGCGCTCATCCGCTGTCTGGAACGGGAAGGGGTCGAATACGTCTTCGGGCTTTCGGGCGGCGCCGCGATGCCGATCTTCGACGCGCTCGTCGATTCGAAGATCAAGCTGATCTTGGTCCGGCACGAGCAGGGCGCCACGCACATGGCGGACGGTTACGCGCGCGCGACCGGCAAGCCGGGCGTGGTGCTGGTGACCTCGGGCCCGGGCGCGACCAACACCGTGACCGGCATGCTGACCGCGCTGATGGATTCGGTGCCGATGATCGTGCTCACCGGCCAGACCATCTCGCCGATGCTGGGCAAGGACGCGTTTCAGGAAGCCGACGTCACCGGCATCACCTACCCGGTCGTCAAGCACTCCTACCTGGTGAAGAACGCCAACGACATTCCGCGGATTGCCCGCGAGGCATTCTACCTGGCGACCTCGGGCCGCCCCGGGCCGGTGCTCATCGATCTGCCGAAGGACATCACCAGCGGGCCCTGCAGCGCGCCGTTCGTCGACACGGTCGACCTGCCCGGCTACACGATCCCCGGCCACGCCGATCCGGAGGGGATCAAGAAGACCGCCGCGCTCCTGGCCAGGAGCCGGAGGCCGGTGCTCTACGTCGGTCACGGCGCCGTCATCTCGGGCGCGGGGCCGGCGATCCTGCAGCTGGCGGAAAAACTTCAGGCGCCGATCGTGAACACACTGCTCGGCAAGGGCGCGGTCCCGGAGGACCATCCGCTGCACCAGGGGATGCTGGGCATGCACGGCACCGCCTACGCCAACAAGACGGTGATGGACTGCGACCTCATCATGGCGATCGGCGCCCGCTGGGACGATCGCATCACCGGCAAGCTCAGCGAGTTCTGCGTGGGCGCAACCAAGATCCACGTCGACATCGACGTGGCGGAGTTCAACAAGATCGTCCGCCCCGACGTGAGCCTGGCGGGCGACGCGCGCCTCGTGATCGAGGATCTCTTGCCGCTGGTGGGCAAGCTCGACACGGCCGACTGGCTCAAGCAGATCACCGATTGGCGTCGGCAGTTCCCGCTCAAGTACGCCAAGCGCGGCGGCCTGCGCGCACAGCACGTGCTCGACCGGCTGGATGCCCTGGGCGGGCGCGACTGCATCCTCGCTACCGACGTCGGTCAGCATCAGATGTGGGCGGCGCAGTTCTGCCGGACCACCAAGAACCGCCACTGGTTGTCGTCGGGCGGCGCCGGCACCATGGGCTACGGCTTCCCGGCGGCCATCGGGGCGCAGTTCGCCTGCCCCGACAAGAAGGTCTGGTCGATCTCGGGCGACGGCGGCTTTCAGATGACGATGATGGAGCTGGCCACGGCGGCGCTGCACAAGCTGCCGGTCAAGATCCTGATCATCAACAACAGCTACCTGGGCATGGTGCGCCAGTGGCAGGAGCTGTTCTTCGAGAACCGCCTCTCCGGCGTCGACCTGGAAGGGAATCCGGACTTCGTCAAGCTGGCGGGCGCCTACGGCATCAAGGGCTGGCACATCCGGCGGCCGGCGGACGTCGACCGCGTGATCAAGGCGGCCATGGCCTGGAACGAAGGCCCCTGCCTCATCGAGGCCGAGGTGATCAAGGAGGACAACGTGTTCCCGATGATCCCGGCGGGCGCCGCGCTGCGGGACATGCTCATCGAACGCCCCAAGCAGAAGATGGCCAAGCCCGAAGGGAGCACCTAGAGATGTCGGCCGCCGCTTTGAACATCGCGCCGCTGATGCCGCCGGCGCCCTTCCATACGCTGTCGATCCTGGTGCGGAACAAGCCGGGCGTGCTGGTCCGGGTCGCGCTGATCTTTTCGCGGCGCGGCTACAACATCGAGAGCCTGGTGGTGAGCGCCGACGTCGCCAATGGCGACTTCTCGCGCATGACCATCACCTGCAGCGGCGATCCGGAGACGCTGGAGCAGATCATCAAGCAGGTGACCAAGCTCATCGACGTGGTGCACGCCTACGACCACACCGGCCAGTCGGTCTACGAGACGGAGGTCGCGCTCGTGAAGCTGAAATGCAAGGTCGCGGACCGGACCGAGATCCTTCAGATCGCCGAGCTCTACAGCGCCAAGGTGGTCGATTACGGCGTCGATTCGATGATCATCCGGATCGTGGGCGCCGCGGAGAAGCTGGACATCTTCCTGAGCCTGCTCGGGACCTATCAGATCGTCGAGCTGGTCCGCTCGGGCAAGGTCCTCATGACCCGCGGGCTCGAAACGACTTAGTTCGGGACCCTGGGAGGGTCCCGAGCCCGACGCGATCTAGTTCGGGACCCTCGGAGTTCTTGACGCCGGAGAACGGTCGCGATACTTGCGAAAGCGGCTTGCGTCTCCGACGTTCCGCGATCGTTTTCCGTTCGACTGGCCACCGCCCGCGCGGCCCCCGCACGCTCCCCGCGCTCGCTTTCTTGCTCGCGAGCTGCGGCGGCGGCGCCAAGAATCGAGAAAACCCGTCGTCCATCGACGCCCTCCGCATCGCCGTCGACGGTTCGGCGGCAATCGGGGCGCCGGCGGCGGCCGCACCCGGACCAGCACCCGCACCCATCGATGGCGCTGGCTACCGGACCGCCTTCGATTTCATCGCCAACCGGGTGCACGCGGTCTCGCATCGCGACGGGCGGCTGGTCATCGACACGGGTGGGCTCGACTTCATCAAGTTCGTCGACGGCGGGTGGAAGACCTCCTGGTTGCTGGGCGAGAAGGATGAAGGCAAGCCGGCCGCGCTGGTGTCCGGGCTGTCGGCGCTGGTCTTTCTGCCCGTCGATCGTGATGGCGACGGAGATAAAGGCGGTGGCGCCTCCAGCCCGACCGCGAGCACGCTCTCGGTCACCATGCGCGCGCTGGCGCCGCAGCAGAAGGTGTCGGTGTTCGTCAACGAGAAGCCGATCGGAACCCTGGACATCGCGACGACCCAGAAACGCTACGAGCTGAACGTCCCGGCCGAGGCGCTGCACCTGGGCGACAACCGCCTGCGGATGACCTTCAAGAGCGCCGCCAACATCGCGGGTGGCAAGCGGGCCGCCGCGGCGGTCCAGCAGATCGCACTCGGACCGGCGGCTCTCGGCCCGGCACCGGCCGATCTGGCTGTCACAGAAACACGCGACGCGGCCCCCAGTGGAGTCCGTCGGCGAGCGCTCGTGTCGGGTGGACACGACGGGCGGATCTCGTACTACGTTCAGCTCCCCAAAGACGCGCACCTGGCGGTCGGCACCGGCGTGGAGGCCGGGGCGGGCGGCACGGCGCTGGTGCGGGTCGCGATCGACGGGGCGCCCACGCGGACGCTGCACGAAGGACCGATCGCGAACCACTGGAACGACCTCCGGCTGGATCTGGGCGCCGCGGCGGGCCACGCCGCGCGCATCGATTTCGTCAACCGCGGCGGTCCGGGCGCCTGGGCCGAGCCGCGCATCGTCGTACCGGCCCCCGCCCACGCCGCGCCGCCGGTCCCGCAGCCCCGTTTCGATCACATCTACGTCTGGATGGTCGACACCTTTCGCGCCGACAAGATGCACGCCTACAACCCGAAGACGCGGGTGCTGACGCCGAACTACGATGCCTTCGCCGCCGACGCGACCCGCTTCGCCTGGGCGCAGGTCGCCGGCACCTGGTCGCTCCCCTCGCACGCGTCGCTGCTGACCGGCGTCTACCCGACGGTGCACCGCGCGACCGCGGCCGACTCCAAGCTCTCGCCGACGGTTCCGTTCATCGCCGAGGAGCTCAAGCACGACGGTTACAAGACCGGCATGTTCTCTTCGAACGGCTACATCTCGTCCAAATGGGGCTTCGACCGCGGCTGGGACATCAACCGCAACTTCATCCGCGAGTCGCTCCCCAACGGCGCCGACTATCTGTGGAAGACCGCCAAGACCTGGATGACGCCGCTGCTGTCGAAGCGCCAGTTCCTGTATCTGGCAACCATCGAGCCGCACGTCGCCTACACGCCCAAGAAGGAGTTCCTGGTCAAGTACTGGGACAAGCCTTATAGCGGGCCGCTCAAGCCGGTGCAGACCGGCGTGCAACTCGGCCTCATCAAGGTCGGCAAGCTCAAGGTCAACGACAACGACAAGGCCTACTTGGAGGCGCTGCACGACGCCGAGATCACCGGCAGCGACGCGCTCTTCGCCGGTTTCATCGCCGACCTCAAGAAGATGGGCCTCTACGAGAAGTCGGCGGTCATCGTGGTGTCCGATCACGGGGATCAGTTTTACGAGCACGGCAGCGTCGGCCACGGCGATACCGTGTATCAGGAGCTGACCCACGTCCCGCTGCTGATCCGCGCCCCCGGCCTCTTGCCCAAGGGGCAGGTGGTGAACGCCGACGTCGAGGTGATGGACCTGGCGGCGACGCTGCTGGATCTGGCCGGCCTGCCACCCGATCCCAAGATGGAGGGGGCGACGCTGATCCCGCTCTGCTTCGACGAGGTCGGCGTCTCGCCGCGCGCCGCGCTCACCGTCGACGGTCAAGTCGCGCGCGGCCTCAAGGTCGATCGGTATCGACTGGTCCACAAGGGATTCGGCCGGATGGAGCTCTACGACGAGCTCGCCGACCCGCGCGAGCAGAAGGACGTGGCCGCCGATCACCCGATCGCGCTGCGCGGAATGCGCGGCGTCCTGGGCCTCCTCTACGCCTACGAGACCACCTGGTCGAAGGCGCGCTGGGGAACCGCCGCCAACGTCACCGAGGCGTTCTACTCGAGCGCCGGGCCCCCCGGCCACCGCGGCCCCGACCCCAAGACGACCGGCCCGAAGTAACTAGATCGCGTCGGGGGAGCGCGAGCTTAAACCACCCCACACGCGAAGACGCGCGCGGGGACCCCGGGCTCGCGCGAGCCCATCGCGGGAGGCGCGGGACCCTCCCAGGGTCCCGGGCTAAGCCGACAATCCGGCGACGAGCGTGATCTCGCTGAGCGAGGGGATGCCGCCCACGCCGCCGAGGTGCCGGCAGTTGAGCGCGGCGGCGGCGTTGGCGAAGGGCAGGCAGCGATCGATGGGCCAGCCCTGCAGGGTGCCGTAGATGAAGGCCCCGCGAAAAACCTCGCTGGCGCCGGTGGTGTCGTAGACCTCGATCGGCAGCGCGGGCTGGCGGACCAGCGTCTCGTTCTCGAGCGCGATGGCCCCCTCTTCGCCCAGCGTCAGGACCGCGATCTTCGGGCCCATCTGCGTCAGCTCCACCAGGCTGCGCTTCATGTCCGACGAGTGCGAGAACTCGGCGGCGAAGCGCTCGTTGCCGATCACGATGTCGGAGAGATCGAGCAGCTCGCCCATCCCGGGGCCCAGGCTGCGCGCGTCGAGCAGCACGGTGACGCCCAGCCCCTTGGCGCGCTCGGCGGCGGCGATGTGCGCGGCGGGCGTGCGGCCGTCGACCAGGAGAATCTTCGTGTCGTCGAACAGATCGCGCGGCAGCTCGCCCGGCTCGAGCGGCGTCGTGCTGCCGCGGGTGAAGCGGGTCAGGCGCCGGCCGGTCCGCTCGTCGACCAGGATGAAGGACCCCGGCGAGACCTTGCCCGGCTCGATCAACACCGACGCAGTGTCGACGCCAAATTCTTTCAGCCCGCGCAGGATGATCGATCCGAACTCGTCGTCGGAGAGCCGCCCGAAATACTTGGCCCGGCCGCCCAGCGCGGCGACCGTCGACAGCGCGGTCCCGACCGCGCCCCCGCTCTGGATGCTGAACGTCGCCAGCTCGATGACGGCCTCCGGCGAGCGCGGCCCCACGCCGAGCATCTCGACGGTCACCTGACCGAGCCCGACGACCCGATCAGACGTGCTGGGGGCAGCCACGCCGCCAAAATATCACGGCCGCTCGTCGGGCTGGTGAATCTTGATTTGCTTGAAGTACTTTCGGAAGAAGCCTCGGTCGCGCGTCAACAGGGCCTCGGCGTCGATCTGCGCGTGAGCGCCGATCAGAAAGTCAGCAACCACCCGGGAACGTGGCTGCGAGCTGCGCGCACGATGCCGTCGCCAAAGCTCGCCGGCCAACCGAGCGGCTGCGCGGGACACCGGCGAGAAAGCCAGGCCGAGTCCCGCCACGGCGTCATCGAACGCCTCGTCGTCCGGAAAGTGTGCGCGGACTTCGGACCAGACGACGTCGCACGCCACGAGCGTTCCAGCGTCGAATGCCACGCGAAGCGCCTCGCGCGAGCTCGGTCCGAAGACCGGGTCGGCCCCCAGAACATCGAGGAGAACCGACGAGTCCACGGCTGTCTTCATGGCCGCTTCGGCCGCGGTCCCCTCATCTCATCGAGCAGCTCGTCCACGGGTCGCTTGAGCTTTAACCGGCCGTAAAGGCGATCGACGGGATGCGGTCCTCGGGTTGTCTTGCGAATGAGGGCGCCGCCGTCCAGCAATTCGAAGCGCACCGCGGTCCCCGGCGAGAGGCCCAACCTCTCTCGAATCTCCACCGGCACGGTGATCTGCCCCTTAGAGGAGATACTGCTTTTCATAAGTAAAGGATGATGTCCTTTACTTATGTAGTCAAGGACTGGGCGCGTAGCGAAGAACCGCGCGAAACCCACTCGGAAGAACGAGAAAGCGGTTTGGTTTCCAGGGGCCTATCGCCAGTGGCTCTCGCTTCTCGACTATCTTGACGTCGGACCGCGCCCAGGTCGCGTAGAGGCCTGGGCCACTTTCGACCTTCTCCATGCGTTCGCGACACTGCTCGACGCTGGACGCATAAATGTCAAAGCGCATGTGCTCGTCGTCGACGTTCCACCCACTATCCTGGCGTGCGAGAAACTCGTCGCCGTGGATCTCGGCCACGATCTGCCTTTTCATCGCATATCCAAGCGGGCTGTAGTCGACCCATCCCGGGTCGACCCTGCCGCGGCGGCGGAGCTCCGGCATCTCGGCGCGCGCGACCCGCGCCCGCTCGTTTTCGATGTCCGCTTCGCCGAGGATGACGATCCATCCGCGCGCTATCAACCGATTGAGCGCAGCCACGTACTCGGGGACCTTGGCGTGGTCCGCGACGGTGAACTGCTCGTAGTCCAGATTATCCAGGTTCCTGACGTAGATGACGAACTCGTCGGGTGGCGCCTGCTCCATCCAGGTGTAGTAGAGCAGCGCGAACTCGTGACTGTCCGTGCCGTGCGCCGCTAGCACTTCGGCGCTCCTTCGAGCCTCCTGGTCTCGGTTCACGCCCCCATTCTATCGCTGCCCCTGGCCCGGAGCGGGAGGTTCAAACCTGGGTCTCGGCGGCATCCCTCAGTGCGACGGCGTCTTCTCCATTGTCGCCGGCAACAGATCTCGCCCCAGCACTGTCTGCGAGCGGATGTAGCGTTCGAGGGCGTCGATGGCCTTGGTGTACATGGCGTTCGCGTAGTACGAGCGGCCCAGGTAGTAGAGCGCCTCGGGGCGGCGGGCGGCGAAGGTCGCGTCGTCGCTGAGCGCCTTCAGCTCGTCGATCGCGTCGCCGTAGAACTCGGCCTTGTAGTCGAAGAAGCCGACCAGCAACGAGAAATCCTGGCCGAGCCCGGTCCAGATCTCCTCCGGCCAGCGCTCGATGGCCTTGTAGCCGGTGGCGTAGCGCCGCGCGCGGTAGGCGGCCAGCACGTCGGGATATTCTTCCTTCACCTGCGCGACGTACTCGGGGTGCGCGGCCGCGAGCTTGGCGGGCACGACCGGCAACGCCAGCTCCTCGCCGGGCGCCAGCGGAATCTCGGGATCGCGATCGAGCCGCGTCGAGACCAGGTCGATGAGGAGCCGGGCGCGCTTGGCCTCGGGCGGATCCCCGGCCGCCTCCGCCCGTCGGGTCCACAGCTCCGCCTCGCGCGCCTTGCCGTGGGCGAGCAGGCTGCGCCCGAGTAACCCGCAGCGCGCCGCGCGATCGGGCCCGTCGTAGCCGCGCACGATCTCCGTCAACCGCCCGTATGGCCACAGCGGGCCGTAGACCTTGGCCAGGTAGGGATCGAACCGGGTATAGCCCAGCAGATCGCGCGGCGCCGCGAACTCGATGCGCGCGTTGTCGTCGGTGTTGATGGGCGATCCGGCCGTGAACGACTCCAGCTCCTCGGGCGTGAGCAGCAGATACGCCAGCACGTCGTGCGGCGAATTGAACCCGCCCCGTCGCGCCTCGGCGCGCGTGATCGGATCGCGGAACGCCCGCTCCAGCACGTCGATGTCCAGCGGCAGCGGCTTCATGCTGCCGACCAGGATCGTGTCCGACGACAGATCCTCGGCCGCGAACACGTACACGTACGGAAACGCCTCGCGGACCGTGCCGTAGATGGTCTTGATGTTCCAGGGCGCCATCTCGTAGAGCTGCGCCCACTGGCAGAAAATCCCGTCCGGCTTGAGGCGCGTCTTGACGCTGCGGAAGTACTCGCGCGTGAAGAGATTCGACACGCCGGTCAGCCACGGGTTCGACGGCTCGCTCACGATGACGTCGAACTTGTCTTTGCGCTGGGTCAGGAAGTTGCGGCCGTCGCCCGCGCGCGCGGTGACCTTGGGGTTCTCCAGCGGACGGTGGTTGTCATTGGCGAAGAAGCGCGAGGCCCGGTAGATGGCGGGCTCCAGCTCCACCACCTCGAGCGACGCGATCGGGTACTGCGTGATCGCGCCGGCCGTCACCCCCGAGCCGAAGCCGACCAGCGCCACCTTGGGCGGAGCCGCCCCGCCGTAAAACAGCAGCGGCAACAGGCCGACCACGATCTGGGTCGGCATGTCGGCGTCGTTGGAGGCGTCGACCTTGCCGTTGTTCTTGAGCGAGTAGGTCTTGGCGTCCCACTGGTCGACGCTGACCGTGGTCGCGATGCCGTCCTCGTAGAACACCAGCTTGGGGTCGTGCCAGAAGTGCTTGCGGATCTTGCGGCTGATGTACTCGCGCGCGATCGACAGCCGAAAGAAGCCCGACGAGAAGCTGACCAGATCCCAGCGCGGCAAGACCAGGCCCAGCAGCGCGAGCGCCACCGCAGCCCCGACGCCCGCATTTCGCCGACGGCGCGGCAGGCCCGGCGAGACCCAAAACAGATACGCCGCCAGCGCCAGATCGAACAGCACGGCCACGTAGATCCCGCGCTGCAGGCCCAGCTTGGGCAACACCACGAACCCCGACAGAAAAGATCCCACGATGGCGCCGGTGGTGTTGAGCGCGTAGGCCCGGCCCACGTCGCGCCCCACCGAATCGAGGCCGCCCGCGGCGATCCGCATGGTGAGCGGAAAAACCCCGCCCATCAGGATGGTCGCCGGCAGGATGATCATGCAGGCCATCACGAACTGGCAGGCCAGGATCGTGTCGACCGCGAAGCTGGTCGACTGCAGGAGCCAGGTGAAGACGTACGGCATCTTGTCGGTGAGCAGGTAGGTCGCGCCCACCGCGGCGGCCGTCCCCAGGTGCAGCGCCGCCAGCCAGCGCACCGGGTGCGGCGTCCGCTGGCTGGCCCGCCCGAACACCGCCGCCCCGACGCCGAGGCCGACCAGGAAGGCCAGCAGGATCAGCGTGAACGAGAAGATCGACGACCCCAGCAGCACCGCCAGCGCGCGCGTCCAGAGCACCTGCAGCGTCATGGCGGTCGCGCCGGAGACCGCGAAGGCTCCCAGCGCCGCGCGGCGCGCCCGATCGTCGAGCACCGGCATCGCGGGCAGCGCCGGCGACTCCAAGTTCGCCTCCGCGGCGGCCGCGTCGAGGCGCTCGTCGATCGAGATGCCCTCGTCCGCCTGCGCCGGCAGAACGCGGCGCGCCAGCAGGATCGCGGCCGCCAGCGTCAGGTTGAACGACGCCGCGGTCACGTTGGTCCAGCGCAGACCGAAGGAGGGCAGGAAGACGAATCCGGCGAAGAACGCGCCCGCCACCGCGCCGAAGAGATTCACCGAATACAGCGTCCCGATGCGCAGCCCGATCCGTCGCAGCTCCCAGGGGCGGGTCACGAAGTGCCGCGCCAGGAACGGCAGCGTCGCCCCCATCAAGGTGGTCGGCACGATCAGCAGCGCCGCCGAGGCGGCGAACCGCAGAAACGACAGCAGCGCGTATCTGTCGCCGAACGCGCTCCAAAGCCCGCGGTTGAGCCCCGGGTAGGCCATGATCACCAGCGGGACCAGCAGGGCGTAGACGCCGATCCCGGCCTCGGCCAGCGCGTAGGCCCGCACCGGGTTCTTGAGCCGATCGGCGTACTTTCCCGCCAGATACGACCCGAGGCCGAGCCCGCCCATGAACGCCGTCAGCACCGTCGACACCGCCAGCGTCGTCGACCCGAAGACCAGCGTCAGCATGCGGGTCCAGAGCATCTCGAGGATCAACCCCGACGCACCGGACAGGAAGAAACAGGCCAGCACCACGACCCGCATGGGGCCGGCACTCTAACACCGGGTGGCGCAATTCCCGCCGCGTGATGCTGGCCATTGACGGTGGGGGCCGAGACGCGTCTAGTCGGGGGCAACCGGACGCGGCGCATGGCAGTCAAACCTCCCCACACGACGATGCTCGGCGTCACGGCAATTGAAGGGCTACACCTGGCGCCGGCGGAGGGGACGCGGGTGCCGCTCGACGATGCCGCGCTGATCGCCGCAATCCAGAGGAGTGATCCGGGCAGCCGGGAGGCGCTCTACCACCGCTACAAGCGGCGGGTCTTCGGCCTGGCGCTGCGGATCGTCGGGTCGATCGACGCCGAGGAGGTGGCGCAGGAGGCGTTCATCCGCATCTTCCGGGGGCTGCCGAAATTCCGGGGCGACGCGGCCCTGTCGACCTGGATCTACCGCCTGGCGGTGAACGCGGCGCTGTCGCACCGGACCCGGCGCGCGGCGGCGCGTCTGCCGATCGAGGAGGCGCAGGCCGCACAAGGCGGCGAGCCGCTGACCGCGGAGCCCGCGCGCGGCGACGCCGTGTTGCGCGCGAGATTGGAACGCGCGCTGGTGCGCCTGCCGACCGGCTACCGCACGGTGATCGTCCTGCACGACGTGGAGGGGCTGGAGCACGAAGAGATCGCGTCGATCCTGGGGTGCCACATCGGGACCTCGAAGTCTCAGCTGCACAAGGCCCGGGGTAAGCTGCGCGAAATTCTGGCCGCCGACGGCATCACCGCGGGGACGCTGCAAAATGGCTAGCCGGGAAAGCGACGGCAAGGTCGACGGCTGCACCGTCTATCCAGCCGAGACGCTGTCGGCCTTCGTCGACGGCGACCTGCCCGCCACCCTTGCGCAGGCGGTGCGCACCCACGGCGCCGGTTGCCCGCGCTGCGGGGCGGTGCTGGCCGATCTCTCGGCGATGGTCTCGGCCGCGCGTGGTCTGGATCGCCCGGAGCCGCCGCCGACGCTCTGGCCCGCGGTGGCGGGTGCGCTGGAACGACACGACCGTCCCTGGTGGATGTCGCTGCGCCTCTTCGGCACGGGCGCGCTGGCCGGTGCGGCGGCGGTCTCGATCGTCGCGCTCGGCCTGGCGTCGTGGCGCACCCACCGGGGCCCGGTCTTCGCTACCACGCCCGCCGCGGTCGCGGTCGCGGCGGCGGATCCGCTGCTGGCCGAGGCGGAGGCGGAGTTCGCGCGCGCCGCCGCCGCCTACGAAGGCTCGATCGAAAAGCTGCGCGGTCTCCTCGCGCGCGAGGAGCCGCGCTGGAGCGCCGAAGAGCGCGCGCTCTACGCCGAACGTCTGGTGCAGCTCGACGAGGCGATCGCGCGCTCACGCGATCTGGCCCGACGAAATCCGGGCGACAGCACCGGGAACGAACAGCTCTTCGCGGCCTACCAGCAGAAGATCGCGTTTCTGGCCGCGGCCGTTCATCGCGGCGGCGCCTGGACCGGAAGCGGACGCGCCGCTGGAAATGTCGGCACGCCATGAAGCGCTTGGGTTGCGGCCTCGCGCTCGCGCTCGGCCTCGCGACCGCCGCGCCGGCCCTGGCCGCCGAGCAACCCGGCGCCGCGCAACCTGGGGCCGCGAACGGCACCGGCGAAGCGCTGCTGGTCGATCGCCGCGAGATCATCGTCCCCGCCCGCGGCGCCGAGATGGTCCGCATCGACAACCTGCTCGGCCGGGTCGGCATCCGCGGCACCGCCCGTCCGGGCGAGATCCACGTGGTGGCCGAAAAGCGCGCCTCGACCGCCGAGGCGCTGGGTCGTCTGCGGGTCCACTACACCTCCTTCGAGAGCGGCGAGGTGCAGATCGACACCCGCGTCGAGATCGGGGGCCGCGAGCGCTCGCTGCCGCTCGCCGGCAGCGGCGTCGATCTCTGGCTCGAGGTGCCGCCCGACGTGGCGGTGGAGGCCAAGACCTTCGGCGGCGACGTCTCGGCGTCGGGGCTGCGCGCCGGCGCCAAGCTCGAAACCACCGGCGGGCGCATCGGCGTCTCCGACGTGCGCGGCGGCGTCGTCACCCACCAGCTGCGCGGCGGGCAGCGCCTGGCGGCCGTCGAGGGCGACGTCGATCTCGACGGCGTCGAGGGGGACATGGACCTCAAGGATCTGGCCGGCGGCCGGGTCGACGCGCGCGTGGTCGACGGCAGCATCCACGCCGACGACATCCGCGCGGGCTTCGTGCGCCTGGTGACCACCACCGGACAGATCGTCCTCATCGGCGTGATCCGCCCCGGCGCGCACTACGACCTGCGGAGCTACGCGGGCGACGTGCGGATGGTGCCGGTGGGCGAGTCGGCCCCGTTCGAGCTGCGCGCGCGCTCGGCGGTGCCGCTCGACACCAAGGTTCCGCTGCGCGGCGTTCGGCGCGACGGCGAGTGGCTGCGCGCCGATTACGTCGGCCGGCACGCCGCCGCCCACCCGCGCACCGCCCTGCTCGAGCTGTCGTCCGCCCTCGGCGGCGTGACCATCCAGATCCAGCCGAATTAGGTGCTCCGCACCCCACCAGGGTCGCAAATAGGTGTTAACCTATGCGGTCGTCCGATGCGGATTGGAGTCTTCTCAGACACGCACGCGAACATCGAAGCCCTCGAGGTGGTCCTCAAGGCGATCGATGCGGAAGGCGTCGACGAGCGGGTCTGCCTGGGCGACACCGTCGGTTACGGCGCCAGCCCCAACGAGTGCTGCTCGCTGATCCGCACCCGCACCGCGCACACCATCCTCGGCAACCACGACGCCGCCGTGGCCGGGCGCATGGACTACTCGTACTACTACCACGCCGCCCGCCACGCGCTGGACCTGCACGCGCGGCTGCTCACGCCCGAGAACCTGCAGTGGCTCAAGAACCTGCCCTACGAGGTTCGCGAGGGGGAGATCCACTACTGCCACGGGTCGCCGCTCAACATCGAGGAGTTCGACTACATCTTCGCCAAGGATCAGGCCGCGCAGTGCCTGGAGATCTGGGATGACCTGGCGCCGCTGACCCTGATCGGCCACTCGCACCTCTGCAAGTCGTTCGCGCTGTCGCCCGACGGGGTTCACGAGGTGGTGTCCGACCGCTTCGAGCTGCGCCCCGGCTGGAAGTACATCGTCAGCGTCGGCTCCGTCGGGCAGCCGCGCGACTACGATCCGCGCGCCAGCTACATCCTCTTCGACACCGAGAAGCGCCTGTTCGAATTCCGACGCGTCGACTACGACGTCAAGACCTCCGCCGAGAAGATCTTCGCCACCGACCTCGAGCCGAACTTCGGCCACCGTCTGTTCATCGGCGTCTGACGTGCGTCGGGTAATCTCGGTCACCGCCGTCGCCGCGCTGCTCGTCGCCGCGGCGGCGTCCCGGCCCGAGGCCGCGCCCGCGCGCGACACCTGCCCGCAAGATGATCCGGTGCCGACGCCGCCCGGCTACGCGGGCTGGGAACGCTCGGCGCCGGTTTCGTGGGAAGAGGTGGAGCGCCACGGTGGCGTCGTGCCCGACATCGAGGAGGACCGCACCCAGGCGCCGCCCGCCTGGTGGCGTTACCCGAGCCCGCTTCGCTCGGCAGCGCTCCTGGCGACCGAGGCCAAGAACCCCAAGGGGCTCTATGAGACGGTGGGGCGCGGCGATCTGCAAACCGGCGACATCGTCGTGCGCGCGACGGGGGCGGGCGCCTGCGGCAAGATGACGGTGGTCGCCGGGACCCTGCGCGACGAGTGGGTGACGGTCGAAGCCGCCCCCACGGAAGGCCAGACCACCCGCTCGAGCGATCCGATCTTCTTCGACGGGAAATCCCTGCGCGCCGACGCCTTCGCCTACCGCATTCGGATCAAGAAGGACAACTCTCTCGGTCACGTCCGTGAGCTCGAGCGGGATCTCACCCACCTCGAGCGGACGATCTCCGAACGGCCGCCTCTGATCGTCAAGCGGGGCGCCGGCGCGGTCGACGAGAAGGTCCACGATCTCCTCGACGAGTCCTGGTCGCTCGCGGCCGATCCCGCCTTCGTCGAGGAGCGGCGCGTGCTCACCGGGCGCGCGCTGGCGCTGGCGGCGGCGCTCGACTGGCCCGCCGCCGCCGAGGAGGCGGCCGCCGTGCTCGACGACGTGCTCGGCCGGACACCGCGGCGCGCCGAAGCGGCGCTGTCCCGCGCGGCGGTCCTGCTCCTGGCCGGAGACGCCGCCAAGGCCATCACCCTGGCAGAAGCCGCCACCGCGATCCCGGACGTTCCCCCGCGCGTCCACTACCTCCTGGCCCGCGCGCTCATCGCCGCCGGGAAGGCGGCCGACGGCGCCGTGGAGCTGCGGCGCTACCGCCAGGCCGATCCGTTCGACGCGCTGGCCGTTCGGCTGGCTGGCAAGTCCAGCGCCGGCGCGACGGTGCCGCTGCCGCCGCCGCCCGCACCACCGGCGGACGGCCCCGGATCGACCTTGCGCCTGTCGGCCACGCCCGAGCACGCCGCGCTCAAGAGCGCCCGCTACGGGTTGGAGCTGCAGTGGCCGATCGCTTGGCGCCTCACCACCCTCGCCGCGACGCCGGAGAGCGGCCTTCTGATCGACTTCGCCACCGGCCGCGTGCTGCGCGACGACGGCGAGGCCGAGCGCGGGACCGCCGTGGTCCTGGTCCAGCACCCCGACGCCGCCGCGGCGGCCGCGCTGGCGCGCAAGGCCGGCCGCAACATGTTCCCCGACGCCAAGCTCAAGACCTTGCCGCCGCTGATTCCCGGCAGCCGGCGCGAACAGTTCCGCGAGCGGGCCGAGGGCGCGACCCACCAGGGCGAGGTGACCACCCTCGAAAAGAACGGGACGGTCTGCTTCCTGGTCTTGAACGCGACCACCGCCAGCTACCCGAAGCTCAAGGACGAGTACGCCGCCTTCGTCAAGAGCCTGGTGCTGGCGGGGTCGGCCGCGACGCCGTCAAGAGCGACGGCGCCCGCGGCGACGCCGAAAACCACGGCGCCGGCGCCGCCCTCGAAATAGCTCCGCGCGCTACTTCGCCTTGGGGCGCGAGTAGAGCCCGGTGAGCTTCGCCTTGCCGATGGCGTTGCCGTTGGCGTTGAAGCCCACCATTGCGGCCGACGCGCCCGGCGGGACTTCGATCTTGTCGACCTTGAGCGCGAAGAGCGTGAAGTTGTAGTGGTGCTTGCCGCTGCCGGGCGGCGGGCAGGGGCCGCCGTAGCCGGGCTTGCCCATATCGTTGTTGCCGCCGACGGCGCCCTTGGGCAGCGCGCCGCCCTCGGGGATCGAGGTCGCGTCGGCCGGAATGTTGTAGGCGACCCAGTGCCACCAGCCCGAGCCGGTCGGCGCGTCGGGATCGTGCACCATGAGCGCGAAGCTCTTGGTCCCGGCGGGCGGGTTCTTCCATTCGAGCGGCGGCGCGACGTTCTCGCCGGTGCAGCCCATGCCGTTGAAGGCGTATTTGTCCGGGATAGCGGCGCCATTCTTGAACGCCGAGCTCGTCAGGGTGAACGCGGGCGCCGCCTCAGCTACCCCGGCGGTCGCGAGTAAAACAGCTCCGATCTTCAGAATGGCTCGCATGATGGTCGTCTCCTGTGGTTGAGCTTTTTCGGTCTGCGGTTTTTCGCGACCCGAAAATTAGCAACTCCCGGAACGACGGCCATAAAAATAAAGCGGAGGGCTCGTGGCCCCCCGCTTTGTGGCTGGTCGACTGTCTCGGTTCGGTCGCTTGCTCGTCGCCCTTAGAAAACTTGCCTGCCCAACCCCACCACGATCCAGCGAGCCGACCCAGCAACTGTCTTCGTCACCACACTTTTCAACCTAAGACGGAAGATGGTTGGGTCAAGACCCCGCCGCGAACGTCACCGACGGAATTCGACGGCAGAGCTCAGGGAACGGAGGTGCCGGTGGCCCGGGAGAGCGTCGCGGTCGAGATGTTCAGATCGTAGACAGCCTGCAAGGCGAAGGTCCGCATCTTGAAGGATTGCAGCAGGGCGTCCGAGAAATCACGGGCGTCGGCCAGGCCGAGCGCGAAGTTCTGCGACACGGCCGCCACCCAGGCCTTGCCGGCCTTCTCGCCCTTGCGCACCTCGGTGAGGCGGGTCTCCGCCTCCGAAAGCTCGAGGTAGGCCTTGGCCACTTCGAACCCCACGCCGCCCAGCGCCTCCTGCCGGCGGCCCTCGATCTCCTCGGCCTCGGCGCGGGTCCTATCGCCGCGGGCCAGCTTGGGGCCGAAGTCGAGCGGCAGTCGCATCGCCGCGGCGATGCCGCCCCCGTAGCCGTTGAAGGGGTTGCTGGCGAAGGCGTTCGCGGGCGAATCGATGGTGGGCGCATACGCAAACGACACCTGGCCGATCAGCACCAGATCCGGGTAGAGCTTGCGGTGCTCCAGATCGGCCAGCGCCCGCTTGGCCTTGACGGCGTAGTCGAGGGTCCGCACTTCCGGCCGCGAGAGGCGAGCCTGCTCCTCGTAGTACGCGAGGGGCCGCTCCGGCACCTCGAGCGCCTCGAAGTCTTCGTCGTCGACATCCACGTCCTCGGGCGACTCGGTGCCCAGCAGCGCCCGCAACCCGCTGCGGGCGATCTCCTCCAGCCGCTTGGCCTCCAGGTGACGGACCTCGATCTCCGTGCGCACCGTCCGCAGCCGCAGCTTGTCGCTGACCGTCACGCCTCCGCTCCCGTCGCCGAGCTGCTTTTCGATCTTCTTCTGCGCGCTGTCGAGGTAGCCCTCCCCCTCCTCCAGCATCGACCGCAGCTCGCGCGCCAGCTTGAGACCCCAGTAGGCCTTGCGGACGTTGAGCTCGATCTCGGCCCGCGCGCCGGCCTGGCGCCCGGTGGTCACCACCACCCCGGCCTCGGCGGCGGTGACGCCCGCCGAGATCTTGCCGAAGTCCCAGATCGGCTGGACCAGCTTCAGGTCGGTCCGGGAGTAGGCGCCGGCGAAGTTGGTGAGGTACTGGAGCGCACCGTGGGACGGGCTGGCGTTGGTCTGGATGCAGTTCGTCTCCCGTATGATTTGATCGCTGTTGGCTAAACCGTTTGCGTCTTCGCATTCGATCCGCGGCACCGGCGCCACGAACGAGGTCAGATCGCCCTGCGGAAACCAGTTGCGCTTGGCTTCGCTCACCTGCGCCTGCATCGCGTGCGTCGCGGCGTCGCCCGCGCGCAGCCCCGGGTTCTGGGTGCGCGCGATCTCGAGCAGCTCGTTCAGCGTGTATTTCCTGGCCACCGCCGAGGCGGGAACGACCGCCGACAGGAGGCCGCAGAAGAGGGCCAGACCGAAGGAGCGGGCGAACATGCCGCACCACTATACAGGAGGCCAGCCCAACCCGGTTTGACGCCGGTCACGCCGGGTGGTACCGGCATGGGCATGCCACGCCCGATTCCAGGAAAGCCGCGTCGCACGCCCCGCAGCTCCCGCGTCGAGACCGCGCAGCTGGTACTGCCGGGGCTGACCAACGTTCACGGCACCATCTTCGGCGGGATGCTGATGCAATGGATCGACATCGCCGCCGGGATCGCGGCCGCGCGTCACGCCGGGGGACCGGTGGTCACCGCCTCGATGGATCGCCTGCACTTCCTCACCCCGGTCCAGCTCGGCGAGGTGGTGCTGCTGCAAGCGCAGGTGAACTTCGCCGCGCGCACCTCGATGGAGGTGGGGGTGCGGGTGCTCTCCGAAAACCAGGTCACCTTCGAGCGCCGCCAGACGACGCGCGCCTACTTGACCTTCGTGGCCGTCGACGAGAACGGTCGGCCGCGGCCCGTCCCCCGCCTGCATCCCGAGACCGCCGACGAACGTCGCCGCCAGAAGGACGCGCGCGGCCGCCGGGCCGTGCGGCTGCGCGAGCGGCGCGCTATGAAGAACGGGTAATGCCCACCACGCGCGACGTCGAGCTCCTGGCCAAGGGCGCGGTCCTGCGTGCCGGCGAAGGGCGTGAGTTGATCGTGGCGACCGGCGCCGATCGCGTCCGGTTTCTGAACGGCATCGTGACCGGCAACGTCGCCGGGACGCCGGTGGGCGGCGGATGCCACGCGGCGCTCCTCACCCCCAAGGGGCACGTGGTCAGCGAGATGTGGATCTTCGTGCGGGAGACCGAGATCTGGATCGTCGTCGACGCCGGCCAGGCCGAGCCGGTCGCCGCCGCCCTGGGGCGATACGCGATCATGGACGACTTCGCGGCGACGCCCCGGCGCGACTTCGCGATGTTCTCGATCCTGGGTCCCGAAGCGCCCGAGCGCCTGACGGCCGCCGGCGTCGACGTCGGCCCGCTCGCGGGCGGACCGAAGCTCGCCCACGCCGACCTCGGCGGGCTCTGGCTGGCGCGCGTTCGCCAGCTCGGCGCAGACGGATTCTGGGTCGGGGGCACCTCGGCCGAGATCGCCGCCGCCTGGGCGCGGCTCGACGGCGCCGGGGCGCCCGAGCTCGCGCCCGCCGCCGCCGAGGCCGCGCGCATCGCCGCCGGCGAGCCCCGCTTCGGCGCCGAGATCACCGCCGACTATTTTCCGATGGAGGTCGGCCTCGACGACGCGATCGACTACGGCAAGGGCTGCTACCTCGGCCAGGAGCCGATCGTCCGGGTGCGCGACCGCGGCCACACCAACTGGCGCCTTGCCGGCCTCGACATCACGGGCGCCGCCGACCCGCGCCCCGGCGACGCGCTCGAGAGCGACGTCAAGCCGAAGGCCGGACGGGTGACCAGCGCCGGGCGCTTCGCCGACGGGCGGGGCGTCGCGCTGGCCATGGTGCACGTCAGCGTCCCGATCGGCGCCGAGGTGCGCATCCGGCACGCCGGGGCCACCGAGGATGCGCCCGACGATGCGCCCATTCTGGCGCGCGTCAGCGGCGAGAAACCAGCTCGCTGACCGTCACCATCTGGTAGCCGGCCTCGCGGAGCGCGTGGAGCACGGGTGGCAGCGCCTCCAGCGTCCAGGGCTGCCCTTCGTGCAGAAGGATGATGTCGCCTGGGGAGAGCCGTCCGGGTGCGAGGTTCGCGATCAACTGCGCCGGCGAATCGCTGCGGCAGTCGTCGGAGTCGACCGACCAGAGCACGGTCGTGTACCCGGCGCGCGCGCAGCGGGCGACAGAGCCCGGCGAGACCCGGCCGCCCGGCGGGCGCACCAGCGCCCGGTACCGGGCGGGCGGCAGCAGCCCCGCCGTGCGCTTGAGCTCGTCCCGCAGCGCCGCCGCCGGCAGCGACGGAAACGGGCGGTGCGTGTAGCCGTGACCGGCGACCTCGTGCCCCCGCGCGACGATGGCCCGCAGCGCCGACCGATGCTGCGCGCAGGTCTCGCCCACCACGAAGAAGGTGGCCCGCGCCCCCGCAGCCTCCAGCGCGTCGAGGTAGGCCTCGGTCATCGCGCCCGGCCCGTCGTCGAAGGTCAGCGCCACCCGGCGCCGGTCGGGCGCGCCGCGGCCGATCAGGACCGCGTGCGGGAGCGCCCGCTCGACCACCAGACGCGCCAGGCGCCGGAGCCCGCGCGCATGACGGAGGGGCGGCGCCGGCATCGATCGCGGCCTATTCCGGGCCCCGGCTGAGGCGGACCTCGGCGTAGGCGGGATGGCCGGGACAGCTCGGTGGGTTGAGCTTGCGCAGCGACAGGCGCACCCCCCGGACGGCCGGGAACTTGTTGCCGACCGCGTCCAGCATCCGCCGCGCCAGCGATTCGAGGAGGTGGTGGGGCTCGCCGGCGCCGACGCCGACCACGATCTCCGCCACCCGGCTGTAGTCGACGGTATCGGCCAAGCGATCGCCCCGCTCGGCGGCCGCAACCTCGCAGTCCAGCTCCACGTCCACCTCGAACTTGCGCGTCGTGCGCCGCTCGACCGCCGTCGCGCCATGGCGGCCGTCGAACTCGATCCGGCGGAGCGCGATCGTCAGCATGGAATATTAGTGTCGTCGCGCGCGTGAAACGGTCGAAATATCCGATAATACCCGGCCGATACTATCCGGCCGAGCGGGCGCGGCGCGCTGGCTCGCGCTCGGCGGCCTCCTGCCGTTCGGCTTCGGCGTCCTTGCGCAGCTTGCGCTTGATGATCTCCCGCTTGACCGGCCCCACCTGATCGATGAGCAGCCGCCCGTTCAGGTGATCGGTCTCGTGCTGCAGCGCCCGCGCGTAGAGCCCTTCGCCCTCCGCCTCGAAGCTGTTGCCGTCCAGATCGATCGCGCGCACTTTTGCGCGCAGCCCGCGCTTGACCGGAACGAACACATCGGGAAACGAGAGGCAGCCCTCGTCGCCGGTCTGCGCCTCCGCGGAGATCTCCAGGATCTCGGGATTGATGAACACCTTGGGGGGCGCCCCCTCGGGGCCGCCGGCCACCTGCCCATCGATGAGGAACAGCCGCAGCGGAACCGCCACCTGGATGGCCGCCAGGCCCGCGCCTTCTGCCTCGACCATCGTCTCGGCCATCTCGGCCACCAGCTGACGCACGCTGTCGTCCACGCCGTCCAGCTCGGCCGACCGCTGGCGCAGTTGCGGGTCGGGAAAACGAACGATCGGTCGCGCGGCCATGCCTCCATTAAGATGACACCGCCGCCCGGAACCCGCAACCGAACCGGTTTTGGAGTAACGTCACCGGCCCTCCCCCATCTAATCACCAGATGAACCTCATTCGATACGCAGAGGCCGATCTGCCCACCGCGCACGGCCCGTTTCGGCTGGTCGTCTATCGCGACGCGGCCGACGCGGACAGCGACTCGCCCACGGTCGAGGAGCACATGGCCATCGTGCGCGGCGACATCGACGGCGTCGGCAACGTGCTCTGCCGGGTGCACTCGGAGTGCTGGACGTCCGAGGTGATCGGATCGCTCAAGTGCGACTGCCGCGAGCAGCTGGACGCCGCGCTGGAACGAATCGCCGCCGAGGGGACCGGCCTGGTGGTCTATCTGCGCCAGGAGGGGCGTGGCATCGGCCTCGGCAACAAGGTCCGCGCCTACGCTCTGCAAAATGACGGCGCCGACACGGTGGAGGCGAACCTGGCGCTGGGCTTCGAGGCCGACTCACGCCGCTACGATCTGGCGGCCGCGATCTTGAAGGATCAGGGCGTCCGATCCATCCGCCTGCTCACCAACAACCCGCTCAAGGTGGCGGGGCTGCGGTCGGCCGGCGTCACGGTGGCGGAGCGGATCGCCCACTGGGTCGGCGAGAACCAGCACAACGCCGCCTACCTCGCGATCAAGCGCCGCAAGATGGGGCACCACCCCGACCAGCCGGCGCAGCTCCGAGCGCTCTCCTCGGCGCGGGCGAGAAAAGGCTAGCAGTAGACCGCCAACTTCGGCAGGCTTCGCGCATTCCCTCCCCCCCCCCGACAACCGACGAGATCCGCGCCGTCCTCGGCGAGGTGCAAGACCCTGCGCTCGAGCGCGACCTCGCGTCGGCGGGCATGATCGCGTCGATCGAGATCGAAGCCGGCGCGGTCGCGGTGATCGGCATCGAGCTCACCACCCCCGCCTGTCCCTCCAAGGACGCGATCGCGAAGTCGATCCAGGAGGCGGTCGGGCGCCTGCCGGGCCTCGAGCGGGTCGAGGTGCGCTTCTCGTCGCGCGTGGTGGGCCGCCCCAACCATCCGTCGAATCCCCGCCTGCCCGGCGTGAAGAACATCATCGCGGTGGCCGCCGGAAAAGGTGGCGTCGGCAAATCGACGGTGACCACCAACCTGGCGGCCGCGCTGGCGCGCCTGGGCGCCAGTGTCGGCATCCTGGACGCCGACGTCTATGGCCCGTCGATCCCGCAGATGATGGGGCCGCCCGAGCGCGCCGCGATCGTGGACACCGGCAACAAGATCATCCCGGCGCTCCACCACGGCCTGCGGGTGGTCTCGATCGGATTCTTCGTCGAGCGCGGCGGCGCCGTGATCTGGCGCGGGCCGATGGTCCACAAGCTCCTCCAGCAATTCATCGAGGACGTCGCCTGGGGGGAGCTCGACTACCTGATCGTCGATCTTCCGCCCGGTACCGGCGACGCCCAGCTCTCGCTCTCGCAGCTCTTGCCGATCACGGGCGCGGTGATGGTGACGACGCCTCAGGAGGTGTCGATCATCGACGTGGAGAAGGCGCTGGCCATGTGGACGCGGGTCGAGGTGCCGGTGCTCGGCCTCATCGAGAACATGAGCGGCTTCGTCTGCCCGAGCTGCGGCCACCACGAAGAGATCTTCCTGCGCGGCGGCGGACACAAGCTGGCCGAGCGCGCGGGGATCAAGTTCCTGGGCGAGATCCCCCTCGAGCCGGCGGTGAGCCGCGCCGGCGACGACGGCACGCCGGTGGTGATCCGCGATCCCGGCTCCAAGGTCGCCGAGCTCTTTTCGCGCATCGCCGGCGACGTTGCCTGCCAGCTCTCGGTCAAAAACGGTCCCGCCTCCGGGAGCGAGAAGCGCAGCGCCAAGCTCACGCTCATCCGCTGAAATCCCGATCTGGTAGGCTTTCGTGGTCATGAGCCTCCAGCGATCGACGCTGGCCGGTCTGGGCCTGCTCTTGCTGGGGCTGGCCGCCTGCCAGCGACAGCCCGAATCGATCTACCTGTGGCCGTTCGTGTGGGAGGACGCGGCGTCCACCGTCACCTACGACGCCGGCGCGGACGCCCCGCCGATTCCCCCCTCCGCCCCCAACCCCGACGCCGGCCCACCGCTGCCGGGCACCCCCTACACGGTAATCGCGATGCCCGACACGCAGTTTTACGCCGCCTTCTACCCCGACATCTTCGACGCGCAGACCCGCTGGATCGCTGGCGAGCGCGCTCTCGGCAACATCGCCTTCGTGCTGCACGAGGGGGATCTGGTCGACACCGACAACGAGGGCCAGTGGTCGGCCGCGGCGCGCAGCATGCAGCTGCTGGACGGCCTGGTTCCCTACGTGATTTCGACCGGAAATCACGACTACGACTACGGCGGCGACGGCTGGACCATGAGCCGCAGCACGCTCATCGATTCGTATTTCCCGGTCTGGAAGTTCGCCGCGCTCCGCTGGTTCAAGGGGACCTTCGACCCGCAGCACATCGAGAACAACTACGCGCTCATCGACGTGCCGGGCGGCGGCGGGCAATGGCTGGTCGTCTCACTGGAGTTCGGACCGCGCGACGAGGTGCTCACCTGGGCGGACGGCATCGTCAAGCAGTACCCCGACACGCCGGCGATGATCGTCACCCACGCGTATCTCTACCAGGACGGCACCCGCTACGATCACACCGCCCAGAACAAGCTCCAGGCCTGGAACCCGCACGGATATCCCATCGGCGCGAAGCCCGGCGCCGTCAACGACGGGGAAGAGATCTGGCAGAAGCTGGTGCTCGGCAACAGCAACATCCAGTTCGTCTTCTGCGGCCACGTGCTCGACCGCGGCACCGGGCGGCTCCGCAGCACCCGCCCCGACGGCACCACCGTGAACCAGCTCCTCGCCAACTACCAGGTGCAGGACCTGGGCGGCGGCGGCTACCTGCGCGTCATGCAGTTTTTCCCGGCCGCCCGCACCGTCCACGTCCGCACCTACTCCCCCTACTTCGACGCCTTCAAGACCGACCCCGAAAACGACTTCGTGTTGGGGTACTAGGCCGCCCGGCTCAGCGCCATTCGCCCTGGCGCCAGACCTGGCGGTTGCCTTCGCGCTCCCAGTGGGGCCCGCGCCAGGCACGGCCGCGGCGCTCGCCTTCCCAGCGACCGCCGACCCAGACGTAACGGCCGCCGCGCCACTCGTGGTATCCCGGGATCCAGACGAATCCGGGGCGCGGTGGCGGCGCGACCTCCATCTGCGCCGGGGGCGGCGGCGGAGGAGCGGCGCCTTCATAGTAGATCGGTCCGCCGGGCGGGCCGGGCGGTGGCGGGGGCGGACCTTCCTCGACCCACGCGCCGGGCATCCAGACGTAGCGGCCGCCCTGCATTTCCCAGCGTCCCGGTTGCCAGCGGTGGCCGTGCCGCTCGCGCTCCCAGTGGCCCCGGCCCCAGACCCAGCGGCCGTCGCGCCATTCGTAGTTGCCCTGCACCCAGACGTGGCCGCGCCGAGATTCGACCCGCTCTTCGACCGGCGGTGGCGGCGGCCCGTTTGGCTCGCGGCGGAAGCCCTGCGCGACCTGCAGAGGCGCCGCGGCGAGGGGATGCGACGGCGAGGCCGCCGAATGGGACGGAGAGAGGACCGTTGCCAGCAATGTCAGAGGCAGAGTGAGTGCAGTCATGCGCGGCATTCTACCGCCGTCCGAATTTCGATGGCATAGCGTTGATCACGCCCGCGGCGCGCCCTTCACCTCAAGGCTTCGAAAGAAAGCGCGCCAGGATGGTCTTCACGCCGGTGCCGGGGAAGCGCAGGGTCACCTTGAGATCGGCGCCCGATCCCTGCCAGCCCCGCACGTCGCCGACGCCGAACGAGGCGTGACGGAGCTTGACCCCGACCTGCAGGCCCATCGGTGAGGAGGTCTCTTCGGCGTCGTACTCGACGACGATCTCCCCGGGCGTGCGGGCCGCGGCCGTCGAACGCGGGGCCGCGGATCGGCCCGGCGGCAGGCGCGAAGCTTGCGGCTCGTCGCGGCTCCAGCGACCGCCCCAGGGGCCTCGCCCCTCGCTGGATCCGTAGTTGCCGTACTCGGCCGGACGCGCCATCACGATCGATTCGACGCTCTCGGCCGGCAGATCGCGCAGGAAGCGGCTGGGAATTCCGGGCAGCTCCTGGCCCGAGAGACGCCGGCGGCGAACGCGCGACAGATGAAGCTGCGTCCGCGCGCGCGTGACGGCGACGTAGCAGAGGCGGCGCTCCTCCTCGACGGCCGAATCGTCGTCGACGCTGCGCGCGTGCGGGAAGATCCGCTCCTCGAGGCCGGTCAGAAACACCACCGGGAACTCGAGCCCCTTGGCGGTGTGCACCGTCATGAGCGAGATCGCCCCCTTCTCGGGATCGTAGCCGTCGACGTCGGAGGCCAGCGCGACCCGCTCGAGGAACCCGTGCAGCGACGGCTCCTCCGCCTCGCGCTCGTACTCGCGCATCTGCGCCACGAATTCCAGGAGGTTCTCGGTCCGCCCCTCGGCCTCCAGCGTCGCCTCGGCGGCCAGCGCGTCCCGGTAGCCGCTCTCCTCGAAGATCTTCTCCGCCAGCGAGGCCGGCCCCAGCGTCGCCCCCTCCGCCCGCAGGCGGCGCATCAGCTCGACGAAGGCGGCGACCTTCTTGCGCGGCCCGGTCGCGAGGAGCTCTTCGTCTTGCCCGACCAGCTCCAGCGCCTGCCAGGCCGAGATCTTCCGCTCGAAGATCAGCTCGCCGATCTTATCCACGGTGGATGAACCGATGCCGCGTGCCGGGACGTTGATGATCCTTTGCAGCGCCAGGCCGTCGTCGGGGTTGGCGACGGCGCGCATGTAGCCGAGCAGGTTCTTGATCTCGGCCCGATCGAAGAAGCGCGTGCCGCCCACCACGGCGTAGGGGAGATCGCGCGCGCGGAGCGCGTCTTCCAGCACGCGCGACTGGGCGTTGGTCCGGTAGAAGACCGCGAAGTCACGCGGCGCCCGCCCCTCCGGCAGCGCGGCGTCGATGCGCGAAGCGACGAACTCCGCCTCGTCGCGCTCGGTCTCGCCCTCGAACAGGACGATCGGGTCGCCGTCGCCCGCCTCCGTGAACAGCCGCTTGGGGCGCCGCTCGCTGTTCTTCTCGATGATGGCGTTGGCGGCGCGAAGGATGTGGCCGGTCGAGCGGTAGTTCTGCTCCAGCTTGACCACCCGCGCGCCCGGGTGGTCGCGCTCGAAATCGAGGATGTTGCGGATGTCGGCGCCGCGCCAGCGGTAGATCGACTGGTCCTCGTCGCCGACCACGGTGATGCTGCCGGTCTGGCGGGAGAGCAAGCGCACCAGCCGGTACTGCACGCTGTTGGTGTCCTGGAACTCGTCGACCAGCACGTGATCGAAGCGTTGCGCGATCTCCAGGGCTGCCGGCGTGCTGCCGGCGACGAGCTTGAGCGTCGTCAGCAAGAGCCCCCCGAAGTCGGTGGCGTTGGCCGCCGCCAGTCGCTCTTCGTAGAGCCGGTACGCCTTGCCCACGACGTCGTCGAAGTAGTCGCTCGAGGAGAACGAATCGGCGGAGAGCCCCTGGTTCTTGGCCCGATCGATCGCGGAGAGCACCTGCCGCACGGGGAACATCCGCTCCGGCACCTTGAGATCGGTCAGCACCCGCCCGAGCAGACGCTTCTGATCGTCGTCGTCGTAGATCACGAAGTCTTTGCGCAGTCCGACCGCGGTGCCCCACTGGCGCAGGATCCGCGCGGCGGTCGCGTGGAACGTCCCCACCCACAGGCCGCGGCTGCCGATCCCCATCCGCCCGTAGAGCAGCTGGTCGACGCGTTCCCGCAGCTCGCCGGCCGCCTTGTTGGTGAAGGTGACGGCCAGCAGGCGGCGCGGATCGGCGCCGGTCGCCACCAGGCGCGCCAGCCGGTAGGTGATGACGCGGGTCTTGCCCGACCCGGCGCCCGCGATCACCAGCAGCGGCCCCGGCGGGTGCAGCACCGCCTCCACCTGAGCGGGGTTGAGCTCGCGCGCCAGCGCCTCGGGCGAAAACGGCTCGGCGCGCCGCGCACCTTCCGTTCGATCGGTCTTTTCCACGCCTGCCGCGAGCTCCACGTCCATCGCCGTTTACTCTGTCACGTCCGGCGCGCGGGTGGCGCGGGGACGGCGACCGAGGCGCGAAAAAGTCGCTCCAGCGCGGCGGTCGGATCGTCGCAAACGCCGGTGTGGGGCGCGGAAGGCTGCACCACCGTGCTGCGCGGCGCGGAGAGCCAGTGGAACCGCTCCGACACCGACAGCTGGGCGATGGGACCGGCCGCGGGATCGCCGGCGCAGACGGCGCGGATCGCGTCGAGCTGCCGCGTGACGGCGGGCAGGTCGATCGCGGGCGCCAGCGCGCGCAGACGGGATTCGTCGAGCGCGATCTCGCACCCGAGATACGCGGCCGACGGCGAGAATAGGACCACGCCGGCGTTCATTCGCTCGTCGCGATCGACGCGCGGGACCACCTGCACGATGACGTAGTCAAACCCGTTTGGCGTGGGCACGCGCCGCCTCCTCGATGATGGCCGGCAGCGCCGCCCGGCGCGCGCGCAGCCAGGTCAGATAGGCGCCCCGCAACTCCGCGCCGCCGTTTCCCACCGCGGGACCTCCGGGGCCGTCCAGCCATTCCTCGGGAACGGCGGCGACCGCGCGCGCGATGACCTCGTCGTGGAGCGCCCGGCCGAGCGCGACGCCCGCCTCCGCCAGCCGATCGGCGAATGGGAGCAGCACGTGCTCCCCCACCCGCGCGAACGGGCGGGCCGCCGACGCCTCCAGATCGTCGGCGGCGCCGATGGTGGGCGCCCAGCCGTGGTGCCAGTAGAGCGACGCGCCGTGATCGATGAGCCACAGGTCGCCCTTCCACCAGAGCAAGTTCGGATTGCGCGCGGTGCGGTCGACGTTGACGACGAACGCGTCGAACGCGACCAGCGTCGACGCAAAATCAGCCGGCACCGGCCGCCGCGCCGCCACGTCGTACCCGACGGCGCCCTCCAGATAGCCCATCGCCAGGTTGATGCCGGCGCTGGCCAGCAGCACCTCCCGGATCTCCTGGTGCGGCTCGCTGCGCCCGAAGCCGCCGTCGATGTCGATGAGCGCCAGCTCCGGCACCCGCAGCCCGGCCGCCCGCGCCAGCTCGCCCGCGATCACCTCGGCCGCCAGCGCCCGGCTCCCCTGCGCCGCGCCCCGAAACTTCACCACGTAGAGCGCCCCGTCGTCCGCCTCCACCACCGCCGGCACCGAGCCGCCTTCCCGCAACGGCGTCACGTACCGCGCCGCGGTCAGCCGCCGCAGCGGTCCCGCGGACCTCTCACCGGAGCTGCTCGTGGGCGGTTCCACCGCGGTTACTTTGTCACACCCGAGCGCGTTTGGACGCCCGCGAAAAGCGACCGAGCGACCGAGCGACCCCGCCGCTCAGGGGACGGAGGTGATCTGGCGCTTGTCGAGCAGCGCGGTGATCTGGGAGATGATGTCGGCGTCGGATTCGGTGCCGCGGACGCGCAGGTCGCAGGCCTGGGTGCTGGCGTCGGCGGGATCGATGTCGATGAGCAGCATCGGCGCGTCGGGGATCAGCGCCTGGACCGCGGTCGCGTCGGCCAGGCCGATGGCGTTGGTGGTCGAGACGACGATCAGGCCGGCGTTGAGCAGCAGGTGGACCACCTCGCCGAACCGGCGCACCAGCTCCGACTGCGCGGCGTCGACCCACAGATCGTTGTCGACCCCCAGAAGGACGTTCTGGCCGTCGAGCATGTAGGCGCTGTGCCCGGCGTCGAACAGCGCCCGCTCGAGCGCGCGCGCGTAGCGCTCCTTGCCGGAGTCGGCCTTGCCGACGAACATCACCAGCGCCGCCCGGTGCTTCCAGCGCCGCGCGCGATCGGCCGCGGTCACGCCGCCCGGCACCCAGTTGAAGTCGCGCATGCGCGCCTCGGCCCGCAGATCGCGCAGATCATCGGCGATGGCCGCCGTGACGATGCCGCCGCCCGCCACGTCGTACCCGTCGACGATCACGAAGCGTCCGGTCGCCTCGCAGTCGGCGGTCAGATCGAACGCCACCTGATGCCGCACCTCCAGGATCACGTCGGCCACATCGTTCCGGTCGACCTGCTCCTTGGCGAGCCGGTGGTCGAGCTCGCTCGCGTCGATCACCTTGTTGATCTTGTGCAGCTGCACCGGCACCGCCGCGGTGCCGAGCTTGAGCTTGTAGTCGCGGCCCGGCACGAACGGGCTCTTGCCGAGCCAGATCATGTTGGCCCGCAGCCGCGTCGAGACCAGCGGCGGCCTCCCGACGTGGCTCATCACCTCGCCGCGGGTCACGTAGATCTCCTCGGTGAGCGTGAGGCCGGTCGACCAACCCGCCTCGATGTCGGTGCGCGGCGGCACGACGTTGAACGCCTCGATGCTCCGAACCGTCGAGATCTTGTTGGACGGCGAGAACACTATCTTGTCCCCCACCGCCACCCGCCCCGCCTCGATCCGCCCGGCGAAGATCCGCCGGTCGTCGCCGTGCTTGGTGAACTTGTAGACCGCCTGCAGCGGCATCCGCAGCGGCTGCTCGGTCTTGGGCGGCGCCTTGGGAAGCGCGTCCAGCAGCTCCAGCAGCGTCGGCCCGTCGTACCAGGGCGTCTCCTTCCCGCGGGAGGCCAGGTTCTCGCCCGCGATGGCGGACACCGGCACGAAGGCGCGCGGGCTGACCGCGCCGATCCCCTCCAGAAACGCGCGGTACTCGGCCTCGATGGCGCGAAAGTGCTTCTGGTCGTAGCCGACCAGATCCATCTTGTTCACGCAGACCACCACCTGCCGGATGCCGAGCATCGCCAGGATGTAGCCGTGGCGGCGGCTGTTCTCGCGCACGCCCTCCTTGGCGTCGATCACCAGCACCGCCGCCTCGGCGCGCGCCGCCCCCGAGATCATGTTCTTGAGAAACTCGATGTGCCCGGGGGCGTCGATGATGATGTAGTCGCGGGTCGCGCTCTTGAAGAAGCAGCGCGCGGTGTCGATGGTGATCCCCTGGTCCTGCTCGTCGGAGAGCGCGTCCAGCAGGAAGGCGTACTCGAACGGCTTTCCGGTCCGCTCGCACTCGCGCCGCACCGCCTCCAGCTTCCCCTGCGGCAGCGCGCCGGTGTCGGCCAGCAGGCGACCGACCACCGTGCTCTTGCCGTGATCGACGTGGCCGACGATCACGACGTTGAACGTCTGACGTTCGACCTCAGGCACGCGGGCGTTCTTTATCACATGTACCCGTCGCGGCGCAGCTCTTCGAGGCCGTGCTTGCCGTCCTGCAAGCGGCCCGAGCGCTCGGCGATGTTCTTGAGCTTGCCGCTCTTGAGCTCGGCGATGATGTCATCCACATTCTTCGATGTGCTCTTGATCGGCGCCTGACAGGGCCCGCAACCGAGGCTGCGGTAACGGGTCCCCGCCCCCTGATCGTAGTAGAGCGACACGGTGGGGATCGACTCGCGCTTGATGTATTCCCAGATGTTCAGCTCGGTCCAATCGAGCAGCGGGTGGATCCGCACGTGGGTGCCGGGCGCGAAGTCGGTCTTGAACTGGTTCCAGAACTCGGGCGGCTGATCCCCCACGTCCCAGACGTTGTTCTTGTCCCGCGGCGAGAAGTAGCGCTCCTTGGAACGGCTCCCCTCTTCGTCGGCACGCGCACCGACGATGACGCCGGTGTAGGGCTGGTGATCGTGGTCGGGCTCGTACTGGCCCGTCTCCAGATTCAGCCGCCGGCGCACGCCGGTGCCGTGCAGCGTGGCGCCCAGCGCCTCCGCCTTGAGCTTCCCGCAGCAGGCGGTGCGCGCGATGGCCTGCTCCTCGACCGTCATCTTCGGGTTGGCGGCCAGCCGGTCCGGGAAGGTGTCCTTCGCGGCCAGCGCCTCGACGTTCTGGCCGACCACCATCTGCAGCTTGTACTCCATGGCCAGCTTGTCGCGGTAGGCGATCATCTCGGGCAGCTTGTAGCTGGTGTCGACGTGGACCAGCGGGAACGGCACGTGGCCGAAGAAGGCCTTGCGCGCCAGCCAGAGCATCACCGTCGAATCCTTGCCGATCGACCAGAGCATGCACAGGCGCTCGAAGTGCCGAAAAGCTTCGCGCAGGATGAAGACGCTCTGTTGTTCGAGCTGTTCCAGATGATCCATGGGCTGGCTATCCTGACACAGTAGCGAAGGGTGGGCCCACCGGCTCAGTTGGGCGCGGCCAGCAGCTCGCGCTCCGCCTCGCGCAGCGTCTGTTTCCATTCCGGATCGCCGGGAACCGCCGCCACCGCGCGCCGATACAGCTTCACCGCGTCGCCGATCCGCCCGAGCCGCCGCAGGTGATCGCCGTAGTCGACCAGCGTCTGGTGGCACCCCTCGCGATCGTGCTCCAGCGCCGATTGAAACAGCTCGGAGGCGCGCGCGGTGTTCCCCGCCAGCCCATGCTCGAGCGCCGCCTGGTGCAGCGCCCAGTGATCGTCGGGCTCGAACGCCAGCGCCAGATCGTAGGCGTCCGCCGCGTCGGTGTGGCGCTCCATCTCGGCGTAGATGTCGCCGCGGATCGCCGCGATGAAGAAAGGATCTCCGCCGCGGCTCCCGGCCTCGCCGATCGCCTCCAGCGCCTCCAGCGTCCGCCCCTGCTCGAGCAGCACCTGCGCCAGCTTGGCGTAGCCGAGCCCGTAGGTCGCGTCCATCGCCACCACCTGGCGGAACGCCGCCTCACCCTCTTTGAGGCGTCCCGCCTCCAGCTCCGCATCGCCGAGCTCGCGCCAGCCGTCGACCAGCGCCGGGTTGAGCTCGATCGCCCGCTTGGCGACCGCCGCCGCGTCGGGCGCGCGCACGGCGTTGAGCGCCTCGGCGAGAAAAGCCTGCGCCGCGCCGAGCTCGGCCAGCGCCGGCAGAGCGGCGACCGCGCGCGCGTCCCGTGCCGCGACCGCGGCCCGCCCCGCCTCGAGCTCCTCGCGCGCGGCTTGCAACCGACCGAGCCCCTCACGCAGCGCCGGCGTCGGCGCCCGCAGCTTGGCCAGATCGCGATCCAGCGGATCGAGCGCCGCCACGATCCGAACCGCCAGCGCACCGACGTTCGAGATCGGACCGGTGAAGGACTTTTTGCCGGATCCCTTGCCGACTCCCTTATCGGCTCCCTTTTCCGCTCC
>JADGRB010000163.1 GCA_017881315.1 Pseudomonadota bacterium
CTGTCCCGGGGACTCGAGTTCGCGGCCTACGCGGACGCGGCGATGATGGCGGGCGCCTACGACGATGCAGCCGACCTCAAGGCCGTTCCGGCGCAGGTGCTGGTCGGCGCGGGGGCGAGCCTGCTCTGGCCTCGGGCGCACCTGCGGGTGACCGCGAGCGCGCTGAACCTGACGGACCTTCAGAACTGGAATTTCAGCACCTGGCCGCTTCCAGGTCGAACCGCGTTCGTCGCGCTGGCCTACGACTCGACGATGGACCCCTCGATGGCGGGCGGGTCCGACTCTCAGCTCTTCAACAACCTGTGATTGCCCAACCTGTGATTCAAACAAGGAGCGATTCGATGCGACGTCTGTCTTGTCTTGCTGTGATCCTCTTCGCCGGCGCGCTCGCCGGCTGCGCCGACAGCCCGCCGACGGGCCAGCCGTCGTTCGATGCGGCGGCCGGCTCGGGGGGCGGCGGCACATCCGCCGGATCGGCCGGGACCAGCGGAGGTGGCGGCACCTCCGCCGCCTCGGCCGGAACCAACGGAGGTGGTGGCAGCGGAGGCGGTGCGCTCGCGGGTATCGGTGGCGTGGCCGGCGGTGGCGCTGGCAAGCCGGGCATCGACGCCGGCGTGGACGCCCGGAGCGTCGGTGGCACGAGCGGCGCCGCTGGAGGTGTCGGCGGTTCGGCCGGCGCCGCTGGAGGTGTCGCTGGCTCGGGCGGCTCGGCCGGAAGCGTCGGCGGCTCGGGCGGTGCGGCCGGCGTGCCCCAGCTCGCGCCCCCCGCGGCCACCGGCCTCGTGGCGCTCAACAGCGACTTCAGCGTGACCAGTCTTTCGATCCTGAGCATGGCGGGCGGCCTCCTGCACGCCGACTGCGTCGACTCCGCGACGGGCTCGACCGGGAGCTCCTCCAAGACGATCTCGGGCAACACCCAGCTCCCGTCGCAGCCACAGCGGGGCGGGGCCGTCGTCATCGTGGACGCCGACAACGGCGCGCTCACCTTCGTCGACCCGGTGCAGTGCAAGATCACGCGGCAGATCGCGATTCCGGGCGGCGCCAAGACCGACCCGCTCGACGTGGTCATCCTCTCCGACACCAAGGCCTACGTCACCCGCTACACCAAGAACCTCGCCGCGTCGGATCCAGCGCTGGCCGGCAACGACATCGTCGTGATGAATCCGGTCTCGGGCGCGCGTATCGGCCAGATCGGGTTAGATGCCTACGCGTCGGTCGTGTCGGGGGCGACCATCCTGGTCCGACCGGATCGGGCGATCATCGCCAACGGGAAGGTGGTGGTCTCGCTCAACGAGATCGACGCCGGCTACGCCCACTACGGCGAAGGAAAGATCGTCGTCGTCGACCCGGCGACGGATCAGGTCGTCGCCAGCGTCGCGCTCACCGGCCTTTACGACTGCCAGGGGATGGACTACGTGGCGGCGACCAAGACGCTGCTGGTCTCCTGCGGCGGCGCGTTCGGGTCTCAGAACCAGCCGCTCGAGTCCGGCATCGCCGTCGTGGATCTCGGCGCCTCGCCCCCCCGCCTGACCCGTTCGATCTCGGCGGTGGCGTTCGACGATCGGCCGGTCAACTTCAGCTGGGTGCTCGCGTTGCCGCCGTCGGGCGGCGGAACACGCGGGTTCGCGGTGACCAACGATGCGATCAACTTCTCCGCCCCGGACGCCCTCTACGCCTTCGACTACGTGCTCGGAACCGCGACCAAGGTCGCGTCTGCGAACGCCTACACGCTCGGCAGATCCGCGGGGGTGCCGGGCCTGCTGCTGGTGCCAGACGCGAGCTTCTCGACGCCGCAGATCAGGCTCTTCGACGTCACCGCGACGCCGCGCGCGACGACCGGCTTCACCTCGGACCCGGTGACCGGACTGCCGCCGCAGGAGGTGGCCGCGTATTGACCGGCCCGCCGGACCGAGGCCGGCGGCTCGTCGCCCTGGCCTGCGTCGCCGCGCCGCTGGTCGCCGGCGCGGCGCTCTCGCGACGGGTGCGCGCGGCGCTGATCGGCGCGCGCGGTCTCGGCGACGGGTGGGTCGAGGGTGGTGCGGGCAGCGGCTTCCCGCGCACGGTGCATGGCCCGACCGGCGAGGCGTGGGTCTTGCCGCGTCCGCCGCGCCGGATCGTGTCGACCTACCTCGCCGCGGACGAGATCCTGACCATGCTGGTCCCGCCCGATCGGGTGGTCGGCGTGTCGTTCTTCGCCGACGATCCGGCGATCTCGAGCTGCGCCGGGGTCTATCCGCCTTCCGTCCCGCGCCTCCGAACCCAGGTGGAGACCATCCTGGCGCTGGAGCCGGATCTGGTCTGCGTGGCCGGATTTTCGGAGCCGAACGCGCTGCGCCTCATGATCGGCGCGGGCCTACCGGTCCTGCGCTGGTCGCGCTTCGACACCTTCCCCGACATCCTGGCCAACATCCGCTCGATCGGCGCCGCGGTCGGTAGCGACGCGCGCGCCGGGGCGCTGGCCGGCACCGTCGAGGCGACGCTCGCCGATCTGTCGGTGCGCCTGGCGGGCACGCCGCCCGTGCGCGTCCTCTACTACGACCCGCCCAGCTTCACCGTCGGGCGTGACACCCTGATCGACGAGATCCTGACCCGCGCGGGCGGCACCAACGTCGCCGCGGGCGCGGGCATCGTCGGTCCGGGCCAGCTCGGAATCGAAGCCGTCTTCGGGCTCGATCCAGAGGCGATCGTGATCCCGCGTTACGTTGGCGCCGCGCCGCCGATCGAGACGTTGCGGGCGACGCCACTGTGGCGGGACGTCCCCGCCGTGCGCGCGGGTCGGGTCTACGAAGCGCCGGGCGCCTTCATGGGCGACGTCTCACACCACGCGGTCGAGGCGCTGTCGGGTCTGGCGCGCCTGCTTCATCCCGAAGCGTTCCGCTAGCGAGAGCGCTCGTCGGGCTCAGACCAGATAGAGCCCATAGATCACGTAGAAGATCCCGATCGCCCCCAGCAGCCCCGACGCCCCCCAGAGCAGCTTGCGCTTGGTGATCAGGCAGACCGACGCGAGCGCGATCCCGATCTGCAGGAGGGCGATCGCGAACCCCAGCGGCGGGCCGTGCTTGGCCGCGGCGTCGCGCGCCGCTTCCAGCCGCTCGGCCTTGGCCTGCAGATCCTTCTCCTCGGCGCGATACCGCTCGACGTCGGCCGCGGCGCCGGCCGCCTCGACGCCGGTGGTGCGGCGGGCCTCCATCTCGGCGATTCGCTGCTTGATGCTCTTGGCCTGGTAGAAGGCCCAGCTGTCGGACGCTTGCGCCTGATACAGCATCACCTTGCTGCCGAAGCCGCCCGCCTTGAGCGCTCCGATCCCCGTTGCGACCGCCAGCACGACGATCATCAGCGACACGTAGCGGGTCCAGCCCTCCCGTTGTTCCTTCTCCTTGGCCGCCAGCCGCTCGTTGTGGATCGAGCGGATCAGCTCCTGGACATCATCCTGTTGGGCGGTGTTGCTCATTGGGTGGGCTCACTCTCTCCGTCGGTGGGAAGGCCCTGGTCGAGATCCTCTTCCGAAAGCGGGGCGGTGATCCGGTATCCGCCGTCGAGCCATTTTCCGAGATCGGCGGCGCGGCAGCGCTGGGAACAGAATGGCCGGAAGGCGCTGGGATCGGCCGATTCCTCGAAGGTCCGGGAACAGGTGGGGCACTTCCGGCGCACGGGCAAAAGATAGGCCGACAGCGGCCGACTTGCCAAGCGCCGTCGGAGAGGGTCGGTCGAGGCCCGTGCAGCATGGCCGGCTTCGCCGCGACCCAAACAACACAGAATTCGTCGCCGGGCCCGTTTACCGGTAAGGATAGGGCCGTGAACCGGCCGCTCGAGCCAAGCGCCGCGCCCGATTCCGGGCCGCGGCCGCCCCGGGCCTCCGGGGGCAGCGATCCGCTGCGGGCCCTGCGCGCGTTGCCGCGCGTGGTCTGGCTGCTCGGCCTGGCCAGCCTGCTCAACGACGTCTCGAGCGAGGCGATCTTTCCGTTGCTGCCGACCTTCCTGGTCTCGCTGGGCGCGCCGATGAGCTTTCTGGGGCTCATCGAGGGGAGCGCCGACGCGGTGGGGAGCATCATCAAGATGGCGGCCGGCAAGCTCTCCGACCGCGGGCCGCGGCGGATGTTGGTCGCCGGGGGCTACGCGCTGCCGGCGCTCGCCAGGGCCGGCATCGCCGCCGCGCTCGCGCCCTGGCACGTCCTGGCGGCCCGGCTCTTCGACCGCGCCGGCAAAGGGATTCGCTCGGGGCCCCGCGACGCGCTGATCGCCGATTCGGTGGCGCCCTCGCAGCGCGGGCGGGCGTTCGGGCTGAACCGGGCGATGGACAACTTCGGCGCCGCGCTGGGGCCGATCATCGCCTGGGCGCTGCTCTCGCTGGGGGCCAGCCTGCGAATGACCTTCGCGGTCGCGTCGGTCTTTGGGCTGATGGCGCCGGTGGTGCTCTTCTATCGGCTGCGGGAGAACGAGCAGCTCGCCGATCGGAGCGGCCCGCTCGATACCCGCCCCAAGGGCGGCACGGTGCAACGCGGGTTTTCGTCCTATCTGGTGGCCTGCGTCCTGTTCGCCTTCGGCAACTCTTCGGACGCATTCCTGCTGGTGCGCGCGCACCAGGTTGGCTGGTCCGCCACGGCGCTGCCGCTCCTCTGGTCCTTTCACCATCTGGTGAAGTCGCTGGCGGCCGTGCCGGGCGGCGCGCTGTCGGATCGACACTCGCGCGCGCTGGTGGTCGCGGCCGGTTGGACCGCCTACGCGCTCACCTATGTCGGGTTCGCCTTCGCCAGCACCAAGACGCAGATCGTGATCCTGCTGGTGGCCTACGCGCTCTATCACGGGCTCGCCGAGGGGGCCGAGCGCGCCATCGTCGCCGATCTGGCCGGGCGGGGTGCTCGCGGTCGGGCCTTCGGCATCTACCACGGCATCATCGGGGCGGCCGCGCTGCCGGCGGGCCTGGGCACCGGCTGGATCTGGGATCGCTGGGGCGCCATCTACGCCCTCAGCCTCAACGCCGGGTTCGCGGCGCTGGCGGCGATCTGGCTCTTCGCGCTCTCCTTCGCGGGACCCCTGCGTCGCGGCGCCGTCGCCGAACGCTGATCGCTAGCGGTCCGCGCCGTCGGCTTCGGAAGCGGCGGAGCGTTGCAAGGCCAGCCGCTGGCGGCGGATCTGCAGAATCTCGCGCAGCACGATCTGCAGCGTCGCCACCACCGGAACGGCCACGATCGCGCCGATGATCCCGGCCATCTCGCCCAGGAACAGCAGCGACAGCGTCGTGACCAGCGGGTTGACGTGGACCGTGCGCCGGAAGATGAGCGGGCCGAGCACGTTGCCCTCGAGCTGGCCGTAGACGATGAAATAGATGGCCGCGGCGACGCCATGCCAGAACCCGGCCGTGAGGAACGCGACCAGCGAGATCGCGACGCCCATGACCAGCGGGCCGGCGTAGGGGACCATGCTGGACAGGCCCGACAGGATGCCGAGCGGCACGAAGAACGGGACCCCGTCGATGGCCAGGAAGGTGGTGGTCAGGGTGCCATTGATGGCGCAGATGAGGGTGAGGCCCCCGATGTAGCCGCCGATCGATTGGTAGATCTTTCCGAGCACGTCCTCATAGGTAGCCAGGTGCTCGGGGCGGGCCTCGTCGAGAGCCGCGCGCACGAGCCGCCCGCCAAAGACCAGCATGAACACGACCAGGAAGGAGATGGTCACCACCGCGGCGACCCCGGTGAGCAACCCCCCGAGCGCGTTCAAGATCGGTGTCGCGGCCCCGGCCAGCATCTCGGGAAACCGCCGTTCCAGCCCTTCGACGTAGGCCGCCAGATGGAAGCGCGCGTCGAGCGTTCGGAAGATGGCGCTGCCGCGCGCGGTGTGGATGAAATGGGGGGCGTCGGCGACGAGCTCCTTCCCCTGATCGACGCCCGGCGGAATCAAGGTGAAGCCGAGCGCGACCACCAGACCGAGCAGCGTCAAGGTCACGATGACGATGGCGAGCGGACGTTTGATGCGCCGTCGGACCAGCATGACGACCGCATGATCGAGCGCGATCGCGATGGTCGCCGCGGCGCCGATCAGGGTCACGGCGACCAGCGCACGGGCGATGGCGCCGACCAGCAGAGCGACGCCCAGCACGCCGAAAGAGACGGTGAACACCGTCTTGAGCGTCACCTGGGAGGGGCGGACTTCCGGGTTCGGTTGGGGCAAGGGGGCATCCTCAGGCGGAGCGAATCGTCATGTCAACCGCGGTAACATGGGGCTCGATGACGGGCGCACGGCGTGGGGCGACGTTCGGTCTGCTCGCGGCGGCGACGTTCGGCGTGAGCGCGCCGCTCGCCAAGCTGCTGGGCGCGCGCATCGCGCCGCTCATGCTGGCGGGACTGCTCTATGCCGGCGCGGGAGCGGCCCTCACCATCGTGGGGGTCTTCCGAGGTTTGAGGGACGGGACGGGCGGCGGGGGACCGCGGGGCGAGATGCCGCTCGCGCGCGGCGATCTCGGTGCGCTGCTGGCGGTGACGGTCCTCGGCGGTATGGTGGGGCCGCTGCTCATGCTGTTCGGGCTGGCGCGGTCTTCGGCCACGGCGGGCGCGCTGTTCCTGAACCTGGAGGGACCGCTCACGGCGCTCTGCGCGGTGGTGGCATTCGGCGAGCATCTGGGACGCCGCGGTCTGGGTGCGACGGCGCTGGTGTTTGCCGGCGCGGCCCTGCTGGGGGCCGGGGGCGGCGTCGGGCAGGTGTCGCTCGGCGGCGCGGCCGCTCTGGCGGGCGCCTGTCTGGCCTGGGCGGTCGACAACAACCTCACCCAGAGGCTGGCGCTGCGCGATCCGATCGCGGTCGTCCGCGCCAAGACGCTGGGCGCGGGCGGCGCGCTGCTCGCGCTCGCTCTGGTCTTCGGCAACCACCTGCCGCCGCTCCGATTGGCGCTGGCGACGGTGACCGTCGGCGCGATCAGCTATGGAGCCAGCGTCCTCCTCGATGCCTACGCGTTGCGACTGCTCGGCGCCGCGCGGGAGGCGGCCTTCTTCGCCACCGCGCCCTTTGTCGGCGCGGTCGTGGGCGCGGTGCTGTTCCGCGAGCCGGTGACGCTCTCCGAGCTGGGCGCGGGGGCGCTGATGATCGCGGGCTTGGCGGCGCTGCTGCGCGAGCGTCACGGGCATGTTCACACGCACGCGCCGCTCGAGCACGCGCACGTCCACGTGCACGACGCGCACCATACGCACCGGCACGACGGACCCGGGGACGCATCGGGCGCCGAGCCGCACGCGCACCCTCATCGCCACGAAGCGCTCACGCACGATCACCCCCACACCTCCGACGCCCACCACCGCCACCGGCACTGAGCCGATTCGTCGCCCGGCTCAGTGCGCGCGTTCTGCTTCTTCGAGCGTGTCGCGGGCGGCCTCCGCGTTGCCGAGGCCGGCCTCGGCCTTGGCCAGCTCGGTCAGGACGGCGGCGCGCTCGTCCGCACCCTCGAGCGCGCGCAGCAGGTGGACGCGGGCCTGGTGGAATCGCTTCAGCTCGACGTAGCTGCGCCCGATCAGAAAGTTGGTCAGCCACAGATCGGGATCGTCGACCAGGCTTCGCTCGAGAAGGCCGACCGCCTTATCGATCCTGCCGTTGCGCTGGGCGATGGTGGCCAGGCGCGCGATCGGCAGCGCGAAGGCGCTGTTCTGCAACGCCGCCTCCTCATAGAGACGGCAAGCGTCGTCGATGCGCCCGGCCGCTTCCGCCAGGGCGCCCAGCCGCTCTTGCGGCGCGCCGAACCCGGGGGCGATCGCACGCGCGCGTTCGAAGGCGGCCACCGCGCCCGTCTGGTCGCCGCCGGCCAGCAGGCGTTCGCCGAGGCGGTAGGCCGCCTGGCAGGAGAGGGGGTTGCGCGCCTCGGCGCGTCCGAGCGCCCCGATGGCGGTCTCACCGGACGCGACCGTCCCCAGCAAGAGGGGCGGCAGGTGACTCTCCGGCGCCAGCTGCTCGGCAACATCGAAGGTGCGGCAAGCTTCCAGGGTGGCCCCGTCGCGTGCCTGTCGGAGGCCTTCGATGAGCAAGCGCTCGACTTTGCCGCCGCCGAGCGCCAGATAGCTGGAGTCCGGGAAGAGACGGGCCGCCTGCCGGGCGTCCATCAGCGCGGGCGGCGGGAACGCGTGCCGGGGTCCGGCGGTGCCGCCCAGCTGCACCCCCATCTGGGCTGCGGCCGACAGGTAGAACCCCAGGCGCGCGGCCGCGTGCCGGCGTTCGAGACGCTCGTTCGCGTAACTGGCGGCCCGCGCGGGGATCGCCGCGCGCAGCTCCGGCTCGGCGAGCACGCGCTCGAGCACGGTCTCGAGCTCGGCGCCGTCGCGAAACAGAAATCCGGTTTGCCCCGGACGGACCACCGCGCGGTACGGCTCGAGGTCCGCGCAGACGGGCAGGACGCCGTGGGCGGCGTAGTCGATGAACCGGAGGTCTTCGCTGCAACGGTTGAACGGTGTCGGCGCGAGCGGCGCGATGCCGATGTCGATCCCCTCCAAAAACCGGTGATAGCGCTCCTGCGATCCGGCCGGCATGAAGGAGACCCGCGCGGCCGGCAGCGGAGCGAGCGTCGTGCGCAGCTCCGGGTCACCCAGGATCGCGACGCGCACTTCGGGGTGTCGTTCCAGCACGCCGACCAGCGCCGGCACCGCGAGGAGCAGATCGTTGCGCTCGGCGCGCGATCCGGCCCAGCCGATGACCACGCGATCGGCGGGGCGGACCGGGGGCAACCCGGGCGCTTCCCAGAGCTGGCTCGGGAACACCGCGCGGCGCGGGTTGAGGGCGGCGAAGCGCGTCTCCAGGGCGGCCGATGCCAGCTGCAGACAGTCGGCCTGTCGCGCCAGCTGCGGCACCAGGCTGCGGGCCACCAGATCCGATTGCGTCGCCGTCATCTCATCGGTGGTCGACGACGCGAAGAAATCGCAGCCGATCTCGTAGGCGGTCAGCCGACCCTGTCGCCGGCGCGCGGCGATGATCGGCAGCAGATCGGGATCGGCCACCTCGCGCAGCACCAGCACGTCGGCCGCCAGCAGGAGCCCCTCGCTGTAGAGCGCGGGCGACAGCGTGAACCCGCTCACCACCGTCAGATCGGCCAGCTCGCCGAGGGCACGGCAGGGTTGCAAGGTTCGATGGGTCGCCGGCCCGCGGTCGAGCAGCTCCGGCGGTCCGATCTGAACCACCAGCAGCGCCGACCGGTCTCCGCTCTGCGCCGGCGGCGCCGAGGTTGCGGGCGGGCGCAGGCCGGCCCCGCTCACGGCCGCCGGGTTTGCAGGTCGGGTGAGCCGGTGCCGTCGGTCGGAATGCCGCGCTCGCTGCTCGGCACCGCGGCCGCGAACCGCGCCTCTTCGGCGCGGAAGTCGTCGACGAACAGCGTGCTCATCATGGCCGCCGAGGAGGCCGCGCCGCCCTCGATGTGTGGCACCAGCGCGGCCTCGAATTCACGGGCCGTCTGATACCGGAGGTTCGGATCGACCTGCAGCGCCTTGCGGACGATCTCGGCGCAGGGTCCGGGGAGGGCGGCGATGCGGCCGAGCTCGTCGGGCCCCGGACCAGTGGCCGCCTTGACCAGCAGCTCGTAGGTCGTCTCGCCGTGGTAGAGGACGCCGCCCGTCAGGCAATAGAAGATCACCAGACCCAGCGAGAACAGATCGGCCCGCCCGTCGATGTGGGTGCCGCGCGCCTGCTCGGGCGACATGAAGCTCACGTTTCCCTTGACGACGCCGTGCTGGGTCTTGGTGACGCGTCCCTCCGCCTTCACGATCCCGAAGTCGAAGAGCTTCACCTCGCCGCGCGCCGAAACCAGGATGTTGCTGGGCGAGACGTCGCGGTGAACGATGCCGAGCGGCCGTCCCCCTTCGCCCAGCTTGGAGTGCGCGTACTCGAGCGCGAGCAGGGTCTCCGACGCGACATAGAGGACGGTGGCGGGCGGCAGGGGGCGCTGCTGTTTTTCGAGCATCCGCGTGGTGACGCGCGCCAGATCGCGGCCGAGGATGTATTCCTGCGCGAGGTAGTACTCGTCGCCGACTTTGCCGAAGTCGAACACGGGGATGATGTTGGAGTGGACCAGCGTCGAGCCCAGGTTCGCCTCGTCGATGAACTGCGCGACCACCGCCGGTTCGCGCGAAAGCTCGGCGCGCAGGCGCTTGACCACGAAGGTGCGCCGGAAGCCCTCGGCGCCGAAGGTTACCGCCGTGTAGACCTGGGCCATGCCGCCTTCGCCCAGTTGGTCGAGCAGCAGGTAGCGCCCGAAGCTGGTGGTGCCGGCCGCTCGCGCCAGGGCACCGTCGGTGCGGTGCGCCTCGGTCGCCGCGTTTCCGACCACCTGGCGGCTCACCCGTGGATTCGAGCCTGGGATCGCCGTCCCCGGGCCGCCGAGCCCTTGCCGCGTCCGGAAAGCGGGCGACGCCCCGGCGGCCGGTCGGCCCGAGGCGAAGTGGTTCTCAGCTCCCCCGGCGCCCTCGACGATCGACGTCTCGGGCGGCGCCTCTTGGCGGCGCAGCCCGACGAACAGCCCCAGGATCGCCAGCAGGCCGGCCACCGACCAGACGATCGCGGTGGTGGCGACCGCCGTGCTCTCGGCCTCGTGCGCCGCGGCGGCGCCGCTGGCGTACGACCAGAGCCAGAGGCCGGGCACGAGCGGGCTCACCGCCGCCGCCCAGGTGCCGTCCGCCGACTGGAAGATCGGCCCGCGCGCCTCGGAGCCGATCGCGGTGCGCAGGAGCTCGCGCTCGGGCTCCGTCCCCGCCTCGATGACCGCGTGCGATCCGTCGGAGAGCAGCACGGCGCCGCGCGCCTTCTCGGCCAGCTTGCGTACCGCGCCGTCGTCGATCGGTTTGGCCAGCAGCAGGACGGCGGGCGTCGACCTTCCCGGCAGATCGACGTCGGAGGCGGCGGCCGCGAAGGGCCAGCCCTTGCCCATCACGATGTGGGCCACCGATTCATGGCGCTCGCGTGCCTCCCGGACCAGCAAGTCCGAGAAGAAGTCGGCGTTCTTCATCCCTTCGATGACGTCGAGCTTGTCGG
>JADGRB010000407.1 GCA_017881315.1 Pseudomonadota bacterium
GCTCCCACCTGTCCCGACAGTGGCGCGGAGGTGTCGCCGCGCACGTCAGCCGCAGCATTTCCGCACACCCCGGCTGGCCGGTTCAGCCGTAAGTAAGCGTCCCGACTGGCGCGCCTCGCCTCGCCCAGCATCGGCAAGGCGGCGCGGAACGTGCAACGGCACAGCTAGGCGCCGATGCGACTCGGGATCAGGTGGCACGGAGACGCGGCTGCGCTAGAAAAGAGTGAGCGACCATGAAGTCTTTGGCAGTGGCCTCGTTTTTCAGTCTGGCAGCTCTCGTCGGTCTTCCGGTGGGCGCGCAAGCCGTGGCCCCGCCGTCGTCGCCCGTCGTGACCGAACCGGCCCCGCCGCGGTTCCAGCCGGCGCCACAGGTCCAGCCGACCGAGGCGCGGCCGGAGGGCTTGGCGCTCCCGCCCCAAGATCCGCAGGACTTTGCGGACAATCAGGCAGCGGAAGCCCAGCCGCTCCCGCTATGGGAGGGAGATGATCAGGCGGTGGCGGGCATTCCCGCCCCACAGCCCACGCCGCAACCGCAATACGATCCGAACAATCCCGTCGATCCGAATTTCGCGTACGCGCCGCCCGATCTTGGCCCCGACAACGATATCGCGCAGAGCTACGACGACGGCTACGACCCTCAGGCGTACACGCAATTTCAGAGCGACCTCGCACCGTATGGATCCTGGTCCAACGACCCGACCTACGGAAACGTCTGGTCGCCCTATTCGACCACCGTCGGCGCCGACTTCGTCCCGTACGCGTCGTGCGGTCACTGGATCATGTCGGAGTACGGCTGGACCTGGGTCTCCGACTGGAACTGGGGCTGGGCGCCGTTTCACTACGGCCGCTGGATCACCATCGCCGGTCGCGGCTGGAGCTGGATCCCCGGGACGATGTGGGGCCCTGCCTGGGTCTCCTGGCGCTCGGGCCATGGCTACGTCGGTTGGTCGCCGCTCCCGCCGCGCGGCACGCGCCTCTTCGCCGGCAACGGCGGGCGATCGCCCTGGCGCTTCACGACGGCGGCCGGCCTGGGCGCCGCGCACCCGTCCTTCGTATCGTCGCGCTACCTGCCCTCGCTGTTCGCACGCACGACGGTCGTCGCGAATGACCGCCTGCTCACGCGCGGCCAGTGGAACGTCCACGTCAACGCCGGCCCCACCCGCGGCATGAGCGCAACGCCAGTTCACCTGGCGACCGTCGCGCCGCGCGCCCTTCCTCACGTCGCCATATATCCGCACGCCGGCGTCGCACTGAACGCGCGCCCGTGGGCGAACGCCGGGGGCGGGCATCCGGGGTCGACCGGACAAGGTTGGTCCGGAGCGGGACCCGCCGCGCACCCGCAAGGTGCCTACGGTCAGGGCGCCCATCCTCAAGCTGGCTTCGCGGCACATTCTCCAGGCGGCTACGTTCAGGGCGCGCACCCGCAAGGCGGCAACGGTCAGGGATGGAACGGCGGAGCCGGTCCGCAACGGGCCGTCGGACGCACGCCCGCCTACGGCCCCGCAGCGGCCCGTCCGGACGCCCGCGCGCCGGCTAACAGTTGGTCGCGCCCGGCGCAGTCGTACTACGGAAGCGCCAGCGCTTACGGCCGCCCGAATTCGGGCACCTCCTACGCGCCTCCGGCTCGCCCGTACGCGACGCCGAGCTACGGAAGCGCGCAGCCGAGCTACCATCCGCCCGCGGCCGCGTACAATCGTGCGCCAGCGCAGTCTTACGCCCCTGCGCAGCACTCGTACGCACCGCCCGCCGCGCACTTCGGCGGCGGCAGCAGCTTCGGCGGCGGCAGTCACTTCGGCGGCGGTGGCAGCAGCTCCGGCGGTGGCAGCCACTTCGGCGGCGGTGGCGGTGGCAGTCACTTTGGCGGCGGCGGCGGCGGCCACCGACGCTGACTCGCGCTCCTGGTCGAGTGATCACTGCGGCCGGTTGACAGTGCTTCCCGGCCGCGCTACCAAAGATCACTCGGGCGTTTAACTCAGCGGAAGAGTGCCACCTTCACACGGTGGAAGCCGAAGGTTCAATCCCTTCAACGCCCACAAGAAAAGCTAAGCAGAATCGGCCAGTTGGGATGCGGTGCCCAGCTGGCCGTTTTCGTTTTTGGGACCGATACATACCACTTCCATACCACCTGCCCCCATTTGCCTCGCGGACACCGGCGAGCGAGATGATCTTCGCGATCCCCTCGCGCATCTCGGTCTGGGGGCACACCGTTGGTGAGGGTTCCGGTCCTGTCGAAGGCGATCACGTCGGCCTTCGCGAGCCTTTCCAGGTACTGGGCGCCCTTGACGACCACGCCTGTGACGGCCGGCGGTCGAGGCACCGCAGCCCGTTCGGTGGCGCTGGGTCCATCCCATGCCACACATCCGCTGACGTATAGTGGCGCTCCATCGATGTCGTTGCTGGATCGACTCCTCGGCAAGCCGCTTTCGACCGAGGAGGCCGAGCAGCAGCAGATCGGCCCCGCGGCGGGCATCCCGGTGCTGGGGCTCGACGCTCTGTCGTCGGCGGCCTACGGCCCGGAAGCAGCGCTCACGTTGCTACTACCGCTGGGCGTCGCCGGCCTCCACTTCGTCGCGCCGATCCTCGGCCTCATCATCGCGATCCTCCTCATCGTCTATTTCTCGTACCGGCAGACGATCGAGGCCTATCCAGGCGGCGGCGGATCTTACACCGTGGCCAGGGAGAACCTCGGCCCACCCTTCGCTCTGCTCGCCGGAGCCGCCCTCGCGCTCGACTACGTGCTCAACGTCGCCGTGGGCATCTCGGCGGGCGTCGGGGCCCTCGTCTCCGCGGTGCCCGCCCTGCTGCCTCACACGCTCTCGCTCTGCCTCGCCACCCTGGTGCTGCTCACCGTTGTCAACCTGCGCGGCGTCCGCGAGTCGGGCCTTGCGTTCATGCTCCCCACTTACGCATTCGTCATCACCCTCGCGATCGTGATGGTAGTGGGGCTGGCTAAGACGATCGCGAGCGGTGGACACCCTGCGCCCGTCGTTCCGCCCCCGACGTTACCGCGCGCCGTCGAATCGGTCGGTCTGTGGATCCTCTTGCGCGCGTTCGCGAACGGCTGCACCGCGATGACCGGCGTCGAGGCGGTCTCGAACGGCGTACCCCTCTTCCGCACCCCGACCGTCAAGCTCGCACAGCGCACGCTCACCGCTATCATCGCGATCCTCGTCGGACTGCTCGCCGGCGTCGCCTATCTCTGCCGCGCCTACGGCATCGGCGCCACTGCACCCGGGCAGAAGGGATATCAGAGCATCCTCTCGATGCTGGTTAGCGCCGTCATGGGCCGCGGTCCTTTCTATTACGTCACCATCACTTCGATCGTCTCGGTGCTCGCGCTCTCTGCCAACACCAGCTTCGCCGACTTCCCGCGCCTCTGCCGCGTCCTGGCCCAGGATCGCTATCTGCCCGACGCCTACGCGGTGCGCGGACGGCGCCTGGTCTACTCGCGGGGGATCCTTACGCTGGCCGTCCTCTCGGGTGCGCTCTTGGTCGCGTTCGGCGGCATTACCGATCGCCTGATCCCGCTCTTCGCAATCGGGGCGCTGCTCGCCTTCACGCTGTCGCAGGGAGGCATGGTCCGACACTGGCGCCGCGGCGCGGGCGACCGAAGACGCCGCTCGCTGCTCATCAATGCGCTTGGAACCGTCGCGACGGGAGCGACGTTGATAGTCGTCGCGGTCTCCAAGTTTGGCGAAGGCGCGTGGCTCAGCATCTTGGTCGTCCCTTTGCTGCTGTTCCTGTTCGTGCGGGTCAATCGTCACTATCGCTACATTGCGTCGAAGATCGAGACGATCGCGCCGATGGAGATGCCGAGGCGAGAGACCCCGGTGGTCGTCGTTGCGGCCGGTTCATGGAGCAAGCTGACGCAGCATGGGTTGAGGTTTGCCCTGCGCCTGTCCCCCGAAGTCCACGTTGTGCAGGTGCGCACCGAGACCGATAGCATTGAGGATCTCTCCGACAACTGGGAGCTCCTCATCGCGAGCCCGGCGCGCGCGGCGGGAATTGCGCTTCCGCGGCTGACCATCCTCACCTCGAGCTACCGTCGCTTCTTTGGTCCCTTCGTGGATTTCGTGAATGGGCTGGAGCGCTCCCATCCCGACCGCGACATC
>JADGRB010000408.1 GCA_017881315.1 Pseudomonadota bacterium
GCTCGACGTCGCGCACCCGCGCACGCTCTACTTCCCCCGCTATGGCCACGCGCTCTCGGCGGGTCTGTACGCGCTGTCGGTTCTGCCGGCCCTGTGGCGACGCCGGGGGCGCTTCGACGTGCTGCTCGGGTCGTGGGCCTACCCGGACGGCGTCGCGACGGTGGCGCTCGGCCACGCGCTCGGCCTGCCCGTGGTCGTGAAGCTGCATGGGACGGACATCGACATCCTGGGCAGGCGGCCCGCGTTGCGCTGGCAGCTCGCCCGCGCTCTGCCGCGCGCCGCGCGGGTGGTGGCGGTCAGCCGTGCGCTCGCTGCCGAGGCGGCGGCCTTGGGTGTCGACCCCGCTCGGATCGACGTGGTTCCGAACGGGGTCGACGCCGCGCTTTTTCGCCCGCGGGCGCGGCGGGATGCGCGCGCTGCGCTCGGCCGGGGTGAGGACGACCGCAAGTGGATTCTCTATGTCGGGCGTCTTGCCGAAGACAAGGGTGTGCTCGATCTGGCGGCGGCCTTCGGGGCGGTGGCCGCCCGCCATCCGAATGCCGCGCTGGTCTTGGTGGGCGAGGGGCCGGCGCGCGCCGAGCTGGCCAGGGCCTTGGCGCCGCTTGGGCCCCGCGCCATCCTGGCTGGCGCGCGCCCGTTCGACGAGGTGGCGCTGTGGATGTCGGCCGCGGAGCTGGTGACCTTGCCGAGCCGCCACGAGGGGACCCCAAACGTGCTTCTCGAGGCCCTGGCGTGCGGCCGGCGGGTGGTGGCGACCCGGGTGGGCGGCATTCCCGACATCGTTCACCGCGCCGAGCTGGGCGCGCTGGTTCCGGTGGGCGACGTGCCCGCGCTGGCGGCGGCGCTCGGCAGGGCGCTCGAGACCGAGGCCGACGGCGCGACCATCGCCGCGCTCGGCGCCCGCGGGAGCTGGGACGACAGCGCCGCGCGCCTCGAGGCGACGCTCGCGCGGGCCGTGGCAGAGAGAGGCGCCCCATGACGGTCCTCGCCGAGCCCGGCGCCGGCTCGGACACCCACGCCCAGCTTCGCGCGCTGGTGGTCGCCTACAGCTTCCCGCCCACCGGCGGCGCGGGGGTCGGCCGGCCCGTCAAGCTGGTGAAGTATCTCGGCCTTCACGGGGTGCGGCCTGCGGTGCTCACCGCATCGAATCCGTCGTCGCCCGTCCGCGACGAGTCGCTGCTGGCCGACATCCCGGCCGGGACCGAGATCGTGCGGGTGCGGACGCTCGAGCCGGGGTACGGCGTCAAGCGCGTCGGTTGGTCGCTCGCGCAGGCCGGCGAGTCGGCGGATCTCTCACTCGGGCAGCGCGCCCTGCGATTGGCGCTCGCCGTCGGTCGGCAGGCGCTCGTGCCCGATCCCCAGATATTGTGGCTGCCAGCCGCGGAGCTCGCGCTGGCGCGACGGCTGGCCCGGGGCGCCGACGACGTCGTGCTGATCACCGGGCCGCCGTTTTCGCAGTTTCTCCTGGGGCCGCTGGCGCGGCTGCGGCCCGGCACTGCCGTGATTCTCGACTACCGCGACGAGTGGAGCACGGTGCGCGAGGTCTACGAGATGAACGCGCGGCTGCCGGCGCGGGTCGGCGCCGCGCTCGAACGGAGCGTGCTCCGGAGCGCGCACGCCATCACCACCGCCACCGAAGCGTTTCGCGAGAATCTGCTGGCGCGATTTTCGTTCCTCGATCCGGCGGCCGTGGTGGCGATTCCCAACGGCTATGATCCCGATGATTTTCCGTCGACGCTCACGGGACCGTCGGCCACGGCCGACCGCCTGACCGTCACCTACGCCGGGACGATCTTCCGGCTCACCAGCGCGCGCGGCTTCCTGGGCGCCGTCCGCCGCCTCGCCGCCGCCGAGCCCGCGCTGGCCCGGCGCCTGCGGGTGCGGTTCTTGGGTCGCATCGTCGAGACCGAATTGGACGCGTTCGCCGGCACCGAGGCGCTCGGCGTCGAGCGCGAAGGCTATGTTCCGCACTCCGAGATCACCCGCGCGCTGGCGGCCAGCCACCTCGCGCTCTGCATTCTCGACGACGCGCCCCACGTCGAGCGGATCTACCCGGCGAAGATCTTCGAGCTCGGCCACCTGGCCGAGCGACGGGGGCTGCGGATCCTCACCCTGTCGCCACCCGGCGCGCTCGCCGATCTGGTCCGGACGCACCGGATCGGCGAGGTGTTGCCCCCGCGCGACGAGGCGGCGATCGCCGAGGTTCTGGCCCGCGAGTTGCGCGCCTTCGTCGCCGGCACCCGCCCGCCCGCGCCGCGCCCCAGGGACTTCGCGCGCTTCGATCGTCGCGCGCTGGCCGGTGACTTCGCGCGCGTGATGCGCGAGGCCCTCGCGCGCGCGCGCCGATAGCTCGGGCTGGGCGACGGCGCCGCTAGGCCGCCTCCGGGCGGCACGGCGTCGGGCATGGTTCGCTTCGCTCACCGTTGCCTTACGGCAACGCCCTCCTAGGGATTCAGGATCTGCGTGATGGGACCGGTGCAGAAGGTCGGCTCGCCGAACTTCCCGGTCGACGGCGGGGTCCCCATCACCTGGGCCAGCGTCAGCAGCAGATCGTTGTGCGACCGATCCTTCGTGGCGGCGACCTTCGCGTCGCCGTCGGTCAGATCCAGCGGGAAGGTGACCATCTGGCCGGTCTTGAGCTTGCCGTTGGCGCCCCCGATCAACATGAAGGGCGTGTCGTCGTGGTTGTGGGCGGCGCCCATGTCGAGCTCGTTCCCCCAGCAGATGACCGACTGGTCGAGGAGCGTTCCGCCGGCGGCCCCGGTGAGGCCGTTCAGCTTCTGCGCGAAGTAGGCAACCTGCGTGGCGTACCAGGCATCGATCGCCTTCTGCTGCGCCAAGTTCTGATAGAGGTTGGTATTGCTGGCGCTATAGATATCCGGGCTGCTCGCGCACTGGCCCATGTTGTTGTAGACGTTGCCGGGGCAGCCAGATATCGAGTAGAGCGAGGTCGGCCCGTTGTGCGAGTAGTTGTGGTGGGTGTCCATCTGGTTCGAGCCGAGCCAGGTGTGCGTCACCTGGCTGGTGGAGGTCGAGAACTGCAAGCTGGCCACCCGGGTCAGATCGCAGGCCAGCGCCAGCGCCAGGATGTCCATCTGCAGCTTGGCGTTGGTCGGAAAGTCGGTCGACGCGGTGACCGCCGCGGGAGGCGTGCAGTTCTGCGTCGCCGTCGCCGCCGCCTTGAGCTGCGTGTCCAGGTTGTTCCAGCCGTCCTGCAACGCCTGGAGCGTCGCCCGGTCGTCGTTGCAGACCTTGGGCATCAACGCCGACAGCTCGCTGTTGAGCTGGCCGGCGCCGCTGCCGAAGAGCTGCTGCCGGATGAAGGTGGTCTTGTCGGGCCCGGCGGTCTGTGTCGCCGCATTCCCGAACAGCTGCTGTCGGGCCGCGGTCGGATTGTCGACCGGATCGATGTAGACGCCGGCGGCGTTGTAGAGCATCCGCGTCTTGACCTCCCGATCGGTGAAGTCGGCCGGGCTGCGGACCATGAGCTGGATCGACGGGAACGGCGTTCCGGCCTTGAGCTGGGCCGCGATCTGCTGGTCGATGCTGATGCTGGTCGCCGCGGCGCCGGTCGAGATCTGCCCCGTCCAGAGCGAGGCCATGCCCGCCTCGTGGGAGCCCTGCGCGGCCTTGTTGTTGAGGCCGTCGAGGACGATCACCTTGCTCTGCAAGTTCGTCGTCCAGGCGACGCCTCCGACGGTGCCGCCCGACGCGAACGGCTTGAGCGTGTCGCGGAAGGTGAAGGTGGGGGTGAGGGTTGGCGCGCTTCCGGCCGGCGGCGGCAGCACGTCCTTCCCGGTGGCGTCGGTCGCGCCCCAGTACGGCCGCACGCAGCCGCACGGCGTGAAGACCAGGATCAGGTAGGTGGCCGGCGTGCCCGCCGCGTAGCTGGGGACGCCGCGCAAGAAGGGATAGGTGATGGCGGAGGCGCCCACCATCTGCAGGAAATGTCGCCGCTCGAGCTGGATCTTGCGCTTGTTCATTTACATGCCCCCCCTGCGTTCACCGGCGTGCGATTCATGAACGAATCGCTGCTGACGACGGCGACCAGGAGCTGCTGAAGGTTGAAGCTATTGTTGGTGGAGAAGGTCTTGTAGATCTGCTG
>JADGRB010000164.1 GCA_017881315.1 Pseudomonadota bacterium
TCGGCGACTCGACCACGTCCTCGATCTGCTACCGCTCGCACCTGTGGCAGCTGCTGCAGAACGCTGGCCACACGCAGTTCGATTTCATCGGAACGCGCAAGGGCGACCCGGGGTGCAGCTTGACCACCTACGACCAGGACAACGAGGGTCACGGCGGCTACATCGTGACGGACATCCTCAAGGCGACCAGCACCGGCCGGCCGTCGGGCGCCGATCCCACCGACCTGTTCGACTCCTCGGCGAAGGATCTGGCGACCTGGTTCGACGGGCACCCCGCCGACGCCGTGCTCATGCACTTTGGCACCAACGACGTCTGGAACAACTTCTCGCCGCAGAACATCTTGAACGCGTACGCGGCGATCCTGACCCGGCTGCGGGCCAACAACCCCAACGTCCACCTGCTGGTCGCGCAGATCACGCCGCTCAACCCCAGCGGCTGCTCCGGGTGCCTGGCCGGGGTGCAGGCGCTCAACGAGCTCATTCCCGACTGGGCCACGCAGAATTCCACCGCCGCTTCCCCGGTCACAGTGGTCGACCAGGCCACGGGCTTCGACGTGGCCACCGACACCCAGGACGGCGTCCACGCCACGGACGCCGGCTCGATCAAGATCGCGACCAAGTGGTATGACGCGCTCGTGCCTCTGCTGTAGCTCGCCCGGGACCAGCCACGGCCGGCGCGCCGTGGCGACACGCACGACGCCTGAGGTCAGCGCGCGGTGCCGCGGCGAAGAACGACCAGCGTCTGGTCGTCGATTCGCGCTGGCGACCAGGCCGCGCTCTCCGCGAAGACGCGCGCGCAGATCGCGGTCGCCGGTTCGGCGTGCATGCTCTCGAGGAGAGCGGTGAAGCGCTCGATCCCGAACTGCGTCCCGCCGGCGTCTTGGGCTTCGGTGATGCCGTCGGTGTAGAGCAGCATGACGTCGCCGTCCCCGAGACGTCCCTCCTGATTTTCCATGTCCCGCTCGACGTCCGCGACGGCCCCCACCCAGGTGCCGAGGGTCGGGATCTGCTCGACGCGGCCCGAGGACGCCCGCCACACCAAGATGTCCTCGTGCGCCCCCGCGAAGACGAAGCGGCCGTCGGGATGGAATCGGACCAAGGTCAGGCTCGCGAAGTCATCGCGGCCCAGGCGTACCCGCACGTTGTCGTGCAACATCCGGTTGAGGTCGCAGACCAGGCTGGCCGGGCTCGCGTCGGCGTCGCGCCGCATGAGCGCGCCCAGGCCGCTCTGGATCATGAGCATCATGAGCCCGGCGTCGAGCCCGTGCCCCGACACGTCGCCGATGCCGACCCAGCAACCGCCATCCTCGGTGGGGAGGACGTCGTAGTAGTCGCCGCCCACCTCGCTGGCGGTCACCATGGACGCCGCGATCTCGAGGCCCCGGACCTCGATCCGCTTCGGCAAGATCGACGTCTGGATCTTGCGGGCGATCGCCAGCTCGCCTTCGTAGTGCGCGACGGCCGCCTTGCGCTCCGCTTCGATGAGCTGGGTTTGATTCTCGTTGATGAGGCGAAGGCTCGCCTCGAGCTCGCGGGTGCGATCCTCCACCCGACGTTCCATGTCGTCGTAGAGGGTCGCGTTCTCGATCGAGATCGCCGCCTGCGCCGCCAGGACCTCGAGCAGGGCGACCCGTTCGGCGTTGAACGCGTAGTCGGTGAGGCTGTTCTCTAGATAGAGCAGCCCCACCAGCGCCCCCTGGCGGAGCATCGGCAGGCAGAGCAGCGACCGGGGTCGGTGGTTCTCGAAGTACCGGTCGGCCAGGAAGTTGCTCTGGCTCGCCGCATCGCCGAGCAGTACCTTTTCCTTGGACCGCAGGGCGTAGACCAGGATCGACAGCGGCAGGATCTCACTGGCGCGTTCGTTGGCCCAGTCGAGCTCGAAGGGCTCGAACTCGGCAGACTCGGTCGTCGTGCCCGCCGCGCCTTCGACCCACAGTCGACCTTCACGTCTCAGGATCAGGAAGCCGCGCTGAGCGCCGGCCTGCTCGATCATGACCCGCATGAGGCTTTCGACCAGCTTGGGCAGCACGATCTCCGTCGAGATCGCCTGCGAGGCCTTGACGACCGCCCGGACGTCGAGCTCGGCGACGCGCATCTCGCCGGTGCCCTGCTCGCGCGCGTAGGCCGGCAGATGGGCCTCGATCTCCTGCGCCTTGAGGGTCGCGCCCCAGTGTCGATAGGCCGCGTGGGCGTCCACCCAGTAGGCCCGCGCGATCTTGGCCCGCCCGCCCCGCTCGTGGAACTTCGCCGCCAGCTCGTTGGCGAGGGCCAGGTGGAAGATCGATCCCTGCTTCTCGGCCCCGGCTATCGCCTGATCGTAGAGGGACTGGGCCTCGGCCGCCCGGCCCGAGAGCGCCGCCAGCTCCGCGGCCACCAGCTTGTGCCGGTGCCCGAAGTTTTCCGGGGAGGTCTCCGCCCAGCGGAGCAACGCTTTTTCGTCCTTGTCGAGCTCGGCCAGCAGGGCCACCCGATCGCCTCCGGGCTCCGCGCGGAGGCGGGCGGCGACGATGAGCGCACGATAGAGCATCGCCTCGGCCGCGATTAAGTTCCCGGGCACCGCGTGGGAAGTCGCCTCCGTGATGTCCACATACGCGCGCGAAAGGTCGCCCGCCAGATAGGCGGCGATGGCGCGGAACAGGCGGTAGCTGGAGATGAGGAAGCGGTTTCCGCTCGCGTTGGCCTGCCGCTCGAACTCCACCCCGTCGAATCCCGGCCCCTCCAGGCTTCCCGGCCGGGTGGTCCGCCCCTTGAGATCGGCGATCAGCAATCCGATGAGACGGATCCCCTGCAGGTTGACCACGTCTTTGGTCTTCTCGATAAGCTCGGTGAACTCCGGGAGCTCGGTCGCGAGATCGTCGAGGCTGTCGCCGCGGAACAGCCGATAAAAGGAGTGAAAGCAAGCGCAGTAGACCGCATGAAGGTGGTCGCCCGCGTCCAGGCTCACCTTGAGGCCGAGCTTCAGGTGATAGATGCACTCGGACAGAGGCTTGCGCCACGCGGCGACGAAGGCGCCGAAGACAAAGTGGTTGGCGCCGGCGACCGCGTGATGCTTCTTGCGTTCGTTGAGCTGGATGCCCAGTTGGCCGAGACGGTAGCCCGTCTCGTAGTCCCCCATCACGGCCTGGACCAACCCGTAGCAGACGTAGAAGTACGACGACATGGGGCCGTTGCCGCTGGCCAGGGCGAGGTTGACGGCCTTGGCCACCACCAGCACCATGACCTGCGGTCGCAGTTGGGTGGCGGGCGGGATGATCTGATAGAGCGCGTTCAGGAGGGCCAACGACTCGGGGTTGGTCATCGCCGGCAGGTCGATGAGGGACTCGATGCTCCGCCCCGCGAGCGCCGCCGCTAGCGCACCGAGCTCGGCGCCAACGGCGGGACCCAGCTCCTCTGCGGTGGCCGGAAACGCCATCCCGAGCTGTTTCGCCGTTTCCACGCCGCAGGAGATCGCCTCCTCCATGCGGTTCATGCCGGTCAGCATCAGCGTCTTGAGGTCGCGGGCCGCAGCCCGGTCGAGCGCGCTCTTCGCCTCTCGCTCGATGACCTCGACGATCCGGAACGCCTCGTCCAGCTGACCGCTGGCGAACGCGCACTCGGCCTCCAGAAGATGGGCGGTGCGGGTGAGCTCGTATTCGACGGTCCAGGCCGTCTTTCCCAGCAGGTCGAGACTCACCGAGAGCAGCTTGCTGGCGAGCGAGTGCGCCGCCGCGTCCCGGGCCCGACGCGCCGCCGATACGTTGAGGCGCGCCACCGCCCGCCGCTCCTCCGGATCCGCGATCAGCGCCGCGCCGATGTTCAGGTGGTTGACGATCTCGAAAACATGATCGTCTCCACCGCCCGGGCTGCGCGCCATGAGCAGCCGCCCGATGCGCAGGTGGGCCGCCTGCTTGCTCGCCTGGTCGATGAGCGAATAGGCGGCCTGCTGCACCCGATCGTGGAGAAATCGATAGCGGGGGTTGGCCTCCGGCGCCGCGAGAGGGATCACCAACCCCTCGCGCAGCGCCTCCCGCAGGTGAGCGGCGACGTCCCCAGGGGTTTCCTCGGCGATGACGGCGAGCGTGTCGCGATCGAATTCGTGCCCGATGCAGGCGGCCAGCCGGAGCACCCGGCGCGAGGGTGGCGCCAGCCGGTTGAGCTTGGCGAGCATGAACTCCACCACGTTGTCGGTGGCCACGCTGCCCTCGATGCGCGCGAGGTCCCAGGTCCATCGGCGCTCGCCGCTATCGAAGGACAAGAGACCGTCCTTGTGTAGCGCGGTCAGGAACTGGTTCACGAAGAAGGGATTGCCGTCGGTCTTGTTCAGCACCAACCGCGCCAGCGGCAGGACATCTTCGGAACGAGAGCCGAGCGTGTCGGAGATGAGCTGGCCGATGTCGGCGAGCGTCAGCGCCTCCAGCCGGATCTCGTGCACGCTGGCGCCGCTGCCGCGGAGATCGGCGAGCGCCAACCTGAGCGGATGATCCGGGCCCACTTCGTTGTCGCGGTAGCCGCCGACCAGCAGCAGGTGACCGCGATGGCGCTCCGCGAGGACGAGTTGCAAGAGGCGCAGGGAAGCGGGGTCGGCCCACTGGAGATCGTCGAGGAAGAGCACCAGCGAGTGACGGGGCGAGGCAAGCGCGAACAGGAACTCTTGCATCGTCCGCTCGAAACGATGCTGAGACTCGGTCGGACCGAGCTCCTGGGCTTTCGGCTGGGGGCCGATCACGAGCTCCAGCTCCGGCACCAGATCGATCACGAGTTGAGCGTTCGGGCCGAGCGCGTCCAGGATCTCTTGACGCCAGCGCGCCAGCGCCTTGGGTGGTTCGGTCAGGATCGCCCGGATGAGATCACCGCCCGCGCGGCTGAAGGCGGCGTAGGGAACGCTGCGCGCGATCTGATCGAACTTCCCGGAGACGAAATGCCCGCCCAGGGGGAGCAGCTTGTGGACCTCGCCCACCAGCGCCGATTTTCCGATCCCGGAATACCCCGAGACCAGGAGAAGCTCGACGGTCCCCTTTCCCACCCGTTCGAGCGTCGCGATCAGGATCGCGTTCTCGCCCTCGCGTCCGTAGAGCTTCTGCGGAATTCGCAGCTCGTGGGAGAAGTCCTCTCGACCGAGTGGGAAGGCGGCAATCGCACCGGTTTCCGCCAGGAGCCGGCGGCACGATTCGAGATCGGCCTTGAGACCGGCGACGTCCTGGTAGCGCTCCTCGGCATTCTTGGAGAGGAGCTTCATGACGATCTCCGACACCACCGCCGGCAGCTCCGGGAGCGCGATGTTCGGGGCCACCGGCAGCCGTGCCAGGTGGCTGTGCACCAGCACCAGCGGGTCGCTGGTCGGAAAGGGGAGCGCCCCCGTGAGCAACTGGTAGTACGTCACGCCGAGCGAGTAGAAATCCGTGCGTCGATCGACGACCCGGTTCATGCGCCCCGTCTGCTCGGGCGACATGTAGGCCAGCGTCCCTTCGAGCCGGCCGACGGCGGCGACGTACGGCTCCTCCAGGGAGACCCGGGTGGCGACCCCGAAGTCGACCAGCGTGAGCGGACCGGCGGCGCCCTTGCGAAAGAAGTGGTGGGGTTTGATGTCCTTGTGAATGATTTGTTGTCGATGGATCGAGCCCAGAATGTCGGCCATCTCGATAGCGGTCTCGAGAAAGCTCCCCAGATCGAGCGGCGACGAGACCACGACGGCGTCGAGCGATCGCTCGCCGACATCCTCGAGCACCAGGGCGGTGCTGTCCCCGATCTTCGTCATTCCCAAGGTCCGTACCACCCCCGGAAGATCGAGATCTTTGAGGATCGAATACTCGTGCTCCAGCCTCAGGAGGTGGGCGGGATCTTGCTGTCCGTTGGCGACAACCTTCAGGAAGACCGGCCGCTCGTCGGAGTTGCGCCGCCCGCGGTAGAACGCCACCTGCGGCGTCTCGCGAATCGTCGCGGTGACGGTATAGGTCACCGCTTGCGGGGACATCGCGCTAGCTCGCTTCCACCGTCACGAGATCGCGCGCGAAACAGGAGAGCGCGTGCAGGCTCCGCTTTTGCCAATGTTGATTGGCGCTCGAGAGGAACACGATCCGGTAGCCGCCCGCGGGCTCGAGGCGCGCCCGGTCGAGCCAGGAGATGAGGTCCTTGAGACAGGACGAATTCATGAAGGCGAGCTTGCGGATGTCCACCTGTACGCGCTTGACCCCGAGTTGCTTGGCCCGCTCGTGCAGGCTTTGCAGCAGGGGCGCCAGGTGCTGTTTCGCGGCCACGTCGGCGTTGCCCGTCATCTCGAGGATGATGTCGTCTCCGACGTGGATCGCCGTTGCGGAAAACTTGGCTTCCACGATCGATGCCAGTTGGGTCACGATTCCTCTTCCGGTGTGGGGGTTGCAACGGCCTTCACGCAAACCTGGTCGCCCTGAAACTCCAGGACCAGCGTCATCTCCGCTTCGGCGCGGATCCGGGCCAGCCCCAGGCCGGACCCATCTTTCCGCAGCGTCGCGCGCGACATGTAGTTCTGGTAGGTCTCGGCCGCGTCGGCCGTGCTGCCCAGCTCCGCGATGGCCACCTTGAGCTCGTCGATGCGCGCCGGATCGGCGTGGTTCGAGACGCTCACGGACAGAAGGCGCGGGTTGGCGCCGCCGCGGATCTCGATCTGCAGTCGCGACAGACCCCCGGTCGAGTACTTGGCCGCATTCTCGAGAAGCTCGTGGGCCGCGACGGCCATCCGGCAGATGACGTCGCCGTCGTGGATGATGGTCTTGTAGTAGCTCTCGACGAACTCCCGCACCGACGAGACTTGAGCGAGGTCCGGCTCACAAGCGAGCTCCACGGAGCGCGAGTCCGCCTCGCGCGGCCAGGGGACCGCTCGTTCCGTATCTGCGTCGCCGACCGCCGGGGTCCGGACCGTGCCCTGGTCAGCGGCGGGCGCGTTGGGAAGGCGGTTCAGCATACGCGGTTACGGCCGTCGCTCTTGGCGGCGTAGAGTTGTCTGTCGGCCCGCTCCACCAGCTCGGGGCCCGTGTCGGACATCCCGAACTCGGCTATTCCCCCGGAGACGGTGACCGGGTGGCCCTCGTACAGCGGCGTCGCCTCGATCGCCTTTCGAATCCGCTCTGCCGCCAGTCGCGCGTGCTCGAGATCGGTGTGCGGCAGCAGAACCAGGAACTCCTCGCCGCCCCAGCGTCCCACCAGATCGGTCGCGCGGACGGTCTTGGCAATAACCTGTGCGGCGCTGCGAAGCACCAGGTCGCCGACGTTGTGTCCATACTTGTCGTTGATCTTCTTGAAGTGATCGACGTCCAAGATCAGGAGGCTGAGGGGGGTGCCGTGCCGGGCCGCCCGGGAGATCTCGCGGGCGATCTGCGGCTCGATCCCACGGCGATTGAGGATGTCCGTGAGGCGGTCGACGGTGGCGTCTCGCTCATGGGTGGTCGCCAGATCGACCTCGGCGGTGATGTCCGTGCAGACGACCACGATCGCCGGCTCGGGAGCCGTCACGCTGTGGGCCACCCAGCGCACGACGCTGCGGGGGGGGCCGGGAATCTCGAACTCCTCGCAGACGGTGGCGTCCCCCGGGGCGAGGAGCTGACGCGCGCGCACCATCGGGGGTGGCTCCGGTACCAGGTTCTCCATCAGATCGAGTAGCCGCTCGGCGGACATCCCCTCGAGCACCCCGCGCGCGACGCCCAGGATGCTGGCCATGGACTCGTTGCAGAAGAGAACCTGGCGGGACCCGTCGAGGATCAGCAGGCCCTCCTCGACACAGTTTGAGATCGTCTCTATACACGTCCGCGCGTCGCGCCAGGTGCCGCCCGTCAGCCCGGCGGCCACCATCGTCCCGAGCGGCCACGTCTTCGCCGTCGTCCGGCCGGACCTCGGGCGGCCGAGCTCTTCCGCAAGGCTACACCCACCGACGCCATCGTCGCTGGGCGGGCGTCGCGTATGAGGTGACATGATCTCGGAGGGGGTCATCGGCGAGCCTGGCGTGCGCGGGGCGCACGCTGCCGACGAGAACCCGTGCCTTTAGGCATGCTGTCCATGCCGGCCATCAAAGCAATAGGCGGACCAGAGGTCGGAGCGTGCATTTCCGGCCCGGCCGACAGTTTTCGACAGCCCGCCGACGGTCGGCCGACGATCGCCGAGCCCGCGACCGTCGGAGCACCGACGTTCCCGTGGCCGGCAGAGGCGGCACCAACAGACGCCCGGAATGCCCCGGATGGGGGTTTACGTGTGGGCGGAGGTCGGCCCTCCGCACAGGGGCACATGCAAGTTGACGGCGCGATCCGTAAGCCGACCGACGTCTCCTGGCAGCATTGTCTGTTTCCCGGCTGGTTGTCTCAATCTGCGTGCGCAGCCGGTCGATAGCACCGTCGCGTGGTGGCGAGCTTCGAAATCACGCCCGAACGATTCGGGCGGTATGTCCTCCTCGATCGGATCGGGGCCGGCGGGATGGCAGAGGTGTTTCGGGCGGTCATGCCCGGTGTGGAGGGCTTCCGTCGCACCTTCGTGGTCAAGCGCATCCTGGCGGCGCGGGCGAAGTCCGCCGATTTCGTCGAGATGTTCGTGCAAGAGGCGCGCATCGGGGCGCTGCTCAACCACCCGAACATCGTCCAGGTTTACGACTTCGGAAATGTCGACGGAAACTACTTCCTGGCGATGGAGTACCTGCGCGGCCGCGATCTGTCCGCGCTCATGCACCGCCTGCGCGACCGGCAGCGGCCCTGCCCGGTCGCGGTGGCGGCCTTCATCGCGCGCGAGGTGGCCGAATCGCTGGCCTACGCGCACGCGCTGACCGATCCGGAGGGGAACCCGCTCAACGTCGTCCACCGCGACGTCAGCCCGTCCAACATCATGTGCGTCCGCGCGGGCGGGGTGAAGCTGCTCGACTTCGGGATCGCCAAGGCGATGGGGGCGGCGGTGGAGCAGACCGGCCAGGGGGTGTTCAAAGGGAAGCTCTCGTACATGTCGCCGGAGCGGATCCAGGACGAGCCGTTCGACGGGCGCAGCGACCTGTTCTCGCTGGGCGTGGTGCTGTGGGAGATCCTGACCGGCCGGCGGCTGTTTCGCGGTCAGACCGAGGCGGACACGCTGAAGAACGCCCTGCAGATGCGGGTACCGCCGCCGTCGGCGCTGCGCCCCGAGGTACCGGCGGCGCTGGACGCGATCGTGTTGCGGGCGCTCGAGCGCGATCCCGACCGGCGCACCCCGAACGGCCAGGAGATGGCCGACGGTCTGGAAGAGGTCCTGGCCGAGACGCGGTACCACTCGAAGATGCTGCCGACTTTGCTGCGTGAGCTGTTCGGAGCAGAGCTGGCGTCGAGCCAGATCGAGCTCACCAAGCTGACGCCCGAGCTGCTGGCCGCCTGTTCCGCCGAGCCATCGACCGCGAGCTCGGGTCCGAGGACGGCGGCGTCGCCGGCCGCCCCGATCGACATCTCGCTCGGCAACCTGATGGGCGCGGACGCGCTGTCCGGTCGCCGGAGCCCGCGGGCGCTGGTCGCGGCGCTGCTGGGCATCGCGGTGGCGGCCACGATCGGGGGGGTGCTGCTGACGCGGGCCAAGCTCCGCCCTGTCGAGGCGCCGCCAACGCCACCGCCCATCGCCGCAGCAGCGCCGGTCCGCGCAGCCGCGCCGCCGCAGGTCGCCGCCACGCCTGCGGAGGATTCGGCCGACGCACCCATCAAGACGGCGCCCGCGACCCGTCCGCGCGCTCGACGCCACGTCGACGGCGATCGGATCGCGCGCGGCCTTTCGATCGATCCGTTCGCGGAGTCCGCGGCGCGGGAAGCGCGCTGACGGTGGCCGATACGCTGCGTACCACCTCGGTTCCGCGGGGCGCCTTGGTCGCGGCGCTCGGCGTGCTCTGCTTCGCGACGCTGGCCACCAGCGCGGGTCCTGCGGCCGCCGCGCCCGAGGCCCAGCGCGAAGCGCGGCGCGCGTTCGAAAGCGCCGAAGCGCATTTTCGCGCCGGGGAATTCGCCGAGGCGCTGGCCGACTACCAGGCCGGCTACCAGGCCTCGCCGCTTCCCGGGTTTCTGGTCAACATCGCGCAATGTGAGCGACGCCTCGGCGATCTCAAGAAGGCGCGCGCCACCTACCAGAAGTTCGTGATCGTGGCACCCGATTCGCCGCTCGTGCCGCAGGTCAAGGGCCTCATCAACGAGCTGGATCGCCTGCTCGCGGATCTCGACGACGACAAACCCGCCAAACCGACCGCGCCGTCGGACGGCGAATCGTCGACGGGCGCACCCGCGCCGACAACGCAGCGCCTCGATCTTCGCGACGGGGTGGCGGCCTCGCCGGCGGCCGACGCGCTCCTGGTGGCGACGCCGGCGCCGCCAGCGGAGAAGCCCGCTTCGCGGAGGCGCTGGTGGCTCTGGGCCGGGATCGGGACCGCCGTCGCCTGCGGGGTGGTGACAGCCTTTCTGTTGGCGCCGGGCGCGAGCACCGTGCACGACGGCTCGCTCGGGACTTTGCGGCGTTAGACAATGCGCACGCGTCGGATCTGGATCGGCACCTTTGCGGGACTCCTCCTGGGGGCCGGCGCGGCTTGCCAGAAGACACCCCAGGTCGAGACGGGCGCCGTTCTGCTCAACCTCTTGGTGGAGCCCGGTGCGCCGGCACCCGACGAGCTGAGGGCGTGGATCTACGACGACACGGGCGCTCTGTGGCAGGACGCCCGCATCCCCGCCGAGGGATCGCTGCCGCCCAGCAGCGGCAGTGGTCTCGGCACCGTCCTGGTCCAGCCGGGCCCGAGCCAAGGACCGTTACGCATCGATGTGCGTGGGCTGGTGGGCGGCGCGCCGGCGCTGGAAGGCCTGCTGGTGATCGCCCCCGCCGATCGCGGGCGAGGCACCTTTGATCTGACGCTCATCGGTGCGCTCGCGTCCGATGGCGACCGGGACGGCGTCCCGGACGAGATCGACGATTGCCCGGGCGCACCGGATCCCGACCAGACCGGATGCACCGGCG
>JADGRB010000165.1 GCA_017881315.1 Pseudomonadota bacterium
ATCGGGTCACCTGGATTCGAGCTTATCGACCCGGCTCTCCAGCGCACCGACCCGAGGCTCGAGATCGGCGTTCCTCTCGGAGATCGCCTTCGTGTAACGGACCACGAAGCGGTGCTGTTCGGCGAGATCGAGCAAGGTCGCCCCGACGGCCTCGAATTGCTGGTTGGTCTCCGTTCGGAGCTCGTGGATTTCGCCGCGGACACCTTCGAACTGGTGCTTGGTATCCGTCCGCAGCTCGCGAACCTCGCTGCGCACCCCGCGGATCTCGTCTCGGATGTCCTTCAGGATCTCGACCGTGACATCGGAATCGGCCATCGACATCTCCCTTTTAGAGTAGCAGAACGGTCATGCTATTTCCGCGCCAGTCGACGGGCCAGGCTCTGCGACCCCTGCTGCCGACAGGTTGCCGCGTTTCGGCCGCCTGGCCGGCGCTCGGCCGCAGACGTGGCCATCCCCGCTACGCGCGCGGGTGAAAGCGGTTGTAGACCGAGCGGAGGTGGCTGCGGGAGACGTGGGTGTAGATCTCGGTCGTCCCGATGTCGGCGTGGCCGAGCATGGCCTGCACGGCGCGCAGGTCGGCGCCGCGCTCGACCAGGTGGGTGGCGAAGGAGTGCCGTAGCTTGTGCGGCGAGATCCGCTTGCGGATGCCGGCCGCAACGGCGTAGCGCCCGAGCAGCTTCCAGAATCCCTGGCGGGTCATGGCGCGGCCGTGGTGGGTGAGGAACAGCGTGTCGAGCCCCCGCGGTCCGGCCTCGATCACGCGCGCGCCCTCGACGTAGTCGCGGATCGCGGCCAGCGCCACCTCGCCGACCGGGACCAGGCGCTCCTTGCGTCCCTTGCCCAGCGTCATCAGATAGCCGGCGTCGAAGTTCACGTCGCGCAGCCGCAGCTTGACCAGCTCGGAGACGCGCAGCCCGGTCGCGTAGAGTGTCTCGATCATCGCCGCGTCGCGCGCGCCGCGCGGCGTCCGCCGATCGGGCGCCGTGATCAGACGATCGATCTCGTCGACGGTCAGATAGTCGGGGAGCTTGCGCCCGAAGCGCGGCAGGTCCACGTCCTCGGTCGGATCGACGGCCACGATCCGCTCGCCCTTGAAGAACTTGAACATCTGGCGGAGCGCGATCAGCCGGCGCGCCTGCGAGCGCGGCGAAAGCTTGCGCTCGGTGAGATGCACCAGAAAATCCAGCACGTCGATTGAACGGACGGTATCAGCGGCGGCAATGGTGCGGCCGGCGGCGAAGTGCGAGAACCCCGCCAGGTCCCGTCCGTACGCCTCCACCGTGGCCGGCGTCAGCTCGCGCTCGACCCGAAGATGGTCGAGGAATTGCTGGATCCCGACATCGAGGGTAGCCCCCACAGTGCCATGGTCCGCCCGGCCGCCCGAGACCGCAAATTTTGATGCGGCCAACGGCCGCGGCCCGATTCTAATGCCGGTTCGGGAGCTCGGCGGCCGCGCGGTCGAGGAGGCCGTTGACGAAGGCCCCGCCTTCCGCAGCCCCGTAGCGTTTGGCGAGCTCGACCGCCTCGTTGAGGATCACGGCGACCGGGACGTTCTGCGCGTACTTGAGCTCGTAGAGCGCGATCCGGATGACGTTGCGCTCGACGATCCCCATGCGCTCGACGCGCCAGTTGCGCGACAGACCGGTGAGCAGCTCGTCGAGCTCGGCGTGGTGGTCGGCGACCCCGCGTACCAGCTCTTCGATCAGAGCCCGGTCGATCGCCGGGCCTGGTCCCGGAAGCTCGTCGTCCTCGTCCGACGCGGGCGCGCCCGACGGCGCGAGGTGCTCGAAGTAGTGCGCGATGAGGCGGGAGACGTCGGTGTCGGGATCGCCCCCCACGTCCATCTGGTGCAGGATCTGCAGCGCGATTTCGCGCGATCTGCGGCGTGGGCCAGCCATCACGTCACTTCGTGCGACGCGGAATATCGGGCGTCACCCCGGGCGCCAGCCGGACCGCGGCGCCCCCGGTCCCGGCGTACAGATCGGCCATCTCGACCGCGACCATCGCCGCGTCGAAGCCGCGGTTGCCGGACTCGGTGCCGGAGCGCTCGATCGCCTGCTCGATGGTGTCGCAGGCCAGGACCCCGAACGCCACGGCGATGCGCCCTTCCGCCGAGAGCGTGCCGATGCCGCGCGCCGCCTCGTTGACCACCAGATCGAAGTGTGGGGTACCACCGCGGATCACCGCGCCCAGGCAGACGATGCCTTCGAAGCGGGCGCTCTCGGCCACCCGGCGGGCCAGGCCCGGCAGCTCCATCGCACCCGGGCAGCGAAAGAGCTCGACGTCCTCGTCGGCGGCTCCGGCCTGGCGGAGAGCGGCGCGCGCGCCGTCGATCAGCTTTTCGACGATGGCGTCGTTGAACCGGGAGGCGCAGAGCGCGAACCGCCGCCCGTTTGCCTTGAGGGCCCCTTCATGGGCCACGCCCGCCCCGGTCACCCCATAGGAGGACGCCTTGGTCTCCGGATGGCTCACGCGCGCTCCTGACCGCCGCCGCCCGCGTTGCGGAAGGCGACCACCCGCCCCGCCGGCCGGATGGGGACGCACTCGACCACGTCGATGCCGTAGCCGCCGAGACCGACGATGCGCCGCGGGTGGTTGGTGAGCAGGCGAATGCGCCGCGCGCCCAGGTGGGCCAGCACCTGCGCCCCCAGCCCAAAGTCCGTGAGTCTCGGAGCCCGGCCACCCGCCGGCCCGCCGGCAGAGGCCTCCGACGGCGACGCGGCGGCCGCGGGTGCTGCGAACATCGACCGAAAATCGGTGAGCAGGCTGGCGCGCCCGCGCGGAAATACGTAGAGCAGGATCCCGGCGCCCGCCTCCTCGATCATGCGCAGCGGGACCGTCGCCGGGTGGTCGTCCTCCGCCGGCGAGGCGCCCAGCACGTCGCGCAGCACGCTGGCCGTCTGCACGCGCACGAGCAGCGGCTGGTCCGGCGTGATCTCGCCCAGCACGAGCGCCAGGTACTCCGTGTCCTCGACGTCGGTCGCGTAGACCGAAGCGCGACACTCGCTGGTCACGCCGCCGAGGCGCGGCCGGATCCTCGCCTCGGCGACCGGACGAACCAGCATCTCGCGCGCCAGGCGATACTCGATCAGGTCCGCCACCTTGATGATCGGCAGGTCGTGCTTCTTCGAGAATTCGAGCAGGTCCGGCATGCGCGCCATCTCGCCGTCCTCGCGCATGATCTCGCAGATGACGCCGGCCGGCTCGCGGCCGGCCAGGCGCGCCAGATCGACCGAGCCTTCGGTCTGACCGGAGCGGACCAACACACCGCCGCGCCGCGCACGCAGCGGAAAGATGTGCCCGGGCACCACCAGATCGTCGGGCCCGGCGTCGCGCGCGACGGCCACCCGGATCGTCTCGGCCCGCTCGCGCGCCGAGATGCCGGTGGTGGTCCCGCGGCGCGCGTCGATGCTGACCGTGAACGCCGTGTGGTGGCGGGACTGGTTGTCGATCGCCATCATCGGCAGGCCCAGCGCGGCGACCTTCTCCTCGGTGAGCGACAGGCAGATGAGCCCCCGCCCCTCGCGGGCCATGAAGTTGATGGCGTCGGGCGTGACCAGGTCGGCCGCCATCGCGAGATCGCCCTCGTTCTCTCGATCCTCGTCGTCGACCAGGATCACCATCCCGCCGGCGCGGATCGCGTCGATGGCGCGGGTGACGGCGGTCTGGCGTTCGAGCGCGGCGGCGCCGGGATCAGCGGACAAAGCCGTACCTCCGCAGCGTCTCGATCGACAGCGGGCGCGCCGGCGTCATGGCGGAGGATCGATCCCCGCCCGGGGCGCCGCCCAGGTTGAGGTGCGCCGCCACCAGGCGCTCGATGTGCTTGGCGATCAGATCGAGTTCGACGTTCACCAACCCGCCGACATCCTTTTGGCCGAGATGGGTCGAGGCCAGCGTGTGCGGGATGAGGGTGACCGAGAAGACCGCGCCCCCGCCCTCGCCGAGGTCGGCGATCGCGTTGATGGTCAGGCTCACGCCGTCGACCGCGATCGAGCCCTTGGGGACCAGCACCCGCGCCACCGGACCCGCCACCGAGATCTCCAGGTCCAGGGCCCGACCCCTCTTGTCGTGCGCGGCGACGGTGCCGATCGCGTCGACGTGACCGGCCACCAGGTGGCCGCCCAGCGGATCGCCGAGACGCAAGGGACGTTCGAGGTGCACGCCGCGGCCAGGCTCGAGCCCGCCGAGCGTGGTCATCATCAACGTCTCCGGACCGAGATCGGCCGCGAAGCGACCCGGCGCGCGATCGACGATCGTGAGGCAGACGCCGTCCACGGCGATGCTGGCGCCGATCGGCAGGCTGGCGATGTCGAGCGCCGTCTTCACCACCAGGCGCACGACCGTCGACTCGGCTTCGTCCGCTTGCCCAGCATGGCCCGCGCGCGCAGGCTCGGCCCGCCCGATCGACTCGACGGTTCCCCTGCCTTCGACGATGCCAGTGAACATGGAAAAGGTCGCGATTATACCATCAGCGCCGGGTCACCTCGGCGGTCAGCAGGAGATCCGGGCCCAGGGACCGGACCGAGATCGGGCCCAGCGACAACGCCCGCGCCACGGACAGATTCGCGCCCGAGGCAACGGGCAAGCCGCCGCCGATGAGCTTGGGCGCCAGGAACAGCGCCACCCGGTCGACCAGCCCCGCCGCGATGAAGGCCCCGTGGATCGCGGCGCCCCCTTCGACCAGCAACGACTGGATCCCGCGGGCGGCCAGAACCTCCAGCGCGGGCTTCACGGCCACCCGCCCCGTCGGGTCCCGGATGGTCAGCGTCGGGGCGGCGCCGTCGAGGACGCGCGCCCCTTTCGGCAAGCTGCGCCGACCCGCCAGCACCACCCGCAGCGGCGTCCGGGCGGCTCTGCGGCCGGGCAGCCGCACCGTCAGCTGCGGATCGTCGGCGCGCACCGTCCCCGCGCCGACCAGGATCGCGTCGTGCGTGGCGCGCAGCTCGTGGGCCGCGCGGCGCGCCTGCCGGCCGGTGATCCAGACCGGCGCGCGACGGCGGCGCGACGCCGTCTCGGCGATGAAGCCGTCCAGGGTCGCGGCCGCCTTCAGGGTCACGAGCGGCCGGTGCTCGCGCACCCAGATGGCGTAGCCGGCGATGGCCGCGCGACATTCCTCTTCCAGGCAACCCACGTCGACCCGCAGGCCCGCGCGGCGCAGACGGGCGATCCCACGCCCGTCGACGATCGGATTCGGATCCCGACACCCGACGACCACCCGGGCCGGGCGCCCCGGCCGCGCCGCCAGGATCGCCTCGGTGCAGGGCGCCGTCCGGCCGGTGTGGCTGCAGGGCTCGAGCGTCACGTAGAGCGTGGTGCCGCGCGCGCCGCCGCGAAGCGCCCCGAGCGCGTTCACCTCGGCGTGCGCTCGACCCGCGCGGCGGTGAAACCCTTCGGCCACGATGCGCCCGCCCCGCACGATCACCGCGCCGACCACCGGGTTTGGGTTGGTCGTCCCCCGCCCCCGCTCGGCCAGCGCCAGCGCGCGCGCCATGAAGCGCCGGTCGGCCGCCGAAAAGCGCGGCGGCTTCACTTGCGGCCCCGGTTGTCGACCAGGCTCTGCAGCTCGCTCATGAGCTCGCTGACGTCGCGGAACGATCGATAGACCGACGCGAAGCGGACGTAGGCCACCTCGTCGATGTCGCGCAGGGCCGCCATCACCGCGTCCCCGATGCGCGAGGAGGGGATCTCCTTCTCCCCCGCCTCCAGCGCGCGCTCGATCTTGTCGGCGGCCGCCTCCAGGGCCTCGACCGGCACCGGTCGCTTGGAGCAGGCCTTCTTGAGGCCGCTCAGGATCTTGGCCCGATCGAACGGCTCGCGCCGCGCGTCCTTCTTGATGACCATCGGCAGCACCTCGTCGACCCGCTCGTAGGTGGTGAAGCGCCGGGTGCAGGCGGCGCATTCGCGGCGGCGGCGGATCACCTGCTCGTTGTCGGACGGACGGGTGTCCACCACCTTGTCTTCGATCGCGGAGCAGAAGGGGCAACGCATGGGCGGCTTCGGGTTATGATTCGCTACCACAGATGGACGAGCTGCGCCTCACGGTCAACGGGGAGATTCGAACCGCGACGCCCGGTACCACCGTGTCGGCGCTGCTGGCGGCCATGGGGGTCGACCCGGCGCGGGTGGCGGTGGAGCGCAACCAGGACGTCATCCCCCGCCGCACCTGGACCGACGCGACGCTGGCGGACGGCGACCGCATCGAGATCGTGGCTTTTATCGGCGGCGGATCGGGCGACCCGCCGGCGGCGCGCGCCGACGACGAGGATTTCCTGGTCATCGGGGGACGGAAGTTCAAGTCGCGGCTGCTGGTGGGCACCGGAAAATACCGGACGCTCGAAGAGGGGCGCGAGGCGATCCGGCTGTCGGGCGCCGAGATCGTCACCGTCGCGCTCCGTCGCGTGGACCTGACCCCCGGCAAGCCCAACGTGCTCGACACCATCGATCGCACCCGGCAGACGATCCTGCCGAACACGGCCGGTTGCTACACCGCCGAGGAGGCGATCCGCACCTGCCGCCTGGCGCGCGAGCTCGGCATCGCCGATCTCGTGAAGCTGGAGGTCATCGGCGACGAGCGCACGCTCTTCCCCGATGGGCCCGCGACGCTGGAGGCCGCTCGGGTGCTGGTCAAGGAGGGCTTCACCGTTCTGCCCTACTGCATGGACGATCCAGTCCTGGCCCGAAAGCTGGAAGACGTCGGCTGCGCGGCGGTCATGCCGCTGGCGGCGCCGATCGGGTCGGGGCTCGGCATCCGCAACCCCTACAACCTGCGGATCATCCTGGAGCACGCCAAGGTTCCGATCATCGTCGACGCCGGCGTCGGCACCGCCTCGGACGCTGCGGTCGCCATGGAGCTGGGCTGCGCGGGCGTGCTCATGAACACCGCCATCGCCGGCGCGCGCGACCCGCTCATGATGGCCGAGGCGATGCGCGACGCGGTCGTGGCCGGGCGGCGCGCCTTCCGCGCCGGGCGGATCCCGCGCAAGCTCTACGCGACCGCCTCGTCCCCGCTCGACGGCCTGATTGACTGAACCCGCGCCCGACGTCCCCCGCCTCTACCTCGTGACCGACCGTCACGCGACGGGCGGACGGCCCCTCGCCGCGGTCGTGCGGCGGGCGCTGCTGGGGGTGGCCGGCACCGGCGTCCCACCGCGCGCGGTGGCGGTGCAGCTTCGCGAAAAGGATCTCTCCGGCCGCGCGCTCTGCGAGCTGGCCCGCGCCCTGCGGATCGAGACTGCCGCCGCCGGGGCGCAGTTCTACGTCAACGACCGGATCGACGTCGCGCTGGCCGTCGGCGCCGACGGGGTGCACCTGGGGGGCGAGGCGTTGTCGGCGGCCGACGCGCGCGCCATCGGCCCCGCCCTGGCCGTCGGAGTCTCGGCGCACGGCCTCGACGACGTTCGCGCCGCCGCGGGGCGAGCGGACTTCGCCTTCTTGGGCCCGATCTACGACACGCCCTCCAAGCGCCGCTACGGGTCACCGCTGGGCGCCGCCGCGCTGATCGCCGCCGCGGGCCTCGGGCTGCCGCTCGTCGCGATCGGCGGAATCGAACCTGCCGCCGTCGGCGGTGCCGTCACCGCAGGCGCGCGCGGCGTGGCCTGCATCCGCGCCGTGATGTCGGCGGCCGATCCGGCGGCCGCGGTGCGCGCCTTCTGCGAAGCGCTCGCGGCCACCGATCGACCTTGACACTATTTGTAACACTCGTACTCTCGTCCCCCAAATTCCACGGAAAGCCGCGGAAAACGAGACAGCATCGATATCAACGTTCGTAGGAGGCAGCAGATGGCAACCGGCAAGGTGAAGTGGTTCAACGACGCGAAGGGGTTCGGATTCATCGCACGTGAGGATGGGCCGGACGTATTCGTCCATCACACGGCGATCGTGTCGGAGGGCTTCCGCTCGTTGAGCGAGGGGCAGGAGGTCGAGTTCGACATCACGGAGGGGCCGAAGGGGCTGCAGGCTGCGAACGTTCGCAAGCAGGCATAAGCGCAACTCATTCGTCCGTAGAACGGCCAGCCCACCGGGCTGGCCGTTTTTTTATGGCCCGCGCTCGCCCACCCGAAGCGTAAATTCACGCTCTTCGACGAACGTTGCGCTCGACATGGACGGTAATTAGCATGTCGCCGCGGCGGTAACCTGCCTTGACCTCGTGCGCCCAACACGGGCAAGATTTTCATCCACTTGCCGATGGCAGAGCCCCCCACTGAAGCGCGGCGCGCGTTTCTCGCGACGCTGACCGCCGCGCTTGGCGCCGCGGCCGGCGCCCTGGCGCTCATTCCCGGCCTGGGCTTTCTGGCCGGGCCGCTCAAGCGCGCCACGATCCGCGGCGCGGACCAGCCTCTGCGAGTCGCGAGCGATCGTGAGGTCCAGCCCGGGAAGCCCGTGCGGGTGATCGCGGTCGGCCAGCGCGACGACGCCTGGCTGCGCCTCGATCACGTCACGCTGGGTTCCTGCTGGCTCGTTCGATCAACCGAGATCGCGCCGGTCCGCGCCTTCTCGACCGTCTGCCCTCACCTCGGCTGCGGCGTCGACTGGAACGAAAAGACCGGCAAGTTCGACTGCCCCTGTCATGCCTCGTCCTTCGATCTCGAAGGGCGGTGTCTGAGCGGCCCGTCGCCGCGCGGGCTCGACGAGCTCGATGTCCACGCCGACGGTCACGATCTTTTGGTCCGCTATCAGCGCTTTCGGAACGGCACGCCCAAGAAAGAGCCGATTGGATGAGCGTCGGCCCGGCGCCGGCCCCACCGTCCCCCGAGTCGCCCAGGCCCGCCGGTAGACGCGCCTGGCTCGAGGACCGTCTGGGGTTGGCGGGAATCGAATCCGCCATCCTGGGTGGGCAGATGCCGGGAGGCGCCAGCCTCTGGCACGCGCTGGGCTCGGTCGCCGCCGGTCTCTTCGTGCTCGAAGCGACAACCGGGATCTTTTTGGCGCTCTTCTACGCGCCCTCGGTCACGAGCGCCTGGGCTTCGGTCGCCTACATTCAAGATCAGCTTCCGTTCGGCTGGTTCGTGCGCGGGCTCCACAGCTTCGGCTCGTCGGCCCTGGTCGTGGTCGCGGGTCTTCACCTGCTCCAGGTCCTGGTCTTCGGCGCCTATCGACGCCCGCGCGAGCTCAACTGGATCGTCGGCCTCGCCCTCTTTGGCCTGACCGCGATGTTTGCCCTCTCGGGCTACCTGTTGCCGTACGACCAGAAGGGCTACTGGGCCAAGCTGGTCGAGGCGACCATCGCCGGAAGCGCGCCGGCGGTGGGCGGCGCGGTCCAGCAGATCATCCAGGGCGGCGCCGCCTTCGGCAACTTGACGATCACGCACGCCTACGCGGTGCACGCGCTGGCGCTGCCGGCGGCCTTCGTCGTCTTCGTGGTCCTGCACGTCTACCTTTATCGAAAGCACGGGCCGACGCCCAAGTGGTCGCTCTCGGCTGAACAGATCGTCGCGCGGACCGTCCCGGCCTGGCCGGATCAGACGGTGCGCAACGCCAGCCTCGGCACCCTCGTGCTCCTGGCGGTGACGTTCGTGGTCGTGGCCCGTCACGGCGCGCTGCTCGAGTCGCCCGCGGATCCGACCTCCAGCTACGTCGCCCGTCCCGAGTGGTACGCGCTGCCGCTCTATCAGCTCCGCATGTACTTCGAAGGGCCGCTCGAGATCGTGGCCACCATGATCGTCCCGGGCATCGTCACGACGCTGCTGCTGGCGCTGCCATTTCTCGACCGCGGACGCAGCAACCGACCCGCCGATCGACCGCGCGTGATGATCGCGACCGGCCTGAGCCTGGTGGCGCTGGCCGCTCTGTCGACGATCACGCTGGCCAAGGACGCCCACGATCCGGCCTTCATCAAGGCGCGCGCCGAAGAGAGATCAAAGGGCGAGAGCGCGCGGAAGCTGGCGCTCAAAGGGATCGGCCCCGAGGGCGGGCTGGCGGTCTTCCGCAACGATCCGCTCAACCACGCCCACGAGATCTGGGACGAGCGCTGCTCCGGTTGCCACGCACTCTCCGGAACCGGCGGCGACAAGGCCTCGGACCTCAAAGGATACGACTCGCGGGCCTGGATCCGGGGCTTCTTGGAGAATCCCGACGGATCGCTCTACATGGGTCCCGCCAAGCTGGACAAGGGGATGAAGCCGGTTCAGGGGACGCCCGAGGAGATGGACGCGCTGGTCGAGATGGTCTACGCCGAGACGGGGGCGCCCGACGCCGACGCCGCACGCGCCGCGCGCGGACACGAGCTGGTCCCGCAAAAAGACTGCGACAGCTGCCACGACTTCGACGCCGAGAGCGAAAACACCGGACCCAACCTGAAGGGGCGCGGAACGCTGGCCTGGGTCACCGCGGTCATCAAGGACGCCGGCCACGGCCGTCTCTTCGGCGAGAAGAACAAGATGCCCAAGTTCGAAACGAAGCTCACGCCCGCCGAGATCGACGACCTCGCCCGCTTCGTCCTCGCGCAGAAGATCGCCCTTTAGCGGACGCCGTTTCGGCGCAGCCTAATCGAGCCAGTCGGTGCGGATGTCCGGGCCGAGCTGCTCGACGATCTCGGTGCGGAAGCGGCGCTTGAGCTGATCGGCGATCTGCCCCATGCGCTGCTTGGAGACGCCGAAGCGGGTCCCGAGCTCGCCGAGCGCGACGGGCTCCTCGGTGGCGAGGTGCTCCTGCCAGACCGCCCGCTCGCGGGCATCCTTGAGACCGTCGCGGAACGCAGCTATGAATCGTTGCAAGGCGTCGGTCAGCTCCGCGCGGGCCGCCTCCGACTCCGGGGAGACGCCGCCGGACGCCAGCCGCTCGGCCAGCGGATAGACCCCTTCGCCGCCGCCGTCGTGGGGGCCGCTCGGATCGATCGACACCTCACGCGAGTCGAGGTGCTGGCGGACCTCGTCCAGATCCTTTTCGGTGACGTCGAGCTTGGCCGCCAGCAGCTTGGGCGTCGGTTCGAAGCCAGC
>JADGRB010000409.1 GCA_017881315.1 Pseudomonadota bacterium
CGAGGTGCATGTCGCGGAGGTCGCCTACCCCATTCCAACAAGTCCATACGACAACTGGCTGAGTCCCGAGGAGCGCACCGCGCGGGACACCGAAGTACAGGACCGTGCCGACGCTTAGCATGGGTCTGACAGCGAAGGCGCCGAAGTCGAAAACGGATCGCGGCGATGCGGCAAGTGAGAAATGGCCTTAGAAGACCAACTCCATCCAACTCGACCAAGTGGTACCGTCGCGCAGGATTCCCGCAGGATTCGCCCACATTCGCGTCACGGAGGATGCGGAAACTGAGGCTGGGCGCGGGGTTTAGGAGACTAGCTCGCACGCCTCATAACCCAAAGGTCGCGGGTTCAAATCCCGCCCCCGCAACCAATCCTAAATCATTGAAAAGGCCGCGGTTCTCCGCGGCCTTTCGTGTGTCTTGGGATAGCTGGCGAATTAGGCCGATTTGGACGCATTTCGACGCGCTCCACCTCACAGACACCTCGCAACTGCCTACCTGCGCCTTCGCGACTGGGGTGGGAATCACTTCCTCTTTCAGAGTCCGCAGCGACGCGAAAAGGCGCTCTCAGCATCCTTCATCTACCAACGCTTCCGGGCCTATGCGGCGGCCGCCGATCTACCCTCGAACCGCCGCCACGTTCACTAAATCCCGTCCCCGCAACAATCCAATCTGACAGAACCTTCTGGAAATAGAGCGTCATGATGCCGACCCACTACAAAGTCGATGTCCTAAAACGTACCGGATACGGTGACAGGCAGATCGAGTTCGTTGACGAACGGCTTGTATAAAATGGGGTTTCGCTCATGCTGCAGAACCCAAAACGCGAATAGACCCGGCGCGTAGAGATCCGATTCGTCGACGCCGAAGTGATCGCAGATCACAAAGCGCAGGCCGATGCTATAGGTGCGCGCCGAAGCGCTGCCGCTGAACGACGTAGCAAACAGCTCTTCTCCCTGCGTTCCTCCGATGACTGCCTTGAGCGGGAGACCATCACTGGCGCTGAAAAACGTCGCGGGGGGCGCCACCGCAAGGCCGCACGGATCGAGCGCGCCGCTGGCCGCCTGCGCAGCGAGTTGTGTTTCGACCGCCGTTTGGACGGTCGCGACGGTGGCAAGGAACGATGGTGCCCGCAACGCCATCGCGCCAAGGGATGACGTCGGGCCGAGCGTCGCCGTACCGCCCGTACCGGCGACGAACCTAGTGAACGCATCCACACCAGCGCCGCGGCCCAACGACGCCAGTACCTCACCCATTTCCACCAGACATTCCCCGTCGTTGACGAGGAATCGGCTGGGACGCGGCGGGACATGTGCGATAGCCCACGCCGTCAACTTCGCCGACGACGCCCAGGAGATCGAAGGGAAGTCGAAGTGCTTGAGATCGTCCGCGCTCGGATCACATGTGCGGCCGACGCCGAGACTTCTCGGAAGCGGGCACGTGGGTGCAGGTGTGGTGGAGGGCGGCGGTGGCGGCAGCGGGACGGGGATGCTGATGGTGGCCATGCGATTCGGCGCAAGAGCCGCCGGGTCGGCCGCTTCCGTTTCCCCGTGTGCGAAGCCGTCGATGGCGCTGGCGGGGACGCCCGGCGTGTGATCGGTGGGGCTTTCCAGCTCGTTCAGCACACTCTGGACGCGGCGGCACGACAATCGCCAGTTGTAATCGCATGGCCCCTCGGCGCTGGCGTAGCCGTCGACGCGAATGCGAACCGTCCCTCCCAGCGCATTCCACGCCGCCACCGTGGCATCGACTTCCATGATCTGCAGCGAATCGAGCAACGACGAATCCCTGGGAAACGTCAGCGTATCCGTCACGTCAGCGGGGAAATCCGTTGCCGGCGTACACGCCAGGTCGTCCGGAGGCGGACACGTTTCCGGCCGCGGGATTGCCGCGGCGGTGCGGCTGGCCGGCGCCGGAGCCACGACGGGCCGGAAACGCCGGAACTCCGGATTGTCGGCCTGTTGGGGATCCTCCGCCGGCGCAGTTCCTGACACGGCAGAGCGACGCAAGGCGAGACCGCCGCCGCCACCCTGTTGCACGGTGTGTTGCAACTCGTGCGCGAGCAGGCGTTGCCCCTCGCCGGTGTTCGGCGCGTACTGGCCGGCGCCAAAGGCGATGTCTTGTCCGACCGTGTACGCGCGTGCCTCGACGAGTCTCGCCGACTCGGCCGCTGCGGGATCAGTGTGCAGACGCACTCCGCCGAAGTCGCGTCCGAAACGGGAGCTCATGAGCTCGTGCGTCCCGGAGTCGAGCGGATGACCGCGCGATGAAATGATCTGCTCGACGACCGGCGGAACGTCCTCGCCGTCATCAGCTCCGGCCTCCCTCTTCCGACCGCATTGACACCCTGCGGCGTCGCCCTGCATGACCCGATCGGCGGTGCGTTCGGCGTCCTCCTCGTCGGCGTCGCGATGCTGCAATGCCCGCTCCACGGCGTGATTGCCGAACGAGCGTTGCCGGACGCCGGCAGTCGAAACGCCTACCGCAGGCGGCGCGGTCGTTCCCCGAGCGCGCACAGGCGCAGACGCTCCCCTGGTCGATGCGCGGAGAAGGCTTTGCATGCTCTCGCGAGCAATCTCGGCTACGGCGCAGTCATTGGCAACCTGCATTCCTTGGGGTTTTCTGCAATCTACGATTACCTCCCCTCCGTAACAGTTTTATTCCGGCCGTCATGAAACGATTCCGTCAGGTGCGTCACTACCTCACAACGCTCAACGCGAGGTGCACAGGTTGGACAGGCGCATACAGGAAGTCTTGGTTCTTCTCGATCGGGAGTGGCGGCGAAACCATCGGATCGAAGAGCTGGCGACGACGGTGAACCTCAGGCCGTCGCGGTTGCAGCATCTCTTCAAGGCGGCGGTGCAGCGGACGATCCGCGACGTCGTCCTGGCTCGGCGGATCGAGGAGGCGGCGAAGCTGATCGCCTCTACGTACGAGCGGATTTCTGAGATTGCCTACTTCGTCGGTTTCCGCGACGTTTCGAACTTCAACCACGCATTCCGGCGCCGCTTCGGCATGAGTCCGCGCCAGTACCGGGCCGCGTTTGCAGGTTCCGCCGAGACGTTGCAGGAAGAGCCAAATCAAAACACGCGAGACCAACTAATTCCGCTTGCCGGAAGAGCGCCGCATCGCGACATTGGAGTGTACCCGCGTCAGGAGCTGCAGGCGTCGCGCCTACGCGTCACGGAACCAAGCGCCTAGAAAAACGTGAGGAGACGACATGCCAGTAACTCCTAGCTACCCCGGCATCTACATCGAGGAATTGCCCAGCACCTCGCACACCATCACCGCGGCGCCGACGTCGATCGCGGTCTTCGTCGGCTACACGCATCCCTTCAAGACCGCGAACTTCGGCAAGGCGGTGCAGCTCTTCAGCTTCACCGATTACGAGCGGGAGTTCGGCGGCCCCTTCTCCGGGAACCTGCTCGACCACAACGTCCCGCTGGCGGTGCGCGAGTTCTTCCTCAACGGCGGCTCGGAGGCATACGTCGTCGGCATTCAGGCGAAGAGCTACTTTGACAACACCGTGCCGACGCCCGCCGACGTCGGCGACGTCCTCGCCGCGACGCTGACTCGTGATGGCGTGCACTACCGTTCCATCGAGCTGACCGACGACATCCCCGGTCCTTCCGGTCCGGTCAGCGTGTCGCCTCAGATCTCGATCGCCAACGTGACGAGCGCGGGCAAGGTGGCCGATCTCACGCTCACCTACGGCTCCAGGCCTCCCGAGGTTTACCGCGGCGTCAGCACCGACGCGCAGATCAGCGGTCACGATAACCCCGACTTCGTGAAGACGCGGCTGGCCGGCTCGTCGTATGTCGTCGTCGACACGGTCGATGCGGGCGCGACGTTCACCGCCACCGCCGCACCCGTCACGTTGGCGCAGACGATTCCCGCCACCGCGGTGTCGACCTTCGAGGCTTCCGCGTTCAACGCGGTCTTCGCCACCGACGGCGATTTGGATAAAGTCCCCATCTTCAATCTGCTCGTCCTGCCCGGCATCACCAACCCGTCGGTGCTCAGCACCGCCCTCGCCTTCGCGGAGCACAAGCAGGCCTTCGTCATCATCGACCCGAGCGTCAACGCGACGGCCAGCCCG
>JADGRB010000410.1 GCA_017881315.1 Pseudomonadota bacterium
TTCCACCAGTCGGTGGGATTCTGCTCCGCCCAGCCGGGCTGCGGCACGCGCATCGCGAGCGGCTCGCTGGCGCGGGCGACGGTCCGGCCTCGACCGTCGAAGAGGGCCGCCTTGACGCTGCTGGTCCCGATGTCGAGCCCGAGAAACGTTGGCCGAGAGCTCGGCGAGCGGGTTCCCATCTATCTAACGCCGAGCAGAACCTCGGTCGTCAGCTGATCGAGCCGCTCGTACTCGTAGCCGACCGACGCCATGGCCGTCGTGTCGAAGGTGTGCGCCTTGAGGGCCGCCGCGCTCTTCTTGTCGTACTTGAACGTCGGCCCGACCCCCGCGACCTGGGTGGTGCTGCGCTTCTCGAGCGTCGCCAGGATCTGCTTGATCTCCGGATCGGCGTGAAAGCGCGCGACCTTGTCCTTGAGGATCAGGTACGACCGCATGCTGTAGTACGCGAAGTCCCAGACCCCCTGCTCGTCCTCGGTGCGGTAGGGGTGGCTATCGAAGTGGCGCATCCCGTCCCACCGGGAATCTTCCAGCAGCTTGACCAGGAAGAAGGCGCCCTTCTGATCTTCGCTGGCAAAGCGCAGATCCTGATCGTAGCGGCCCGGCTTCTGTCCGTTCAGATCGATGTGGAACAGCTTGCCTGCCTCGATCGCCTGTCCGACGGCATGGGAGAAATCGAGGCCGGACATCTGCTCGTGCGCCACCTCGGGGTTCACCCCGACCATCTCCGGGTGCTCCAGCGTATAGATGAAGGCCAGCATGTGGCCGGTGGTCGGCAAGAAGATGTCGCCGCGCGGCTCGTTGGGCTTGGCTTCCAGCGCGAACTTCAGGTCGTAGCCGCTGTCCCGCGAGTACTCGCACAGAAAGTTGATGGCCTCGCGGAACCGCTTGACCGCGTCGCGGGGGTCCTTGCAGGCGTTGGTCTCGAGCCCTTCGCGGCCGCCCCAGAAGACGTAGACCGACGCGCCCAGCTCGACGCCCAGATCGATCGACCGCATGGTCTTCTGCAGCGCCAGCGCGCGGACCGCGGCGTCGTTGCTGGTGAAGGCCCCCTCGCGGAACACCGGCTGCGAGAACAGGTTGGTGGTCGCCATCGGGACCTTCATCCCGGTCTCCGCCAAAGCACCCTTGAAGTCGCGGACGATCTTGTCGCGTTCCGCTGTCGATGAGCCGAAGGGGATCAGATCTTCGTCGTGCAGGTTGACGCCGTAGGCGCCCAGCTTGGCCAGCTCCCGAACGATCTTCACCGACGACATCACCTCCCGCACTGCGAGGCCGAAGGGATCGCGACCCGGGTTGCCGACCGTCCACAGACCGAAGGTGAAATGGTCTTCCGGGCGGGGAACGAACCTGTCGTTGGGATACCGGGAGGGGGAGGTGGAATTCGTGGGTCGCTGGCTCATGGTCCTAGGGTACTATCCCCGCCCATCATGAGAAAGCACCTGTTGCATGTCATTTCGGTTTTGGCGTTTGCGTTTTCGCTGTCCCTGGGGCTGGCTGGGGGCCTCGGCTGCAATCGGTCCCCGTCGACCGGAGGCGGGGGCACCTCGGAAGCCAAGCCGCTCAAGCTGGCCTTCGTCACCAACAACACCAGCGAATTCTGGAAAATCGCCGGGGCCGGCATCCACAAGTACGAGCGCGAGGGCAAAGTTCAGGTGGACCTCAAGCTTCCGGCCAGCGGCACCGCCGAGAACCAGAACCAGATCCTGCAGGATCTGGCCAGCCAGGGCTACGCCGGGATCGCGGTGAGCACGATTGCCCCCAACGATCAGGTGGCCGTGCTGGACAAGATCGCCGAGAAGACCAACCTCATCACCTTCGACTCGGACGCGCCGAAGTCGAAGCGCCTGCTCTACATCGGCACCAACAACTACGCCGCCGGCAAGGCGCTGGGCGGCGAGATCGTCAAGCTCCTGCCCAAGGGGGGGAAGATCGCCGTGTTCGTCGGCACCTTCGGCGCGGACAATGCCACGCAGCGTCTCAAAGGGATCCAAGATGCGATTGCCGGGCATAACATCGAAGTGGCCGACAAGCGCGAGGACAACACCGACCGGGCCAAGGCGCGGGCGAACGTCGAGGACATCGTCAATGCGCACCACGATCTGGCGATGGTGGTGGGGCTGTGGAACTACAACGGGCCCGCGATCGCGGCGGCGCTGGAGGGCCTCGGCAAGAAGGGGAAGGTGCTGGCGGCGGTCTTCGACGAGGACGACGGGACGCTGGCCGGGATCGAGAGCGGCGCCATCCAGGCGACCGTGGTCCAGAAGCCGTTCATGTTCGGTTACCTGGCTTCCAAGTGGATGCACGATCTGGCGACCAAGGGCGAGGCGGCCAAGGCCGCGTTGCCGCCCGACCGGAACATCGACACGGGCGTCGACGTGATCGACAAGAGCAACGTCGCCGACTTCAAGGCCAAGCTCGCCGAGATGAAGAAGTCGTGACGGCGGCTTCGAGCGCGCGACTCTCGCCGTGAGCACGCCCGTCTCTCCGGCCGCGCCCGACCTGCTCGCGATGCGCGGGATCACCAAGCGTTTCGCCGGGGTGACCGCGCTCGCCGGCGTTTCGCTGACGGCGCGCGCGGGCGAGGTGCTGGCGCTGATGGGCGAGAACGGCGCCGGCAAGAGCACCCTCATGAAGATCCTGGGCGGCGTGCAGCCGGCCGACGCGGGCGAGATCCGGATCGATGGGCGCCTGGTCGATCTGGAGGGCGTGCGGGCGGCCAAGAGCCTGGGCATCGCGCTCATCCACCAGGAGCTGATGCTGGCCCCCAACCTCGACATCGCGGCGAACATCTTCCTGGGCAGCGAGGGCGCAGAGCAGAGCCCCGCCGCGTTCATGGGGATGCTGGCGCCGCTTCCGCGCGGCGAGATGAACCGAAAGGCGGCCACGCTGCTGGCTCGGGTCGGCCTCGATTCGCCGCCCACCACCCCGGTCGGCGCGCTCACGGTGGGACAACGGCAAATGGTGGAGATCGCCCGCGCCCTCTCGGCGGCGGCGCGGATCATCGTCATGGACGAGCCGACCTCGTCGCTCTCGGCGCAGGAGTCGGCGCGCCTGTTCGACGTCATCCGCCAGCTGCGAGCGGACGGCGTCGGAATCATCTATATCTCGCACCGCATGGAGGAGGTCCAACTGCTGGCCGACCGGGTGACGGTTCTGCGCGACGGGCGACACGTCGGTGATCTGGCGCGGAGGGAGGCGACCACGGACAAGATCGTCGCCCTGATGGTCGGGCGCGAGCTGACCGGCGACTATTTTCCCAAGAAGTCGTCGGAGCCGTCCTCGGATTCGGTGACCACGGGCGCCGCGCCGTTGCTCGAGGTGAAGGATCTGCTGGTCCCCGGCGCCCCGGCGGGCGTGAGCTTCCAGATCCGGCGCGGCGAGATCCTGGGATTCGCCGGCCTGGTCGGCGCCGGGCGGACCGAGCTGGTGGAGACCGTCTTCGGGGTGACGCCCGCCCGCGCCGGGACCATGACCCTGGCCGGCCGCCCGTTCGCGCCGCGGCGCCCGCGCGACGCCATCCGGCGCGGCGTCTGCCTGGCGCCGGAGGATCGCAAGCGCCACGGCCTGGTGCTGCCGATGTCGGTCGCCGAGAACACCTCCCTGGCGAGCGTGGGCAGCTACAACCGGTGGGGTTGGCTGGACCGAGCGACCGAGCGCCGCGTGGCGAAGACCGAGGTCGCGCGACTCGGCATCAAGACCTCCAGCATCGCGACCAAGGTGGTGACGCTCTCGGGCGGCAACCAGCAGAAGGTGGTGCTCGGCAAGTGGCTGGCGATGAGCCCCAAGCTCTTGATCCTCGACGAGCCGACGCGCGGGATCGACGTCGGCGCGCGCGCCGAGATCTACCGCCAGGTCGCGGCGCTGGCGGCCGAGGGCGTCGCGATCCTGATGGTCAGCTCCGACCTCGAAGAGGTGATTGGCCTCGCCGATCGGGTGGTGGTCATGCGCGAGCGGCGGGTGGCGGGCGTGCTCGATCGGGCGGCGTTCTCCCAGGAGCGCATCGGTGCGCTCATGACCGGCGCCCGGCCGGCGGAGGTGTCGGCGTGAGGCGCGAGCTGGGGATGTCGGCGGCGCTGGTGGTGATGTGCCTGGCG
>JADGRB010000411.1 GCA_017881315.1 Pseudomonadota bacterium
GGCATCATGCAAAGCACCGGCACCGCCGCCAAGCCGCTGGCGCTCATGGAGATGAACGTCGCCTACGACGCGACGACCTGCGTGCTCGGCGCGTCGCCCGGCACGGTCGGCTCGGCGCTCTGGCTGGCCGACAGCGTCGGGACCGCGATCGATCTCGGTCTGTGGACCTCCGCGGTCTGGGACATCGCGGACACCGACGGCTGGACGCTGGGCCTGATCGGCGAGCCGCCCGCGCACACCCCGCGCCCGGAGTACTACGCGTATGCGCTCTTCGCCGATCACTTCGGTCCGACGCAACTGAAGGTCACGTCGGCGCCGGCGGGCGTGCGTGTCTATGCCAGCCGCAATCAAGCCGACGACACCACGGCGATCGTCGCGATCAACTGGAACACGGAGCCCGCGGCGCTGGCGTTCCAGATCACGGACCTTGCGAGGGCGCCGGCGGCGGCAACGTTCGTGTTGCCGGCGGTATCGATCGCCGCGGTGGAGATCCCGGACACGGGGACGGCGAAGGCCTGGAGCTACGGCGAAGCGCAGCGCCGCACGGCCAGCGGCCCACAGCCGATCGCCCTCGGCAACACGCCCGGCGGCGGCACCGACGGGGGCGCCGAGGCCGGCACGGGCGCGGGCTCGGTGGTGGGGGCCGGCTGCCCGCCGGCCGACGCCGGCCTCATCTGTCCGGAGATCGTCGCGTCTAGCCCGATCATCACCGCCATGGGAGTCGCCGGCACCGACGGGCTGACCTTCGGCGCGGGCGCGGATTCGTGGAAGTCGTTCACCTACGCCACCGCCAACCCGACGCCCCCCACCGCCGCGGTCACCGCCGACGGTAACGGCATCCAGATCGCCGCCGCCTCGCTGAGCTCCACCGACTACGAAGGCGTCGGGGTCTACTACAACAGCGCCAGCTGCCTGAACGCCACCGCCTACACCGGCCTCAAATTCGACTTCGCGGGCACGCTGGGCAGCTGCCTGCTCAAGGTGGGGATCTCCTTCAGCGGCGATGTTCCCTCCAGGGACGATCCCGTGCGGGGCGCCTGCGCGGTCGCGGCCACCTCCTGCTACGGTCCGGTCGCGAACGTGACCGCCGCGGCGCTGGCCGCGACGCCCGCCGCGCCGACCCTCGAGGTCTCTTTCGCCAGCATGGTCGGCGGCTCGCCGACCGCGCTGGCCGATCCGACCAAAATCATCTCCATTCAATGGCAGCTCATCACCGGCGCTGCCGCCGGCGCCGCCGATGGAGGCGCCTGCACCGCCAATTTCAGCGTCTCGAACGTTTCGTTTTACTAGAATCCACCGAGGGTCCCTAGAGCCGGAGCGTCCTGCTGACGCGACGCTCCGGCTGGGATCGCCCGAGTGACCGTGTTATCAATCGGGTGCGCTGTCATGGGATCGGAGGGGGCGAATATTACGGTCACCGAGGCGGCCTCGGTCGCCGCCCGCGCCGCCGTGCCCGGTGCGGCGTTGGTCTGGCTGTTCCCCAGCTCGGCGGGTGTCCCGGTCGGGCTGCGAGCGGATGACAAAATCGAGCTGACCATCGGAAGAGATGAGACCTGCGCCGTTCATCTGACTGGGAACGATGTATCGCGACGGCACGCAGCCTTGCGCCTGGGTCTGGAGGGCGCCGGCGCGGTGATCGCTGATCTGGGCAGCCGCAACGGCGTCCGCGTCAACGGCCGCGCGGTCTCGGAGGCGCCGATCGGTCTTGGCGACGTGGTCCGTCTGGGCGGCTGGGTGGGCGTGGTGACGGCCAACCCGGGCGCGCTCGCCGAGATCGCGCCCGGCCTGTGGGGAGGCGCGGCTTTGCAGGCGGCGGTCGAGCCCCTGCGGCGGGCCGCGCAGAGCGATCTGCCGATCGTCCTCGAGGGAGAGACCGGGACCGGCAAGGAAGTGGTCACGCGCGCGCTTCATCGCTGGAGCGGGCGGCCGGGGCCGCTGGTGGCCGTCAACTGCGCGGCGCTCCCGGAGGGCCTGGCCGAGGGCGAGCTCTTCGGATATCGGCGGGGCGCCTTCACCGGAGCCGATCGGGCCAGCACCGGTTTCTTCCGCAGCGCCGAGGGGGGGACGTTGCTGCTCGACGAGGTCTCGGATCTGCCGCTCGCCTTGCAGGCCAAGTTGCTGCGCGTTCTCGAGGAGCGGGAGGTGCAGCCGCTCGGGGAGACGCGGCCGGTGGCGATCGACGTGCGCATCGTCGTGGCCGGCCAGCAGTCGCTCCGGGAGGCGGTACGGGCGGGGCGGTTCCGCGCCGATCTGCTGGCGCGCCTCGATGGTCTGACGGTGCGCCTGCCGGCGCTGCGCGATCGGCGCGAGGACGTGCTACCCCTGTTTTCGCATCTGCTCGAGGAGCAGGGCCAAGGGCGGGCGCCCGCCATCGAGAGCGATCTCGCGGAGCGGCTCTGCCTGCACGACTGGCCGTTCAACGTTCGCGAGCTGGTCTTGCTCGCCAAGCGCCTGCTGACCTTGCACGGCGGTGAAACGACGCTGCGCGCACGGCACCTGCCGGAACGGATCGGGGAGGGCGGGGGGGCGCCGCCTCCCTCTGACTCGTCCTCGCCCGCGGCGCCCGCGGGGTCGACGGCACCCAAGTCTCCGCTGCCGGCGGCCGCCGCGACCGAGCCCGTCGAGCTGCCCGCGCTGGTGGTCGCGCTGCGCGCGTCGGGCGGAAACGTGGCGCGCGCGGCGGCGATGCTGGGCATCAGCCGGCAACGCGCCTATCGCCTGATGGAGGGCCAGGCCGTCGATCTCGAGGCGTTTCGCAAGCCGGAGGAGCGTCCAGAATGACCTCCCGACCGGAGCGGGTGACCCGGATCGGCGAGCTGGTCGGTTCCAAGTATCGAATCGTCCGGATGCTCGCCGAGGGCGGCATGGGCGTGGTCTACGAGGCGCAGCACACGGTGGTGAGGCGGCGCTTCGCGGTCAAATTCCTGCGCCCCGATCTGGCGGAGCGGCGGGACATCCTGACCCGGTTCCAGCGCGAGGCCGAAGCGGCGGGCGCGCTCGAGAGCGAGCACATCGCGGCGTCGGTCGATTTTGGCATCGTCCCCGACGGCACGCCGTACATCGTGATGGAGTACCTGGTGGGCGAAAGCCTGGCCGCGCTGCTCGAGCGGGAAGGGCGCCTGTGTGTCGCGCGCGCCGCCGATCTGGTGGCGCAGGCCGGCCGCGGGATCCAGGTCGCGCACAGCTCCGGGATCATCCACCGCGATCTCAAGCCGCAAAACCTCTTCGTATGCCGGCGCCAGGACGGGACCGATCTGCTCAAGATCCTGGACTTCGGGGTGGCCAAGCTGCAGGCGCTCGACGAGATGAACGCCGCCACGCGCACCGGCACGGTGCTGGGCACCGTCGCGTACATGTCCCCCGAGCAGGCCCGCGGCGACAAGATCGTCGACCAGCGCTCCGACGTGTACGCGCTGGGCGCCATCCTCTACGAGCTGGTTTCTCAGAAGAAGCCGCACCCGGGTGAATCGCACAACGCGGTCCTTCACCACATCGCGACCCAACCCGCGGTGCCGCTCGAATCGGTGCGGCCGGACCTGCCCGCCGGGTTCGGGGCGATCGTCGCGCGCGCCGTGTCGTCCGATCCGGCGGCGCGGCCAGCGTCGGCGGAGGCGTTCGCCGAGGCGCTCGCCCCCTTTGCCGAGCGCCGGGTCTGGCCGGCCCCGAAGATCGAAGATTCCGGTCCCACCCGCGCCGAGGTCACCTCGACGTTGCTCGCGCGAGACGAACGCCTGCCACCGACGCCGCCGGCCTCCAGCCTGGCGGGAATGACCCTCGACGATCGTGCCGCCGGTTCGCCCTCGCCGGGGGCGCCACCGGCGTCTTCGGCGGCGCCTGCGCGCCGCCGGCGCTCGCTGGTTGCGATCGGCGTGGCGATCGCCGCCTGCGCGATCGTGGTCGCGGCCGGCGTCGGCCGGCACCGAGCTCCCGCGCCGCCGCGCGAATCCGACAGCGCGGGATCGGAGCAAGGGGAAGCCGCGCAGGGAATCGCCGCCGCCGCGCCGGCCGCCGACACCGCGCCTCGGCCCAACGTCTCGCCCACGCCTCCGCCACTCCAGCCGTCGTCGCCGCCCACGACGGCAGCGCCG
>JADGRB010000009.1 GCA_017881315.1 Pseudomonadota bacterium
CCCTGGGAGGGTCCCCTGGCCCCCCCGCGAAGAGTCCCGCCGGGCGGAGCCCGTCGGTACTCACGCGATCAAGTAGGGGACCCTGGGAGGGTCCCCTGGTCCCCCCGCGAAGAGTCCCGCCGGGCGGAGCCCGTCGGTACTCACGCGATCAAGTAGGGGACCCTGGGAGGGTCCCCTGGCCCCCCCGGGTCTCACGCGATCAAGTAGCCGACCTTGGGCTAGGTGGCTCGGCCGCTTTCCAGGTGAATCTCGGTGATCTCGGGAGGAGCACCGAGGCGCATGGGCGGTCCCCAATATCCGGTCCCCCGACTCACGTAGATCTGCGAATCGCCGCGCCGGTGGAGGCCGGCGATGAACGGCTGTTGCAGCTTGACCAGATATCCAAAAGGCCAGACCTGGCCGCCGTGGGTGTGACCGGAGAGCTGCAACCCGACGTTGAAGGGGTCCGCGTCGAAGAGCATGCGCGGCTGGTGCGCGAGAAGGACCAGCTCGCGCCGGGGATCGCGGCCGGCGAGCGCCTGGGTCAGCGCCTGCCGCGTATCCAGGCCGCCGTAATGGACGGCGGAGCGATCGTCAATGCCGGCCAGATCGAAGCTGGACGTCCCATTGCCAATCGAGATCCGCTCGTTTCGCAATACGCGAATGCCGAGCCGGGGCAACTCGTTCAGCCAGCTCACCGGATCTGAGAAATACTCGTGATTGCCGGTAACGAAGAACACGCCGTGGCCGGCGCGCAAGTTCGCCAGTGGCTCGACCAAATGGCCGAGCTCGCTCACACTTCCGTCAACGAGATCTCCGGTGATTGCCACCAGGTCGGGCCCGAGAGCGTTCGTTCGGCGCACGATGTCTTCGATGAAGGCTCGGCCGATCGTTGCCCCGACGTGCACGTCGGTGATCTGGGCAATCCTGAACCCATCTTGGGCGCGCGGTAGCCGATCGAGCCGCACGCGCACGCTGTGGACACCTATGGGTCCACGGGCCGAGTGGATTGCCGCCAGTGTCGAACCTGAAACGGCCAACGCCACACTCGATGCGATGCCGCGCGCCAGAAAAATGCGGCGCGCAGGCAGATCGGGATCGATGGCCGTCGCCCCAACGATCCGTCGGCCGAGCGCCATCAACAGCCGCGCGATGTCCGTCGACAAGAGGGAGACAAAAGACAGAAACATGACGCCCATCCAGATATAGGCGGGCCAACCCAACGCCTGCCGAATTCCCGGATGCCCGCGACCCAGGACCAGTGCGGCGGGAATGCTGGCCGCGAGCAGAACCAGAAACCCGGTGGCGATCGTTTTCCACGGCGCCGCCACCTCTGGATCCCGGATCAAGCGAGCCCACAGGTAGTAATGAATTCCGGCGAGCAGACAGAGCGCGACGACAATGAACGTTAGAAATCGACTCATGGGCGGTCCGTCTTGACATGCACAGGCCTGGAATCAAGCCTTTTGCGTTGCACCGCCGATCGTTCGAGGCTAGTGTGCGCCGCCACAAAGGGGGAGATGATGCCAAAGAAGTCCGATATTCAAGATCTCGTGCAACAGTTCGTCGATAGTTTGTCGTCATTGATCGAGCAGGACACGGTGTCGCGCGCGCGGGCGGCGGTGCTGAACGCATTCGGAGGCCACGCGTCTGCCGGAGCCCTGCGAGGCGCCGGTCCGGCGAAAGCAGCCGTAGTCGGCCGCCTCGGTCGCAAGCGCCGCAAGGGGCCCATCCAGCTCTGTCCCGTCCCCGGCTGCTCCAATCGGGCAGCCCCGGTGTTCGGGATGGTCTGCTCGAAGCACAAGGATTTGCCGAAAGCCGAAATCAAGAAGTTCCGGGAGGCGCGGCGCGCCCAGAAGCAGAAGGTCAAGAAGGCCGCCTGAGGCTATTCCGTCCGACCCGGCCCGGTCCGTTCGGAAATGGGCCGGGCTCGGGGTGACCCAAATGGGCCCAGTTTTTCACGGCCGGTGTGGCGTGGGCGCCACGTCACACCCGGCCGCCCTGGTCCATTCGGGAAATCCGTAGCGATTTCAGGTCGCTGGCGTTGGCACTGCCGTTGCGAAGGCTTCCGGACCGAAGCCCAAGGAGGCGTGCATGGCCATTGCGACCGCAACACTCGATTTCGATTCCTACGGTAAGTTGATGAGGCCGGCCTTGCCGGTCGAGGTACCCGGCCTGGAGGCGCTCAGGTCGTGTCCCCAACTCCAGCGCGCCCCCGTCGAGGCGCTGCGGGCGATCGCGCGTGATGCGAGTCTCCGAACCCTGAATCGTGGCGCCACCATCGCGGCGCAGGGCGGACGCCTCGACGCGGCCATCTTGGTGGTTCGCGGGAAGATTCGGGCCGTCTGCCGCGCGGTCAACGGTCGGGAGATTTCGGTGGAAATGTTCCGGCCCGGAGATCTCATCGCCGACGGGGCGCTGGCCCCCGAGACGCTCCTGGCCAACGATTGGGAGGCGGTCGAGGCCTCGACCTTGTTGATGATTCCGCGCGAGGCACTTCTGTCGTGCTTGCGCGCCGAGCCCGAGCTCGCGCTGGCCCTTGGGGCAGAGCTGGTCGCACGCCTGGAGCGCTCGAAACAACTGGCGACCGGTCTGGCGCTGGCGGGGGTTCAGGAGCGTGTCGTGTCCAGATTGGTCGCGATCGGCCGGCAAGATGGGACGCTGGGTCCCGAAGGGCTCCTCATCCGGAATCGACCGACGCAGCAGGAGCTGGCCAACCAGATCGGCGCCTGCCGTGAGACGGTCTCTCGCACGGTCTCGGAACTTGTCCGGCAGGGGTTGCTCACGCCACGTGGCCGCTCCCTGCTGGTCAGCAAGCAGCTGGTCGAGAACACCACCGCCTAGGTGCCGAGCGGCGAGCCGTGGCGGGAGGATCCGACTATCTCCGGCGGAATCATTGACGCTGCGGCGTACGCGGGCGAAACTTTGCAGGGCTTGGCCAGCCAACCCAAAGTCGCCGGAGCGGCGGCAGAAGGGACCTTCGTCCCCTTTGCCGAAGTCGACATTCGCACCTCCATCCGTCCGACGGTGGCCGAGATCGATCTGGGCGCCGTCCAGCGGAACCTGTTGCGCTTCCGGCACGTGATCGGGCGGGAGGCGGCGATCTTCGGGGTCGTCAAGGCGGACGCCTATGGACACGGTGCGGTGCCGGTGGCCCGGGCCCTCGAGCCGCTGTGCAACGTCCTGGCGGTCTCCCTGGTCGAAGAAGGTCTCGAGCTGCGCGCGGCCGGAATTCGCGCACCCATCCTGGTGCTCGGCGCGTATTACAATCGGCACCAGGACGACGTTCTGGCCGAGAGGCTGACCCCGGTGATCTACGACCGAGGCGATCTGGACAGGTTCGCGGCGGCCGCCGCTCGCCGGGGCCAACGGGTCGACGTGCACATCAAGGTGGATACGGGGATGAGCCGCCTCGGGATCCCCATAACCGATCTGGACGCGACCTTGGCCCGCTTTCGCGATCTGCCGTCGCTGCGGCTGGCGGGGCTCTGCACCCACTTCGCATCGGCCGACGTACCGGACCCACGCACGACCGAGGAGGCCCTCGGTCGTTTCGAGGCCGTTGTCACCCGGGTGGGGCAGGCGGGCTTCCAGGATCTGGTCCGTCACGCGGCCAACAGCGCCGCGGCCGTGCGTTTTCCGCACGCACGCCTCGACGCGGTCAGGCCCGGCCTGGCACTCTATGGCGCGATGCCATCGGAAACCGTCCCGCTGTCCGGCCTGGAGGGCGCGCTGTCGCTGAGGACGCGGGTCATGGCGGTGCACCAGATCGCGGCGGGAACTGCGGTGAGCTACGGCGGGCTCTGGCGGGCGTCGCGTCCCTCTCGGGTGGCCACCCTGCCGATCGGCTACGCCGACGGGTACCCGCGCCACGTCCGCGACGCCGCCGTGCTGCTGGGCGGCCGTCGGGTTCCCATCATCGGCGCTGTCTGCATGGACATGTTGATGATCGACGTGACCGATCTGCCGGAGGCCGCGCTGGGCGGCGCGGTGACGTTGATCGGGCGGGACGGGACAGAGGCCATCACCGTCGACGACCTCGCGGGCTGGGCCGGGACCGTGAGCTACGAGATTCTGTGCGGCATCTCGAAGCGGGTGCCGCGCGTCCTGCGCGACGCCGCGGTCACCCCGCTCGGCCCGACGTCCACTCCGACGGCCACCCCATGAGCACCGCATCCGTCGAGGGCCCGTCCGAGCCCCAGCTCGGCGTCGGCGCCGCGCTGATCGACGCCGCGCTCACCCCGGTACGCGGGATCTTCTCCTATATCGGCGATCATGCCCTCCTGCTGGGGCTGGCGCTGGCGGCCCTGTTTCGAAAGCCGTTTCGCCTGCGGCTGTTTCTCGAGCAGATGGAGTTCGTCGGCGTGGGGTCGCTGACCATCATCGTCCTGGTCGGATTCTTTTCGGGCGCGGTCTCCGCCCAGCAGGCGATCGCCGCGCTCCGGATCTTCAACCAGGAGCGTTTCGTGGGCGCGACCGTCGGGCTCTCGCTGGCGCAGGAGCTGGCGCCCGTCTTCACGGCGCTCATGATCGCGGCGCGCGCCGGGTCGGGGATGGCGACCGAGCTCGGCTCGATGCGCATCACGGAGCAGATCGACGCGCTCACCACCTTCGCGGTCGATCCGGTTCAGTACCTGATCACGCCGCGCGTGGTCGCCACGGTCCTGATGATGCCGATCATGACCATGGTCTTCAACATCGTGGGCCTCTTCGGCGCCTACCTCTACGCGATCTTCCTCGAGCATATCGATCTCGGGCAATTCATCGAACAGTTCACCTACTGGACCGACCCCAAGGACTACATCATCGGTGCGGTCAAATCCGCGGTCTTCGGCGTGACCCTGTCGGTCGCCGCCTGCTTTCAAGGTTTCAACGTGCGCGGGGGCGCCAAGGAAGTGGGGCTTGCCACGACACAGGCCGTGGTTGCAGGCTCGGTTTCGGTTCTGGTGTCTGACTATTTCCTGATCGACATCTTCCATATTCTTTGGCCCTACAAATCGTGAATTCGCCGCGCGCCTCCGCTCCCGCTTTGGCCGCGCCGTCTGGCGGGCAGGGCGATCCCACCAAGCGCGACGAGCGCTGGCAGATCCGCGTGCGCGGGCTGCAAAAGACCTTCGGTCCCCAGCACGTCTTGCGCGGCATCGACCTCGACATCGAACGGGGACGGACCAACATCGTCATCGGCGGTTCCGGGCAGGGAAAATCGGTGCTGATGAAGCACCTCATGGGGCTGCTCAAACCGGACGCCGGTCAGATCTGGGTGGACGGGGAAGACATCGTGCCTCTCGGCACCCAGCAGATGGGTAGGCTGCGGCGCAAGTTCGGGATGGTGTTTCAGTATGCGGCGCTGTTTGATTCGATGAACGTGGTCGAAAACATCGCGTTCCCGCTGATCGAACGCTACCACCTGTCGACGGACGAGATCATGACGCGGGTCCGCGATCTCCTGAAGCGGCTCGATCTCGCCGGCGTGACCGGCATCGAGGAGAAGTTTCCTCCGCAGCTTTCGGGCGGCCAGCGCAAGCGCGTGGGCCTGGCCCGTGCGCTCATCGATCGGCCGGAGATCTTGCTCTACGACGAGCCGACCACCGGGCTCGATCCGGTGGCCGCCAAGAACGTCGACGAGATGATCACTCGAACCGCCGACGACTTCGGCGTCACCTCGGTGGTGATCTCGCACGACATGGCGTCGACGTTCCGGATCGGCGATCGGATCTCCATGCTCGCGGGCGGCAAGATCATCGTCAGCGGCACCTCGGAAGAGGTGCTGGCCAGCCGGCTGCCCGAGCTGCGCGAGTTCGTCGAGACCTCGGGCGTGGCGGCGGCTCATCCGGGTGCGCACCCGTGAGGCGCAGCTGGGCCTCGGTGACGGTCGGCCTGCTGGTGGTCATCGTGGGGGCGATCAGCTACTTCCTGATCCGCTCGACCAGCGAGCACACCTCTGGATCGAAGGGCATCAAGGTCTGGGGACTGTTCCACGACGCCTCGGGCCTGTTCGAGAAGTCGCGCGTGCAGACCGCCGGCATCTCGGTCGGTGAGATCGATAAGCGCGAGCTGGATCCCGCCACCGCCCGCGCCCGAGTCACCATCAAGATGTTGCCGGGCATCACGATGTACGAAAATGCGGTGGTCTCCAAGAAATCGGCCTCCCTGCTGGGCGAGTACTATCTGGAGATCGATCCGGGCACGCCGTTCGCCGAGGTGAAGGGCCAGCCCAAGGCCATGCGCCAGCTCAAGGACGGGGATCAGATCCTCAACGTGCGCGAGCCCACCGCGCTGGGGGACATCATGGCCGACGTGGGGGCGCTGCTGCCGATCCTGCACGACATCCTGGACGACGTGCACAGGCTGACCTCCGGCACCGTCACGGACATCGCCGAGAACATCAACAAGCTGATCGAGAGCAACGCGGACACGCTCGGTCGCCTCCTGACCCGCGTCGACACGATCGCCGCCAACGTGGAAGGGGTGACCAGCACCGAGGCGGGCGACGTCAAGGAATCGATCAAGAACGTCCGCGAGATCACCGAGTCGATCAAGTCGCTCATCGGCACCACCCAGGGCCAGGTGGCGGGCACCGGCACCAAGGTCCAGGGATCGATCGATCGCCTGCAGTCGACGCTCGACAACCTCGACAAGACCATGAAGAACATGGAGACCGTCACCGGCCGCCTCGAGAGGGGCGAGGGGACGGCGGGCAAGCTGCTCACCGACGACGCGATCGCCAACAACATCGAGAACATCACCGAGGACGCCAGCGGCTTCGTCCGCGGCATCACCAAGCTCCAGACCGTCGTCGGGCTGCGCACCGAGTACAACTTCATCTCGAACGGGGTGAAGAACTACCTCTCGGTCCAGCTCATACCCCGCCCAGACAAGTTCTATCTGATCGAGCTCATCGAGGACCCGCGCGGCTACTCGAGCACCGCCCGCACCGTCACCAACAGCTCGTTGACGGGCAGCAGCTCGGCGACCACGGTGACGACCACCAATCAGCTTCGGTTCTCGCTCATGCTGGGCAAGCGCATTGGTCCGGCGGCCTTCCGCTTCGGCATCAAAGAGTCGACCGGAGGCTTCGGGGGCGATCTCTACATGCTCGACGATCGACTCAGCCTCTCCGTCGACGTCTTCAACTTCGCGGCCTCGAACGTCGGTCAGTACCCCCGCGTGAAGGGCACCCTGTCTTGGGATGTCTTTAGCACCAAGACGTTCTATGTGGTCGCCGGCGCCGACGATCTCTTGAACTACACGCGCCCGAAGGCCGGCGCCGGCGGCGGCTTCGACTATTTCCTCGGGGCCCAGCTCAGCTTCAACGACCAGGACCTCAAGTCCTTGCTCCTCTTCGGCGGCGGCGCCGCCGCGGGCAGCGCGAGCAAATGAGATGGGAGCCCGACGGGAACCTGGGATCGGGGCGGGCTCTGCCTGGGTCGAAACGCCCGGTTTGGCGCTACGCTTGACTCCGGGGGCGTGCCTCCTATAGTAACTCACCCTCCGCCACCCGGTCGGTGGCGTTTCGTCAACAATGCGCTTTAAGATCAATGAGATCGGCACCGAGGGGCTGCCGGTGAACGTGACCGTGACGGCCGATTGGGTGGCCGCCGCTTGTCCCGATCTCGAGGCGCGTCCTGGTCCGTCCGGACTGACGCTGCGGGGCCGGCTCGACAAGACCGGCGACGACTACCTGCTGCGGGCCGAGCTGCGTGGCCCGATGGAGACGACCTGTGCGCGCTGTCTGGAGCCGGCGCGCCTGGCGCTCCAGCTGCCGCTCGCCGTGACGTTCGTCTCCGCCGATGCCGACGACGCGGATGACGACGAAGACCCGGATCTGGTGACCTTTCAGGGCGGAGAGATCGACGTCGGAGACGAAGTCCGCGACGAGATTCTGCTCGCGATTCCCATCAATCCGCTCTGCAAGACGGATTGCCTGGGTCTGTGCGGCGTGTGCGGAGGCAATCGCAACCTCGTCGCCTGCGGTTGCCGGACCGAGACCGCGCCCTCCGTGCGTCTCGCGGCGCTCGCCAAGATCAAGCTGCCAACCCAACACTAGAAAGGTACGTACGATGGCCGTTCCGAAGCGAAGACAGTCCAAATCCCGATCCGCGATCCGGCGCGCGCAGGTCATGAAGTTGCCGGTGCCGAACTACGTTCCCTGCCCCCGCTGCGGCGAGCCGAAGCTGACGCACCGGATGTGCGCGGGTTGCGGTTACTACAAGGACCGGCTGGTGATCGAGCCCAAGGAAGAAGAGCAAGCGTGACGCGCCGGCCATCGGCATCGGATCGCGGCGACCGAGGTCGCTGAGGTCCCGCGATCATGCCGCGTATTGCCGTCGATGCCATGGGGTCCGACGCCGCACCTCGCGTAGAGGTGGAGGGTGTCGTGGCCGCCGTGCGCGCGCGCGGCATGGAGGTGATCCTGGTCGGCGACGAGACGCGCCTGCGCGCCGAGCTCGACGCCGTTGGCGCCAAGCGTGAGCCGATCGTGGTGCGCCACGCGCCGGACGTCATCACCATGCACGACTCGCCGTCGATGGCGGTCAAACAGAAGAAGAAATCCTCCATGCGGGTCTGCTTCGACCTGGTGAAGGCGGGCGAGGCCGACGCGGTGGTCTCCGCCGGCAACTCCGGCGCCATGATGGCCTGCGGGATGTTCGTGCTCGGTCGCCTTCCGGGCGTCGAACGCCCGGCCATCGTGACGACGTTTCCGACGCGGGCCGGGGAGTGCGCGCTGCTCGACATGGGCGCCAACGTCGATCCCAAGCCGGCGGTGCTGGCGCAGTTCGGGGTCCTCGGCGCCGTATACGCGCGGCTCCTGCACGGCAAGACGCGACCCAAGGTGGGACTCCTGTCGAACGGTTCGGAGGAGCACAAGGGGACACCGCTCACCCGCGAGGCTCATCAGATCCTGGCGCGCGCCGACTCGGCGGCCAACACCGACTTCAGCTACGTCGGCTACGTCGAAGGGCGCGACATCTTCAAGGGCGAGGTCGACGTGGTCGTCACCGACGGATTCACCGGCAACGTGGTGCTCAAGTGCGTGGAGGGCGCGGCCGAGACCATGCTCGGGATGGTGCGCGAGGAGGTCTCGCGCTCTGGGATCCTGGCCAAGGTCGGTGCGGCGCTGATGACCGGCGCGCTCCGGCGCCTCCGCAAGCGGACCGACTACGCCGAGCACGGCGGCGCGCCGCTGCTGGGCGTCGACGGGATCGCGCTCATCTGTCACGGCGGGTCGACCGTCCCGGCGATCAAGAACGCGGTCTATGTCGCCGATCGCTTCGCGCAGATCGGGCTCGGCAAGGAGCTGTCCGCCGCCGTCGCGCGCAACCTTTTCCTGTGGGAAGGGGCGCCCCCCGGCGCATCGGGCGCCGAGGCAATCTCGTGATTCGAAGTCGCATCGTCGGGACCGGTCGCGCCGTCCCGACGAAGGTTCTGACCAACGCCGATCTGATGCGGATGGTCGACACCTCCGACGCCTGGATCGTCGAGCGCACCGGCATTCGAGAGCGACACATCCTGGAGCCGTCGCTGGCGGCCAGCGACCTTGCGACCGAGGCCGGTCGGAAGGCTTGTGACAAGGCCGGCATCGCCCCGGCGCTGGTCGACTGCATCATCGTCGGGACGGTCACCGGCGACTGCCCCTTTCCGTCGACCGCGACCTTCGTCCAGAAGAAGCTGGGGGCCCGGCCGGGCAGCTGCGCGTTCGATCTCTCGGCGGCCTGCGCCGGGTTTCTCTACGGGATGTCGATCGCCGACGCGTTCCTGCGCGTGGGGCAGTTCAAGCACGTGCTCGTGATCGGCGTCGAGGTCCTCTCGCGCATCACCGACTGGACCGATCGCGGAACCTGCATCCTGTTCGGCGACGGGGCCGGCGCCGTGCTCATGACCGCGGGCGACGACGGGGGCGCCAGCCCGCGCGGCCTGCTATCGACCCATCTTTTCGCCGACGGCGGCCTCACCGACATCCTGCTCCAGCCGATCGGCGGGAGCCGCGAGCCGGCCACGCCGGAGAACCTGGCCACCAAGCGCCACTTCATCCAGATGAACGGCCGGGAGGTCTACAAGCACGCCGTTCGCAACATGGCGGCAGGCGCGCGAACGGCGCTGGAGGTCAATGGCCTCAAGGCCGACGACGTCGCCTGGGTAGTCGCCCATCAAGCGAACATCCGGATCCTGGAGGGCGTCTCGGATCGGGTCGGGATTCCGATGTCCCGTTTCTTCACCAACGTCGATCGCTACGGGAACACCTCGTCGGCGTCGGTCCCCACCGCCCTCGACGAGGCCCTCGAGATGGGCAAGATCAAGCAGGGCGATCTGCTGCTGTTCGCGGCGCTCGGCGGCGGTCTCACCTGGGCCTCGGCTGCGGTGAGGTGGTGAGCGTGACGCCGGCGGGCGCGATCGCCTTTCTCTTCCCTGGCCAAGGCTCCCAGAAAGTGGGAATGGGCCGGGACCTCTGCGAAGCGCACGCCGAGGCGCGCGCGGTTTTCGCCGAGGCGGACGCCGCTCTCGGCTTCGCTCTGTCGAAGATCTGCTTCGAGGGTCCGGAGTCGGATCTGCTGCTCACCGCGAACGCCCAACCCGCGATCCTGGCCACCAGCATCGCCGCCCTGCGCGTGCTCGCCGCGCGATCGCCGGTGCCGCCGCTGGCGGTCGCCGGACACTCGCTCGGTGAGTACAGCGCGCTGGTGGCGGCCGGGGCCCTGCGTTTCGATGACGCCGTTCGCCTGGTCCACCTGCGCGGCAAGTTCATGCAGGAGGCGGTGCCGCCGGGCGTGGGCGCGATGGCGGCGATCCTGGGCCTCGGCGCGCAAGAGGTCGACGCGGTCTGCCGCGAGGTCGCCGGCGACGAGGTGGTCAGTCCCGCCAACCTGAACGGCGGCGGGCAGGTGGTGATCGCGGGTCACGCGGCGGCCGTCGCGCGCGCCTGCGTGGCGGCCAAGGCCCGCGGCGCCAAGCGCGCCATTTCGCTGGCCGTGAGCGCCCCCTTCCATTGCGCGCTCATGCAGCCGGCCGCCGATCGGCTCGCGCGCGAGCTGGAGCAAGTCGAGATCACGGCGCCCGCCTGGCCGATCGTCACCAACGTCGAGGCCGAGCCCAACTCCGACCCCGCGCGCGTACGCGAGCTGCTGACGCGCCAGGTGACCGCGCCCGTTCGCTGGGAGGAGTCGGTTCAGCGGCTCAGCGCGATGGGCGTGGCCAGCGCCGTCGAGGTCGGTTTCGGGAATGTGCTGGCGGGCCTGGTGCGCCGGATCGCGCCCGCCCTCCCGGTTCATGCGGCGGGCGACGTCGATTCGATCGCGGCGCTGGCGGGCCTCGGCTGCGGGGCGGTGCCGAAGGAGCAACGCCATGCGTGAGCTCGAAGGCAAGGTCGCGCTCATCACCGGCGGATCGCGCGGCATCGGGCGCGCCATCGGGATCGCGCTCGGGAGTCTGGGCGCCAAGGTGGTGCTGAACTACACCGCCAACGAGACCGCCGCCAACGAGGCCGCCGCCGCGGTCGGCGCGGCGGGCGGCGTGGCGGTCACCAAGCGTTTCGACGTGGCCGACGCCACCGCGGTCGAGGCCGCCTTCAAGGAGGTGATCGGCGCGGAAGGGGGATTGCACATCCTCGTCAACAACGCCGGCGTCGCGGTCAACGCACTGGTCCTGGGGGGCAAGGACGCGGACTGGAAGCGGGCGATCGACGTCAATCTGAACGGGACATACTATTGCTGTCGGGCCGCGCTGCGCGCGCTCATGAAGGCCCGCGAGTCCGGGCGCATCATCAACATCACCTCCATCACCGCCGAGAGCGGCTCGGCGGGACAGGCCCCGTACGTGGCGGCGAAGGCCGGGATCATCGGCCTCACCAAGACACTGGCGCGCGAGTACGCCTCGCGGGGCATCACCGTCAACGCCGTGTCACCCGGCTACATAGAAACCGACATGACGGCCAGCGAGCTGCCGGAGGCGCGGCGCGCGGACCTCCTCAAGACGATTCCGCTGGGGCGCGTCGGAAAACCGGACGAGGTCGCGGCCGCCGTCGCGTATCTTGCTAGTCGGGGCGCGGCCTACGTCACCGGGCAAGTCTTGCGCGTCAACGGCGGACTTTTAATGTAAGGTACGCCGCTCATCCGCCCGAAACACGTGTCGAAACACAAGTCAGCGAGAGGACAGACAGACCATGGCCGAAGATTTTGAAGACAGGGTCAAGAAGATCATCATCGAGCAGCTCGAGGTGTCGCCCGACAAGGTGAAGCCCGAAGCCTCGTTCGCCGAAGACCTGAAGGCCGACTCCCTGGCGGTCGTCGAGCTGGTGCTGGCGCTGGAAGAAAATTTCAAGATCGAGATTCCCGACGAGGACACCGAGAAGATCAAGACTGTCGGGGACGCCATCAACTACATCAAGTCGCACGCGAAGTAAGCAACGCGGCCGTCGCCGCTCGGGAGAAAATCGCGAATGGCACGAAGGGTCGTCATCACCGGGATCGGGCTGGTCACGCCGATCGCCATCGGCACCGAAGAGAGCTGGCAGGGTCTGCTGGCTGGAAGATCTGGAATCGGTCCGATCACACGCTTCGACAACACGGCGTTCGCAACCCACTTCGCAGGTGAGGTGAAGGGGTTCGATCCGACCAAGTGGATGACCGCGCGCGAGGCCAAGACCCTCGATCCGTTCATCCAGTACGCGGTGGCGGCGGGATCGCTGGCCGTCGCGGACTCCGGGATCGAGATCAAAGGCGAGTTCGGGGAGCGGGTCGGTTGCTTCGTCGGGGCCGGCCTGGGCGGCGTGACGACCATCGAGGCGACTTGCAAGTCGCTCTCGGAGAAGGGCCCCCGCCACGGATTTTCGCCCTTCTTCGTGCCGATGATCATCGTCAACCTGGCGTCTGGAAACCTGTCGATCAAGTTCGGAGCCAAGGGGCCGAACCTGTCACAGGTGTCGGCCTGCTCGACGGGAACGCACGCCATCGGCGATGCGTTCCGGGTGATCGAGCGCGGCGACGCCGATGCCATGATCTGCGGGGGCACCGAGGCCACCATCACGCCCCTCGGCGTCGGCGGATTCAACGCGATGCGGGCGCTGTCGACGCGCAACCAGGCGCCCGAGCAGGCCTCGCGTCCGTTCGATCGCGACCGCGACGGTTTCGTCATCGCCGAAGGGGCGGGGATCCTGGTCATCGAGGAGCTGGAGCACGCCAAGGGGCGGGGCGCCAAGATCTACGCCGAGCTGCGGGGGTACGGCCTCAACGCCGACGCGCACCACATCACCTCGCCGGCGCCCGAAGGGGAAGGGGCGCAGCGCTGCATGAAGCTCGCGCTCAAGGACGCCAAGCTCACCCCGGCCGACATCGGTTACATCAATGCGCACGGAACCTCGACCAAGATCAACGACGCCACCGAGACCCTGGCGATCAAGAAGGTGTTCGGGGACGCGGCCCGCAAGCTGATGGTGAGCTCGACCAAGTCGATGACCGGCCACATGCTGGGCGCCGCCGGCGGCGTCGAAACCGCCGTCTGCGCTCTGGTGCTGGCGCGCGGAGCGATCCCGCCGACCATCAACTACACCACGCCCGATCCCGACTGCGACCTCGACTACGTTCCGAACACGGCGCGCGAGGCGCGGGTGCAGTACACGCTCAGCAACAGCTTCGGATTCGGCGGGACCAACGCCTGTCTGATCCTGAGCCGCTATGTCAGCTAGATCCGGGACCCTGGGAGGGTCCCGGGCCTCCCGCGAAGAACTCCGGCGGGCAAAGCCCGCCTCCGTTCACGCGACCAGGCGCGCCTAGCTCTTGAGCTCGGCTTCGGCGCGAACCCAGTCTTGGCTGGCATAGCCGTCGACCGCGCCGCGTTCGAGGTAGAGCTCGTAGGATCGCTTGGCGATCTGATCGTGGGTAGGAGCCGGCGTGGCCGCGACCGCCGCCTTGCTTGGCGCCGCCTTGACCGCTTTTGGTGCCGAGACCTTGTCCCCCTTCACTGTCTTCCGCCCGGTGGTTTTCATGAACCGATCATATAAAGCGGTCGGTCGCCGCGTGCAAAAAAAACTGCCACAAAAAAGCTTCCAAACGGGCCCCCGGCGTCCCGTCGACCTGCCCGATACGTTCGGGTGACACTTCGGAAACGTTCGGCCCACACTTCTAGGTGGCGCTGGCCTCGGCGGAGAGCAGCTCGTCTTCCTCTTCCAGCTCGTCGACGATCGCCACGATCAGGCGGGCGGCCAGCTCCCGCGGTCGGCCCACCGTACCGGCCATGATCTCGGCGAGGGTGAACGACCAGCGTCGATCGCGCATCGCCCAGTCCAAAATTTCGAGCGGCGCCTCGATGCGCCGCCGCGCCATCTCGTGCATTTGCGTTTGCGGCTGTCGCCCGAAAGGTCCTGGCGTGCGTCGCTCCGCCTGGAGATCACGGATGAGACCGGTGAGCTGCTGCGGTTCGGGCTTCTCCACGGGACCTCCTCGAAAGTTGCCACGAGGTCGAGATCGCAAAGGGACGGAAAAGCGAAACGAGAATCTAGGTGACCCAGAACGGTCAGAGTCTTCGATCGACAATTTTCGTCGGGAGATTTCTTTCCGAGTCGAAAGCCATTTCATCACTTTCGGAACGCGGCGGCCACATGAATCGACGCGGCTCAGCCGGCGACCGCGGCTTCGACCGCCGAGATGGATTTTGGGATCGCATCGGTCAGGACCTCGCGGCCGCTCTCGGTGACCAGCACGTCGTCTTCTATCCGGATTCCGCGGACATCGGCGAAGGCCGCCAGGCGCTTGCGGTCGAGCCGGTCGCCCGCCACGCGGGTCAGCGCCTCATCCTCGAGAATGGCCGGCGCCAGGTAGATTCCGGGTTCGATCGTGATCGCCATTCCCGGCTGGAGATCGCGGTCTAAACGCAGCGCACGCAAGCCGAATTCCTTGGCGCGCTCGCGGCCCGGGGCGTAGCCGGCGCGATCGCCAAGATCCTCCATGTCGTGGACGTCCAGCCCCAGCAGATGGCCGATCCCGTGGGGGAAGAGCAGCGCGACGACGCCGTCGGCGGCGAGCTCGATCGGATTGCCCCGCAGGATGCCCAGATCGACCAGGCCGGAGGCCAGGCTCTGGGCGGCCAGCAGGTGGACGTTGCGGTAGCGCGTCCCGGGCGTCACCCCGGCGATCGCGCGTCGTTGCGCTTCGAGGACCACCTCGTAGAGCTCGCGCTGGGTGGACGAAAAGTGACCTGAGACCGGCCAGGTGCGCGTCACGTCGCCGGCCCAGCCGCCCGGCGTCTCGGCCCCGACGTCCGCCAGCAGCAGATCGCCATCGCAAAGCTCGTGATCGTAACGCTCGCTGTGCAGGACCTCTCCGTGGGGCGTCACGATCGAAGGGTAGGCGCAGGTCATACCGCGTGCGATGAACACAGACTCCATCGCGGCCCGGACGGCGGACGCCGTACGACCTGGGCGGGTCGCCGCCATCCCGGCGCGGTGCGCCTCGGCGGTCGCCTCCGCGGCAAGTCGGAGCTCGGCCACGGCGGCCGCATCGTGGTGCAGCCGCAGCTCGATCATCGCGTCGGCGAGTGGGGCGTCCAGCACGTCGATGACACCGCGGCGGATCTCTCGCCCGAGAAGGCGGCTCTGCTCGAGGCAGGTCTCCACGTCGGGCGCGGAGAGTGTGGCCACGGCCCGACCGCGCACGCTGGCCGGCAGCCGGGCCAGGGGTCGCACCGGACAGCCGGTCGCGGCCGCCACGTCTTCGAATGACGGGGGGACTCCCTCCCACAGCGCCTGGTCGGGCTGTGGTTCGGGCAGATAGAGCGTGAACGCGGCGCCGTCGTAGACCGCGACCGCCCCCCGCAGCGGTTGTCCGAAGAGGTACAAGAAATGGCTGCTGGCGCGGTATGGGTAGAGGTTCGCCGCGTAGTTGCGGGGGCGCGGCAGGCCGGCCGCGATCAACGCGGGGCGCTTGCCGAGCAGCGTCGCCAACCGTGCCCGCCGCGCCTCGTGCGCCTGCCGGCTCTGCGAATCGAAGGGGGGCATCGCCCCAGTATAGACGTGCCCCAGGCCACCCTCTAACGTCGCCGGGGAGCCGACGGTGGTGGCGGCCGCGCGGTCGCACCGTCCTCCGGCCAGGGGTGCCTCGGGTAGCGACGGCCGAGCTCGCGCCGCAGGGCCGGGTAGTGCTGAGTCCAGAATCCGGCGAGATCGCGGGTCACCTGGACCGCGCGGCCGTTCGGCGCCAGGAGGTGCACGGTGAGCGGCACCCGTCCCCCGCCGATCGTCGGTGCGGCTTCCGTTCCGAAGAAGTCCTGCAGGCGTGATTCGATCCAGGGTGGGGCGTCTTCGTCGTAGTGCACCGGCACCGACCGGCCACCGCCGAGCTTGATCTGTGTGGGGGCCAACCGATCGAGCGCGCGGCGCGCCTCCCCCGGCAGCGCGCTCAGGATGGTCGCGCCCAGATCGGCATCGGGTGCCGAAAGCTCCGCAAAGCTCCGCCGCCCGACGCAGCCGAGCCGCACCAGATCCGCGACCGCGTCGGTGCCGAGGTCGGGAAGCGGCGACTCGGGGGCCGCCTGCCGCGCGAAGCGCAGCCGGCGCAGCAGCGGCGGGATCGCGTCGCCGCCCGGAAGCCGATCGATCCCGCGCGCGAGCGCCGCCGCGGCGAGCAGGCGCGCCGTTTCCTGGTCGGGGGGCGCCGGCTCGACACGCTCGTCGAGCATGAGCGCGCCAAAGCGTAGGCCGGTGGTGCGCTCGACCCGTTCGGTGTCGGGGTCGAAGGCGCGGCGATCGATCTCCTCGATCCGATCGGAAAAAAGGTCGAGCAGCCACTCAGGCTCGATGATCGAGCCGAGACGGATGACCGGCGCGCGGGCGCCGAGCCCCTGGCTGCGCCGATCCTCGACGTCGATCGCCACCAGCCAGTTGCCGGCCGGCTCGAACCCCAGCTCGGCGCTGCCGCCGGCGGCCAGCACCACCGTTCGCGCGCCGGCCTCGCGCCGCCGCGCCACCCGATCGGGAAACGCGGCCAGGATCGCCAGGCGAAGCCCGCGCGTCTCCGCGGCGCCGTCTTTCGGCCGCTCGCGACTCTCGAGGGCGGCGGTGAGCTGCCGGCGAACGCGCCCCACCTCGTCGGCGGCGCGACCGTCGATCTCCAGTCGCCGCAGCGCGCCCGAGCTGAACCGCGCCACCTCTCCTTCCCGGTAGAGATCGACGAGATCGACGAGATCGGCGCCGCGATCGAGCTTTGCGCCGCGGCTCGGGGCGAACGGCGTGCGGGCCGTGGTGCGGATGTCGCGCTCGGAGACCAGCGCGGCGGCCAAGGCTGCCGCGTCGCCGGCGCCACGCGCTTCTCCCTCGACCACCAGCCGGGCGAGCCGCGGGTGGACGGGAAACCGGAGCATGCGGCGACCGACCGCGGTGAGGCGTCCCGCCGCCGCGCCATCCTCGTCGATCGCGCCCAGCCGTCCCAGCAGCTCGCGCGTCGCGCCCCAGGCCGTGGCGGGCGGCGCCTCGAGCCAGGCCAGCGCGTCGGGATCGGCCACCCCCAGCGCGGCCAGCGTCATCGCGAGCTCTGCCAGATCCGCGCGCGCGATCTCGGGCGGATCGTAGAGCGGTCGTCCCTCGAAGTCGTGGCGGCTATAGAGCCGCAACGCGCGGCCCGGACGGGTACGCCCGGCGCGCCCGGCCCGCTGTTCGGCCGCCGCCTGGCTGATCTTGGCGAGCGCCAGCGTCGGCAAGCCGGTCCAGGGCGAATGCGAGGCGACGCGCGCGAGGCCCGAGTCGATGACCGCCACCACGCCGTCGATCGTCACCGAGGACTCCGCGACGTTGGTCGCGAGCACCACCTTGCGCCGGGGGGCTGGGGCCACGGCGCGCGCCTGATCCTCGAGCGACATCTGCCCGTGCAGAGGCAGGATCGCGAGCTCGGCGGCGCCGGGCAGCTCGCCGAGCGCGACCTGCGCCCGCCGGATCTCGGCGGCTCCTGGGAGAAATACCAGCAGATCACCGTCTTTCTCCTCGTGCAGGAGCCGGCGCACGGCGGCCGCGATCTGGCGTTCGAGGGGGCGATCGTCCTTGGTGCGGTCCGCGGGCAGGTGCTCGATCGCGACCTCGAACCGCCGGCCCGCGCTGCGCACCACGGTCGCGCGTCCGGCCGCGCCGGCCAAGAAATCGCGCACCGCCCCGCTCTCGAGCGTGGCCGACATCGCCACCACCGCCAGGTCGGGGCGCGCGCCCGCGCCCGGCACGGTCGCCGAGCGGGGGCCGCGCAGGTGGCGCAGCCAGGCCAGGGCCAGATCGGTCGCCACATGTCGCTCGTGCAGCTCGTCGAGCACGAGCGCCGACACCGTGCGCAGCTCGGGATCGGCGAGCAGGCGCCGCACGAACAGCCCCTCGGTCATGAAACGCAGGCGGGTCCTGGGGCCGCCCGCCTCGTCGAAACGAACGCTGTAGCCGACGGTCTCCCCGACCGGCTCGCCCATCTCGGCGGCCACCCGTGTGGCGGCCAGGCGCGCCGGCAGACGTCTCGGCTCGAGCACCCAAATCTCGCCCCGGCGCCCGGTGCCGGTGTCCAGCAGGGCGCGCGGGACGCGGGTGGTCTTTCCGGCTCCGGGCGGCGCCTCCACCACCACGGCGCCGTCGCTCTCGACGCCGGCGACGATATCGGGCAGGGCGGCGTCAATGGGCAGCGGCGTCAAGCTGGGACCGCCGACCGTCGATGAGGTTGACACGACAGGGCAGAAGCTCGCACAGCGGGGACGTTTGGGTGGGTAAAGCGACCACACCGATGAGAAATCCAAAGTCGCATCTTGCGATAGACTACCGGACGCGATGATTCGCTGTCCCAGCTGCGGGCGGCGCCTGAGTGACGCGGCCGCGGTCTGCGTGGTGCATGGCGCGCCACCGCCGGCTGCTGCCGCCGCTCCGGCGGACGACACGACGCCTTTTGTCGTTCCGACCCCCGATCTGCCGGTCTTCCGGGTGCGCCGCACGCTCGGCCAAGGGGGATTCGGCGCGGTCTTCCTGGCGGAGCGGATCTCCGACAGCCAACCCGTGGCGATCAAGGTGGCGCGCTCCGACAACGCGACCGCCGGCGAGAGCCTGATGCGCGAAGCGCACGCGCTGTCGGCGATCGGCGTGCCCCATGTCCCGGCGGTCTACGAGCGCGGCCTTCTCGACGACGGGTCGGTCTACGTCGTGATGGAGTTCGTGCGGGCGCCGATCCTGGCCGATCGGCTGACGGCGCTGAGTGGCCCGATGTCGCTGGACGAGTTCGCGCGCGACGCGCTGGCGATCTTGGCGGTGATCGAAGTGGCGCACGGGCGCGGCTTCGTGCACTGCGATCTCAAGCCGGAGAACGTGTTCGTCGACGAAAAGTTTGGCGCCAAGCTGTTCGATTTCGGGCTGGTGCGCAGTCTCGACAAGAGCGCCGAGCGGGTGGAGTCGACCAAGGAAGAGGCGCCGGCCGGCACGCCAGAGTACATGTCGCCCGAGCAGTGCGAGGGGCGGCTCGAGATCGATGCGCGCAGCGACATCTACGCGTTCGGCGTGATCCTCTACGAGATGCTCTGCGGAGCGCCACCCTTCTGGGGAAATACGGCCGAGGTGCAGCAGAACCACCGGAGCCGGCGCCCCCCGGCGCTGTCGCGGCGGGTGGAGGTGGCGGTCGTGCTCGAGGACGCGATCATGCGCTGCCTGGCCAAGGATCCCGATCGGCGCCCGCAAAGCGCGGCCGATCTGCGGCGCGCGCTGCAAGCGGGAATCGCGGCCGAGCGGGCGCGATGCGACGCCGCGGCGATGCCGGCGGCCGGCGGGCCGATCGGATCGGTCGGATCGGGCGCGGCGTCCGCGACGGCGTCGGCCCAGGGGGCGGCGAAACCGGCGGCGCCTGCCCGCGAGCGACGGGCGGTCGCGCTGCTGTTCTTCGAGAGCAAGAGCAACGTCGCGTCGGTGCGGGAAGCCGGAAGCGGCGTCGGTGCCCAGCTGGCCCACAGCGCGGGCGCCCAGTACGTGCTGGCGTTCGGTCACGAGGTCGGGGACAACCCGACCCGGGCGGCGGCCACGGCCGGCGAGATGATCGTCGCGCGCGGGTTCGCCCAGCATGTCCTGGTCGATCTGGCTTCGGTCTCGATACAGGCGCGCCCGGACGGATCGCGCCGCTACCAGAGCCCGCTGTTCGCCAAGAAGGAACAATATCCGGGCGAGACCGATCCGCGCGGCGTCCTGCTCTCGGCCGCCGCGGTGGAGGTGCTCCCGGACATCGCGGTGGAGCCGGTGCCCGGGCGCGCGGGCGTGTCGCTCCTGCAGAAGGCGGAGCAGGCGGGCGAGCGGACCACCACCCGCATGGGTGTGGCCCCGCTGGTCGGCCGGGACGATCTGCTGCGCACGCTCCTCGCGACGGCGCGCGCGGCGGCGGGCGGCGCGCGGCCGACGATCGTCACCCTGCGCGGCGAGGCGGGTTACGGCAAGACCCACCTGGCGCAGATGTTGGTGCAGCACCTCGAGGTGTTGCCGAACCTGCAGCTCATGTTCGTGCGCGCCAAGGAGGTCCTGGGCGGGGTCGGGGAGCAGACCACCCGCGAGCTGCTCTCGGCGACGCTGTCGCTCCCCGTCGCGGCGCCGGTCGATTTCGGGCGCGCGCTCTTGGCAGAACGCCTGGGCGCCGATATCGCCAAGGAGGTCTGGGGCGGCGTGGCCGTCGCGATGGGGTGGGCGCCGCCCGAGCATCCCGAGCTGCGGGCGCTGGCCGCCGCGCCGGGCGCGCTGCGCTCGGCGGCCGCGCGCGCCGCCGGCGAAGGGCTGCGTCTCAAGGCGCGCGGACGGGCGCTGGCGCTGGTGGTCGAGGACGCGCACTTCGTCGACGAGACGGCGCTCGACGCGATCGAGTACGCGGCGCTGGCGGAGGCGGGCTCGCCGATCTGGGTCTGCATGGTGGGCCGGCCGGCGTTCGGGCGTGGGCGGACCGGGTGGGCGACCCGCGCGGCCGAGCGCCAGGAGCTGACGCTGCCGCCGCTCGAGCCCGCCGCGGCCGCCGAGCTGGCCCGCCGCCTGCTCTCACCGGCCGAGAACGTGCCCGCCAGCGCGCTGGCCCGCTTGGCCGCACGCACCGAGGGCATCCCGATGCTGCTCGTCGAGCTGGTCCGCGGCCTCAAGCGCGACGGCCTGGTGCGCCGATCCGGCAAAGGGCAGAGCTGGACGCTGGCCACCGACGAGCTCGATCGGCTGCCGGATCTGCCGCTCGTGCAATGGCTCGCCAGCCGTGAGACGGAATCGCTGCCGCCCGATCTGATGGCGCACGCCCGGCTGGCGTCGGTGCTGGGCGCGGAGTTCAGCAGCGAGGAGATCGAAGGGGTGCTGCAGGAGCTCGAGCGGGCCGGCGCCTGGACGGAGACCCAGCTCGACGCGGGGATCGGCGTCCGGCGTCTCGCCGAGAGCGGCATCCTCACGCAGCACCGGGGAGGCCGAGTCGGTTTCCGCCACGCCTTGCTACGCGACACCGTCTATCAGTCGGTTCCCGCGCCCCAGCGCGAGATCATCCACGGCGCCGCCTACGAATATTATCGGCGGCAGGATCGTCTGGCCGACACCGCGCGCCTGCCGCCCATGGCCTTCCACGCGGCGCGCAGCGGCCTCAAGGTCGAGGCGGGGCAGCTCTATCTGGATCTGGCCGCGCGCTCCCGGGCGCGTCACGCCTACCTCGACGCCGAGATGCTCTACAAGAACGCCATCGAGAACCTGGCGGCCGACGACCAAACCGGACAGCTCACGGCGTCGCAGGGGCGGGCCCAGATGCGGTTTCGGCTGGGGCGACACGACGACGCGCTCAAGGACTTCGCCGAGGCGCTCTCGCGGGCCCGGCAATCCGACGCCAAGCAGGCCCAGATCGACATCCTGCTCGACGAGGGGGTGGTGCTGGATCTGAGCCGCGACTGGCCACAGGCGGAAGCGGCCACCGAGGAGGCGGCCGCGCTGTTCGCCGCCACCGCCGCCCTGCGCACGCCGGTCGTCGAATCACGGCTGCTGATGGCGCGCGCGCGCAGCCTGCTGCGGGCCGACAAGCTCGCCGAGTCGGCGCTGCTTTTTCGCCAGGCGATCGCGGTCTCGGAGCCGCTCGGTGAGGAGTCTTACGAGGCATACACGACCAGCCTCTCGCACGGCGGATACGTGGCGGCGTCGCTGGGGCGATTCGACGAGGCCGAGTCGCTGCTGTCCCGCGCGCTGCAGGTGTTCGAGGAGCACGCCGACATGTTCGGGATGTGCGCCGTGCTCGTGAACCGCTGCACGCTGTCGTTCTTGACCGACAACATCGATCGGGTGCTCGCCGACTACGAGCGGACCTTCCACCTGGCGCGCGAATTCGGGATCTCGCTGATCGAGACGCTGTGCGTGCGGGATCTCGGCGAGGTCTACTTGATCCTCGGGCAGCCGGCCCAGGCGGAGCCCTACATCCGGCGCGCCCTCGAGACGTACACGCAGACGATGGGCGCGTCGAACGCCCGGGTGGTCAACTGCGAGGTCCAGCTGGCACGCCTCAAGTGGTATGGCGGTGACGTGGAGGTGGCGGCCGAGATCGTGGGCCGGGTGACGGCGCAGCAGGCCGAGGCGCAGGCGGCCAGCCAGACCGATTCGCTGCTCACCGCCAGCGAGCGTCTCGCCCTGGATCAGGTGGGGCTGGCGCTGCGCCAGGCGCCCGCCGCCGACTTCGACGCGCTCATCGCCCGCGGACGCGAGCTGGCCCTCCAACCGCAAGACATCGTCGAGCTGATGGAGTGGAAGGGGTTGGCGGCGGTGCGCGCGGGCCGTCGCGCCGAGGGGATCGCCGTGCTGCAGGAGACGCTGGCGCTGGCCGAAGGTACGGCGCGGCTCACCCTGGATCGCATTCGCCGTCAGCTCACGCTGGCCGGGGAGCCGGGCGGGCCGCCGGTGCCCGGTGCGGCGTCCGAAGCGAGAGGCGCGAGCTAGCCGCGCGCCCGGAAGATCACCGCCGGCGCCGAAATCGACGCCGTCCCGGGTAGGATGGTGGCGTGCCGCCCGCCATCGAGGCCCGCGATCTGACGTTTGCCTACCCGGGAATGCCGACGCCGATCTTCTCGCGGCTGTCGTTCTCGGTGGCCGCGGGGGCTCGCTGCCTTCTGCTGGGGGCGAACGGAGTCGGCAAGAGCACGTTGCTCCGGATCGTCGCCGGGCGTCACCTGATCGCCCCCGACGCCCTGCGTGTGCTCGGTCGTCCGGCATTCGAAGACACGACGCTGGCCGGCGAGGTGGCTTTTCTGGGCGGGCCGTTTCCGTTCTCGGCCGACATCAGCGTCGCGGAGATTCTGGCCGGGCGGCGGGGCGTCGATCCCGTGCGCCGGGCGCGGGTCATCGAGATCCTCGACGTCGATCCCGCCTGGCGCATGCACCGGGTCTCCGACGGGCAGCGCCGGCGGGTTCAGATCCTGCTCGACCTCGAGCGGACGCTCAAGCTGGTGCTGCTGGACGAGGTGACGGCCGAGCTGGACGTGCTCGCGCGCGCCGATCTGCTGAGCTTTCTGCTCGAAGAGAGCGTCCAGCACGGGCTCTCGGTGGTCTACGCCAGCCACGTTCTCGACGGGCTCGGCGACTTCGCCACCGATCTGCTGTTTCTTTCTCCCGGCCGGCTGCGCTGTCTGCTTCCCATGGGCGAAGCGCTGGCGATCGCGGAGCGGCTCGGGCCGAGTGTGGGAGCCGGCTCGCCGCTGCACCGGCTCTGTGCACGCTGGATGCGCGAGGATCGAGATGCCGATCGGCCGACCGCACGCGCCCCCGGTCCTCCGCCCCGAGATTCGTGAAGCAACCGGTTTGAACCGCGGTAGTCTGTGCCGGATGGACATCTCCCCGGACCAGGTTCAGCGCGCGTTGCTCGCGCTGGCCGCGTTCGTCATCTCGGTGTCGGTGCACGAGTTCGGACACGCCTTCGTCGCGGACCGGCTCGGCGATCGGTTGCCACGCATGCAGGGGCGGCTGACCTTGTGGCCGGTCGCGCACATCGATCTGATCGGGACGATCGTGATGCCGCTGGTCGGCGCGCTCTTGCCGGGCGGGTATCCGCTCATCGCCTGGGGCAAGCCGGTGCAGACCAACCCGCGCAACTACACCGCGCGGCTGCCCCGGCGGGTCGGTCACATGCTGGTGTCGCTGGCCGGGCCGGCGATGAATCTGCTGCTGGCGATCTTGGTCTCGATCGTGTTCATCCTGCTCGGCAAGAGCGGGAGGCTGCCGCCGGCCGTGGCGACGGTGCTGCTCCGGTACGTGTTGGCGCTGAACTTGGTCCTGATGTTCTTCAACCTGATTCCGTTGCCGCCGCTCGACGGGGGGGCGGTGCTGGCGGCGATCCTGCCGGACTCCCTGCAGTTCATCCCGCGGGCGCTGGAGCGCTACGGCATGATCCTGTTCTTCATCCTTTTCCTGTCGGGGGTGCTGGGCGTGTTCATGCGCCCGGCCTACGCGCTCATCGGACTCTGGTCCGAGGCGCTCCGACGCTTCGTGGCGGTATGAGCGCCGAGGGTGGCAACGCCTATCGGGTTGCGCTCCCCGAGTTCGAGGGGCCGCTCGATCTGCTCTTGCACCTGTGCAAGACGCACGAGATCGACATCGTCAACATCCCGATCGCCTTCGTCACCGAGAAGTACCTGGAGTACCTGGACGTGATGCAGTCGATGCCGTTCGACGTGGCGGCCGACTACCTGGTGATGGCCGCGACGCTGGCCTATCTGAAGTCCCGCGAGCTGGTCCCCGCGCCCGAGCCGCTCGATGTGGCCGGCGACGACGACGAGCTGACCCTCGACCCACGCGAGGAGCTGATCCGCCGCCTGCTCGAGTACCAGAAGTACAAGGACGCCGCCGAGAAGCTGGGCGGCCGCCCCATCGAGGGGCGCACGGTCTTCGGCCGCGGCGCGCCGATCTCGTCCGACGAAAAAGAGGCTCTGCTCAGCGATCAGTCGGTCTGGAAGCTGATCGAGGCGTTCGGCAAGATCCTGGAGAAGACCGGACAGCGGCTGACCCACGACGTGGTGGTCGATCGGATCTCGATCGGCGATCGCATGGGGCAGCTCCTCGACCGGATCGACACCGGGGGCGGCTCGTTCCAGTTCGAGGCCTGCTTCGATCTGTCGCTCCCCGAGCCCGAGCTGCGGCATCAGATCGTGGTGACGCTGCTGGCGATCCTCGAGATGGCGCGTCTCAAGATCGTTCGCGTCCTGCAGTCGCCGAGCGACGAGACGTTGTTCATCACGCAGACGGCCGGCATGTCGCTGGAAGCGGCCCGCCAGATCGCCACGACATCCGCGGTGGGCGAAGACCCCACCCGGCAGGAGGGCGAAAGCGCCACCGAGGAGAAGAATGACGAAACGTAAGAAGAAGAACGAACCGGCGGCCACGGTGGCCGTTCCCGACGACGAGCCGACCTCGCCGGGCGGCGCGGAAGGCCACACCTTCGGCGACGAACACGACGAAGACGGGGACACGCAGGTCGGGCCGCCGCCCGCCGACGACTGGGAGGCGCACACGCCCGCAGTGTCGGAGCCAGAGATCGCCGAGCTGGCGGCCGCTTCGGTCGAGGCGGAGACCGCTCCGGCGGTCGACTCTTCGGGCGACCCGGCGGCCGACCCTTCCGGCGATCCGGCGGTCGAGCTGCCGCCGGTGGCGGCGCCTGGGCGCCTCGCGAACATCGTCGAGAGCCTGCTCTTCGCGAGCGATCGGCCGCTCACGCTGACCGATCTCAAGCGCCTGGTGGGCGAGCGCGACGGCGGCAAGATCACGGCCGCGCTGGAGGATCTGGGCGCGCGCAGGCAGGAGAGCGGAATCCAGGTGGTGCAGGTGGCGGGGGGCTGGCAGCTCCGGACCAATCCGGAGAACGTCCCCTGGGTCTCTCGCCTGCTGGCCGGCAAGCCACCGCGGCTTTCGCGCGCCATGCTGGAGGCGCTGGCCATCATCGCCTACCGGCAGCCGATCACCCGCCCCGAGATCGATGAGATCCGCGGCGTCGATTGCGGGCCGGTCCTGAAGACCCTCCTCGATCGCAGCCTGGTCCGCATGATCGGCAAGAAAGAGGAGGTCGGGCGTCCCATCCTCTACGGTACGACCCCGGAGTTCCTGCGCATGTTCAGCTTGCGCGATCTCTCCGAGCTTCCGACGCTGCGTGAGTTTCACGAGCTCGGCGCCGCCGAGATGGCGAAGGTCGACGCGGTTTCGCCGGCCGCGGGTGACGCGCCTTCGCCCGCCGAGGGCGTGCGTCCTTCGGCGCCCGCGATCCGCGAGCCGGATCCGGACGAGGAGGATCGGTTGCTGGCGGACCTCGAGAGCGCGGCCACCGCGGCGACCAAGGCGGCCGCCACCCGGGGTCCGGATCCGGCGGCCACTTCGGCCACTTCGGAAGGGGCGGCCCCGGAAGGGACCGCCGACTAGCGCCCGTGCGGTTGCAGCGGTTCTTGGCGCAGGCGGGGATCTCCTCGCGGCGGAAGGCGGAGACGCTCATCGCGAGCGGCGCCGTGCGCGTCAACGGCGTCGTGGTGAGCACGCTCGGCTCGACCGTGGGCTCGCACGATCGCGTCGAGGTGGAGGGGCGCCGGGTGGTGGCCGATACGCCGACCTACCGCCTGCTGCTCAAGCCGCGCGCCTGCCTAGCCACCTTGGTGAAAGACGGCAAGCGGCCGACGCTGGCGCGCTATGTCCGCGACGCCGAGCCGGGGCTGCGGGTGGTGGCCCCGCTCGATTTTCCGGCCGAGGGGGTGGTGCTCTTGACCAACGATGGGGCGCTGGCGCAGGCCATGACCAAATCGGGCAAGGTGCCGATGACCTATCACCTGAAGCTGCAGGGGATCGTGGGCGACGACGACGTCGAGCGCCTGCAGCGCGGCTGGCGCTGGGAGGGCCGGGCGATCAAGCCGGCCTCGGTGGCGCGGCTGGCGGTCACCGAGAAGAACACCTGGGTCGAGATGGTGGTCTCCGAGGCGCGCCCGCGCGCGCTCAAGGGGGCCGGCGACGTCATCCGCCATTCGCTGCTCAAGATCTCCCGCGTGCGCCTGGGCGGCCTATCGTTCGAGGGCCTGGCGATGGGCGGTTGGCGCGATCTCACCAAGGCCGAAGCGGCCGATCTGCGCCGCCGCGCCGGGGTGGAATAGGGATGGAATGGTGATAAATATGCGCGGGTATCGATGACGGGCTTGGCCAAGGTTTCGCGCGCGCTGATTTCGGTTTCGGACAAGACCGGGGTGATCGATCTGGCGCGCCGCCTCTCGGCCGCCGGGCTCGAGATCTTGTCGACCGGCGGCACGGCGCGCACGCTCGGCGCGGCCGGCGTGCCGGTGCGCGAGGTCAGTGACTTCACCGGCGCCGCCGAGATCCTCGACGGGCGGGTCAAGACGCTCCACCCGCGCGTCCACGGCGGGATCCTCGGTCGTCCGACGGCGGCGCACCGGGCCGAGATGCAGAAGGCCGGGTTGGTGCCCATCGATCTGGTCATCGTCAACCTCTACCCGTTCCGCGAGACCGTCGCGCGCGGCGCGCCGTTCGACGAGGTCATCGAGAACATCGACATCGGCGGTCCCGCCATGATCCGCTCGGCGGCCAAGAACCACGAGCGGGTGGCGGTGATCGTCGACCCGGCCGACTACGCGGTCGTGCTGGCCGAGATCGACGCCGAGGGCGAGATCTCGGCGGCGACCCGCTTCCGTCTGGCGCGCAAGGCCTTCGCGCACACCGCCGCGTACGACGGCGCGATCGCCTCGCACCTGGGGCGGCTCTCGGCGCCCGATGCGCCGCTGGCCGACTTTCCCGAGGCGCTGGTGATCTCGGGAACGCTGGCGCGCGCGCTCCGCTACGGCGAGAACCCGCATCAGAAGGCGGCGTTCTACGCGCTCGACGGCGCGGTCGGCTCGTCGCTGGCGCGCGCCCGTGTCCTGCAGGGCAAGGAGCTGTCGTACAACAACCTCCTCGATCTCGACGCGGCCATGCGCCTCTGCGCCGAGTTCGCCGGGCCCGCCGCCACCATCGTCAAGCACAACAATCCCTGCGGCGTGGCGGTCTCGGAAATCGGCATCGCCGACGCCTACCGCCGCGCGCGCGAGACCGATCCGGTCTCGGCGTTCGGCGGCATCGTGGCCGTCAATCGGACCGTCGACGGCGAGCTGGCCCGCGAGCTGTCCGAGACCTTCCTCGAGTGCGTGATCGCGCCGGGCTTTGCGCCCGAGGCGCTGACGTTGCTGGGTGCCAAGAAGAACTTGCGGCTGCTGGCGGGGGAGATCGCCCTCGACGCGCCCGGCGCGTTCGAGCTGCGCAGCGTGGCGGGCGGCTTCCTGGTCCAGACGCGCGATCGCGACACCGCGGCCGCCGCCGACGCGAAGGTGGTCTCCAAGCGGGCGCCCACGCCCGCCGAGCTCGCCGATCTCGATTTCGCCTGGCGGGTCTGCAAGCACGTCAAGTCGAACGCGATCGTCTTCGCGGCCGGTGGACGGACGCTGGGGATCGGCGCCGGTCAGATGTCGCGCGTCGACTCGGTGCGGATCGCCGTCTCGAAGGCCCGGGCGCCGCTCGGTGGCTCGGCGGTCGCGTCGGATGCGTTCTTCCCGTTCCGCGACGGGGTCGACGAGGCGGCCAAGGCCGGCGCGGTGGCGGTCATCCAGCCGGGCGGCTCGGTGCGCGACGTCGAGGCGATCGCCGCGGCCGACGAGCACGGGATGACGATGGTGGTCACCGGCGAGCGCCACTTCCGGCACTGAGCATGCGCCTCCTTCTGGTTGGGTCGGGTGGACGCGAGCATGCGTTGGCTTGGAAGATCGCCGGCAGCCCGCTCTGCGAGCGGCTGCTGGTCGCGCCCGGCAACCCGGGGATCGCCGGTTTGCCCAAGACCACCTGCATCCCGATCGCCGCCGAAGCGGTCGCCGAGCTGGTCGCGATCGCCGTCGCCGAGCACGTCGATCTGGTGGTCTGCGGGCCCGAGTCGGCGCTGGCCGCCGGCCTGGGCGATGCGATGCGGGCCGCCGAGGTCCCGTTCTTCGGCCCGTCGCGCGCCGCCGCCGAGATCGAAGGCTCGAAGGCCTTCGCGAAACGGCTCATGCGGGATGCCGGTGTGCCGACGGCGGCCTTCGGCGTCTTCGAGGAGCTGCCGGCCGCCGAGGCCTTCATCGACGCGCAGCCGGGCCCGGTGGTGGTCAAGGCCGATGGGCTCTGCGCGGGAAAGGGGGTGGTGGTCGCCGCCACCGCCGCCGAGGCCAAGGCCGCCGCGCGCGGGATGCTGAGCGGGCGCGCGTTCGGCGCGGCCGGCGCGCGCATCGTGATCGAGGAGCGCCTGTCGGGCCGAGAGATCACCATGATGGCGCTGTGCGACGGCACGCGCCTGACACCGCTCCCATCTTCCGAGGACCACAAGGCGGTCGGGGACGGCGACCAGGGACCCAACACCGGCGGTATGGGAACCATCTCCCCGTCGCCGCTGGTCGACGAGGCGCTGACGCAACGGATCTTGGAGACGCTGTTCCTTCCGACGGTGCGCGCCCTGGCCGAGGCCGGACGACCGTTCCAGGGGCTCCTCTATGGCGGCCTCATGTTGACCCCCGATCGCGGTCCGATGGTGATCGAGTGGAACTGCCGCTTCGGTGATCCGGAGACGCAATCGGTACTCATGCGCTTCGACGAGGACCTGGTCCCTTGGCTTGCCGGCGTGGCGACGGGGGCGATGCCGCCCGGCAAGCCGCGGGTGCGGCCGGGCGCCGCGATCTGCGTCGTACTTGCCTCGGCGGGTTATCCGGCCGCGCCACGATTGGGCGACGCGATCACCGGCCTGCCGGCCGCCGCGGACGATCTGACGGTCTTCCACGCCGGCACCCGCCGCGACGCCGATGGGCGCTTGCTGACCGCGGGCGGGCGTGTCCTCGGCGTGACGGCCAGCGGCGCCGACCTCGACGCCGCGCGAGCCCGCGCGTACGGTGCGATCGAAAAGATTCATTTCGATGGGATGCACTTTCGCCGGGACATCGGCCTGCGAGGACAAAGGAGCTCATGAGCGACAAGAGCGACAAGACTGAAAACGATCGGATCGACGTGGCCGTGATGATGGGATCGAAATCGGATCTCGAGACCATGCGTCCCGCCTCGCGGGCCCTGGAGTCGCTCGGCCTCAAGGTCGAGATGCGCGTGCTCTCCGCCCACCGGACGCCGGACGAGACGGCTGCGTTCGTCAAGGAGGCCGTCCGGCGGGGCGTCAAGGCGTTCATCTGCGGCGCGGGCGGCGCGGCCCATCTCGCCGGCGCGGTCGCGGCGCACACCACCCGCCCCGTCATCGGCGTCCCGATTGCCGGCGGATCGCTGGGGGGATTGGATGCGCTCCTCTCGACCGCGCAGATGCCGCCCGGCATGCCGGTCGCGACGGTGGCGGTGGGGGGCGCGGAGAACGCCGGTCTGCTGGCGGGGCAGATCATCGCCCTTGGCGACGAGGCGGTGGCCGCGCGGGTGGAGGCGGAGCGGCTGGCCCGCCGCAAGAAGGTGCTGGAAAGCGACGCGGAGGTCCGCGGCGAACGGAAGCGTTGAGGACGCTGAAGGTGAACGTGGTCGATTCGCCCGACCCCATTGACCGCGAGATCTCGTCGGCGATCGCCGCGCTTCGGCGCGGGGAAGCCGTCGCGTATCCGACGGAGACATATTACGGTCTCGGCGTCGACGCCTTCGACGAGCTGGCGCTGGCACGGTTGCAGGTCATCAAAGGGCGCGGCGACAAGGCGATCTCGCTCTTGATCGAGGGGGACGAAATGCTGGCGCGCCTGTGCGGGGAGGTTCCGCCCCGGGCGGTCGCGCTGATGCGCCGCCACTGGCCCGGCGCGCTCACCATCGCGATCCCGGCGCGGGCCGGGCTCCCCGCGGCGCTGATCTCCGACGGGTGCGTCGCCGTCCGCCAGTCGTCGCATCCGATCGCCCGCGCGCTCTGCGCGCGCTTCGGCGGGCCGATCACCACCACCAGCGCCAACCGGGCGGGCGAGCCTGCGGCCACCAGCGCCGAGGAGGCACGACAAGCCCTGGGCGGCGCTTGCCACATTTTGGACGGTGGCGCGACGACCGGTGGGTCGCCCAGCACCCTGGTGCGGGTCCGCGGGGAGCGGGTCGAAATCTTGCGTCGCGGCGCGATTGAAATCACGCCCGACGAGGCGCCGCGATCGTGAGATAGTGGGGCCAAGCGGGCGTGGCCGACATCGTTCCATTCGCGGGGCTTCGCTACGATCCAGAGCGGGTCGGCGATCTTTCGCGCGTCCTGGCGCCGCCCTACGATGTGATCGGGGAGGCGGAGCGCGCCGCGCTGGAAGCGCGCCATCCGCAGAACGTGGTGCGGATCGAGCTGCCTCGGGGCGACGACGACACGCGCTACGCCGAGGCGGCGCGGCTGCTCTCGGCCTGGACCGCCGAGGGCGTCCTGCGCGCCGACACGACGCCGTCTTTCTACGTCTACGAGCAGGACTTCGATTGGGGCGGGCGCCGGCACACGCGCCGCGGCTTCTTCGCCGCCGTTCGCCTGGAGCCATTCGAGCGGCGGGTGATCCTGCCGCACGAGAAGACCCTGTCGGGACCCAAAGAGGACCGCTTGCGGCTCATGCGCGCGACGCACACCCAGATCTCGCCCATCTTCGGTCTGTTTCGCGACCCCGACAGCGCGGCGCGCGAGGTGATCGACGGCGCCACCTCGGTGGTGCCCACCGTCGACACGACCACGCCCGATGACATCCGGCATCGCCTGTGGCGGCTCGGCGCCGCGCCGGCGATCGCGCGGTTGACGCAGGTCCTCGCGGCCAAGCAGATCCTGATCGCGGACGGCCACCACCGCTACGAGACGATGCTGGGCCTCGGTCCCGAGCTGCGCGCGCTCGACTTCGCGGCGGGCGGGGCGGCGGCCGACTTCGCGATGATGTTCCTGGCGCGCGCCGAGGATCCCGGTCTGCTGGTCCTGCCGACCCATCGCCTGCTGCGGGATCTACCCGACTTCGATTTCCCGGCGCTCTGCGCCGCCGCCGCACCAGCGTTCGACATCGTCGAGGGGGACGAGGCGACGGCCGAGGCGATCGAGGAGCGCCTGGGGCGCGAAGGGACCGGCGGGGTGGTCTTCGCGGTTCGGGTGCCGGGCCGGGCGACGACCACCTGGTTCACGCTCAAGTCCTTCGTCGACCTGTCGGCGCTGGGCCCGCCGGCGCTGCGGAAGCTGGACGTGACGGTCTTGCACGGCGTGATCTTGGGATCGTTGCTCGGCATCGACGCCGCCGCGATGGCCAGCCAGTCCTTTCTGGCCTACACGCACGTCACCGCCGAGGCCCTGGCGCGCGTGGGCAGCGGCGAGGTGCAGGCCGCGTTTCTGATGAACGCGACCAAGGTCGAAGAGGTGCTGGCGGTCTGCGAGGCCGGCTTCGTGCTGCCGCAGAAGTCGACCTTCTTCCAGCCCAAGCTGGCGACCGGCCTGCTCATGTACGGCCTCGACGGTCCGGCGCCGCGCTAGGACGGGGCGCCGAGGTGCAGGTGCAGGGACGCGCGCAGATGCACGGGGAAGACAGCGGCGTCACCACCGACGCGCTCCTGCGGGGCCGCGTCCGCCTGTTTCAACCCGCGCGGGGTGCGCGGGTCAGCCTCGACCCGGTGCTGCTGGCTGGCTTTTTGGCGCCACCATTCGGGAGGTTTCTGGACATCGGCTGCGGGACCGGCGCGCTGGCGTTCCTGCTCCTGGCGCGGGATGAGGCGGCGACCGGTCTGGCGGTCGAGCTGCAACCAAAGCTCTCGGCCCTGGCCGCGCGCGGGCGCGACGAAAACGGGTGGCGTGAGCGGCTCGAGATCCTGGGCGGCGACGTGCGGGCCCTCGCCGCGACGCTGGGCGCCGGGCGGTTCGATCTGGTCGCGACCAATCCGCCCTACCGAACCGTCGACGAAGGCTTGCCGTCGCCCATCCCGGAGCGGGCGCTCTCCCATCACGAGATCGCGCTGGCGCTTCCCGAGTGGCTCGATGTCGCCGCTCGCACGGTTCGCCCGGGCGGTCGGGTTGCCGCCATCCTGCCGGCGTCGCGCACCATCGATCTCTGCGTCGAGATGCGCGCGCGCGATCTGACGCCGGTGCGTCTACGGACCGTTCACCCCTACGCCGATCGACCGGCGTCGCGAATTCTGGTGGAGGCCGAGCGCGCCGGCCGGAAACCCCTCACCATCGAGCCGCCCCTGGTGCTTCACGTCGAAGGCGTCCGCTACACGCCCGAAGCCCTGAGCCTCCTCGGCGAGGACTGAGGCGTCAGGGCGGCGGGGGCGGGGACGCGGTCGCCGCCGGGGGCGCCGCTGCCGCGCCGGCCGGTTCCTTGGTGAGGGCGTCGTCGATGGGCGGCAGATCGTCGAGGTTCGGGACCAGCGTGATCTCGATGCGGCGATTCTTGGCCATGTTGTCGCTCGAGTCGTTGGCGGCGACCGGCGACTGGTCGGCGTAACCGGCGGCCGAGAGGCGCTTGGGTTCCATGCCGGCGCCGATCATGAAGTTGGTGACCTCGACCGCGCGGGCGGTGGACAGATCCCAGTTCGACCGGAAGCGCTTGGATTTGATGGGCACGTTGTCGGTGTGGCCGGCGACCTGAAAGTTGCGGTTGGGGAGCGACTTGAGCACGGCCGTCACCTGGGTGAGCGCGTCCTTGCCCTCGGGCTTGAGGTCGGTCTTGCCCGGGTCGAACAGGATCTTGTCGCCCAGACGCACGATCATCCGGTTCTCGCGGATCTCGACCTGCAGCTTGCCCGCGTCGGTGAGCGCCTTGAACTGCGTGACCAGCTTGCGGAACTGCGCCGCGCGCGCCTCGGCCTGCGCCTGCGCCTTCTTCAGCTCCTCCATGCGCTTTTGAGCCTGCTCGAGCTCGCCGCCCAGGTTACCGCGCTCGGTTTCGAGGCGCGACACGTCCTGGCCCAGCGAGGAGAGCTTGTTGGAGAGCACGGTCACGCGCGCGTCGCGGGAGGCCACGTCCTTCTTGTGCTGGGCGCGTTCCTTCTCGAGATCGCTCTCGGTCGCCGCCAGCTTCTGCTTCTGGGCGTCGCGGTCCTTGACCGTCGAGTTGTAGAGATCCTCGTCGATGCCGCAACCGAGGCCGCCCAGCGCGGTCGCCAGCGTCACGATCGCGACCACCATCTGGAGCTGCTGGTCTCTTCTCATCGAGTCCCTCCTTTGCCGCGCGGGGTGGGTCTTCCAGAGGCCGTCGCGCCGAACACCCGGTCGAGGATGGCGTCGACCGCCGCAGCGCCGATCGGGCTCGGCCCGGGCGCGAAGTCCCAGTCGAGATTCGCCAGCAGGCGGGTGCGGGCCCAGTCGCGTCCGTGGCCGAGGCGGTGGAGCAAGCCGGCGCGGTCTTCCAGCTCCGTCCGGTACATCCCCTCCCGGCGCCCCTGCTCGATCTTCGCGCGCCCGCGGCTCGGTCGGGAATCCAACCAGTCGAACGGCGGATCGGATCGCGAAGGGGCCTTCGGCATCGCCCGCTACTCTAGACCTTCGGCGCGCTTGGCGGCTTGCCAAAGTCGCTCTTGCTCGTCGGGCGAGGCGTCGGCGACGGCGCGCCCTTGCTCGGCCAGCGTCCGCTCGACGTGACCGAACCGGCGCGCGAAGCGATCGGTCGAGTCGCGCAGCGCCTGCTCGGCGTCGAGACCCATCCGGCGAGCCAGGTTGACCGTCGAGAACAGCAGATCGCCGAGCTCGCGCTGCATCTGCGCCCGATCGCCGCCCCGGCGGGCCTCGTCGAGCTCCCGCAGCTCCTCGTCGATCTTGGCGCGGGGACCGTCGGCGTCGGTCCAATCGAAACCGACCGCGCCCGCCTTTTCGCCCGCCCGGGTGGCGCGCAGGAGGGCCGGCGCGCTCCGGGGGATCCCGTCCAGCGCGCCGTGCTTTCCCTTCTCCGCCTTCTCGGCGGCCTTGAGCTTGGCCCAGTTGGCGAGCACGTCGCCGGCGTCCTTGGCGACGACATCCCCGAAGACGTGCGGGTGCCGGCGCACCAGCTTGGCGACGATCGCGCGCGCGACGTCGTCGATGCCGAACTTCCCCTCGGCGAACCGAAGCTCCGACTGGAAGACGATCTGCAACAGCAGATCGCCCAGCTCTTCGCGGTGATCGTCGGCGTTGCCGCTGGCGAGCGCGTCGACCACCTCGTAGGTCTCCTCGACCAGATAGGGGACCAGCGTCTCCAGCGTCTGCTCGCGATCCCAGGGGCAGCCGTCCGGCGCCAGCAGGCGCTGCATCAGGCCGCACAGCTTGGTCACCTCCGCGCCCGTCTGTTTGCCCGGCAGCGGCGCGAGATCGGGGAGCGCCACGGGCGGGGGTGAGCTCGGCACGGCGGGCAGCATAACGCGTTTGGGTGGAGGTTTGAACGCGCCCGACCCGCGTGCTATCTCGATGGACGTTGAGCGACACGGTCACCGAGCAGCTCGTCACCGAACGCCTCACCCTGGAGGACAATCGGGTCGCCTTGGCGCTCTTTGGCGAACGCAACGCCAACCTCAAGATCATCGAGCGCGAGACCGGCGCGCAGGTTCACAGCCGCGGCAACGATCTGACCATCGTCGGGCCCGCCGAGATGGTGGCGGTCGCGCGCAGCCTGGTCGACCAGCTTTACCGCATGGCGCGTGGCGGGAAATCGATCGGCCCCGAGGACATCGGACGCGCGGCGGTCGCGCTGCGCGCCGACGCGGGCGTCGATCTGCGCGACGTCTTCCACGACACGATCCTGGTGGCCGGCCGCGCCCGGCCGATCTCTCCCAAGGGGCTGGCGCAGAAGCGCTACGCCGACGCGATCCGGGAGCACGACATCGTCTTCGGCATCGGACCGGCGGGGACCGGCAAGACCTACCTGGCCATGGCGCTCGCGATCCGGGCGCTCATGGAAAAGCAGGTCAAGCGCATCGTCCTCACGCGGCCGGCCGTCGAGGCGGGCGAGCGTCTCGGGTTTCTCCCCGGCAGCATGGAGGAGAAGGTCTCCCCCTACCTGCGGCCGCTCTACGACGCGCTCCACGACATGATGGACTTCGAGAAGGCCGACCAGCTGGTGGCCCGCGGTCTCATCGAGGTCGCGCCGATCGCCTTCATGCGCGGCCGCACGCTCAACGACGCCTTCGTGATCCTCGACGAGGCGCAGAACACCACCCCCGAACAGATGAAGATGTTCCTCACCCGCCTCGGCTTCGAATCGAAGGCGGTGATCACGGGCGACGTCACGCAGATCGATCTGCCCGAAAACCGCCGTTCGGGGTTGAACGAGGCGATCACGCTGCTCTCCAACATCCCCGGGATCGCCTTTCGCTACTTCACCGAGGTGGACGTGGTGCGGCACCCGCTGGTCCAGCAGATCATCAAGGCCTACGACAACGCCAAGGCCAAGCCGACCCCTGGTTGAGGTAATCTGGGGCCCGTGAGCGAGCCGGGAGCGCCACCCACCGAAGAACAGGCTGCCGCGGAGCGATCCCGTTACGAGCTGTCGCAGCTGGTCGCCACCTCACGGGCGCTCGCCTCGGAGCGGGACATCGGCAAGCTGCTGGCGCTGATCCTCGAGTCCTGCCGACAGGTGACCGGCGCCGATGCGGGCAGCGTCTACGTGATGGAGGACGACGAGGCGACCCCGCCGCAGAAACGCCTGCGGTTCATGCTGTCCCAGAACGACTCCATCAAGATCGACTTCAAGGAGTTCACGCTGGCCGTCGACGAGAAGTCGATCGTCGGACAGTCGGTGCTCTCCGGCCAGCCGATCAACATCGCGGATCTGGCCCGCTTGCAAGACCAGACGACGGGCACTATCGGATTGGCGGCCCAGGCCGCTCCAGCTCGGCGCACGCCGACGCTGCGCCACAACCGCAGCTTCGACGACAAGACCGGGTACCGGGCCCGCTCGATGCTCACCGTGCCGATGCTGTCGGCGATGGGCGAGGTGATCGGCGTCGTCCAGCTCATCAACAAGAAGCGCGACCCGCGCCGGGCGCTCGCGCCCGCCGAGATCGAGGCCGAGGTGATTCCCTTCGACCAGCGGGCGGAGGAGCTGGCGCTGGCCTGGGTCGCGCAAGCGGGGGTCTCCCTGGAAAACGCGTTGCTCTACGACGAGATCCGCAAGCTGTTCGACGGCTTCGTCGACGCGGCCGTGATCGCCATCGAATCCCGCGATCCGACCACCTCCGGTCACTCGCGTCGGGTGGCCACCTTGTCGGTGGAGCTGGCCAAGAAGATCGACGCCATCCCCGACGGATCGTTCGCCGACGTGCGCTTCACCGAAACCCAACTGCAGCAGATCGAGTACGCCGGCGTGCTGCACGACTTCGGCAAGGTCGGCGTGCGCGAGAAGGTGCTGGTCAAGGCCAAGAAGCTCTACGAAGAGGACCGGCAGCTGGTCAAGCTTCGCTTCTCGTACATCAAGAAGGCGCTCGAGGTGGAGCATGCCGAGCGCAAGCTGCGGGTCGCGCTCGAGCTTTCGAAGAGCGATCTGCCGGCGCGGTTCGGCGAGATCGACGCGGAGCTGGGGCGGCGGATGGACGAGGTCGACGAGGCCTGGGCCTTCGTCAATCGGGTCAACGAGCCGACCGTCCTGGATCAGGGAGGGTTCGAGCGCCTGGTGGAGATCGCGGGGCTGGTCTATCTGTCGCCGAGCGGGGAGCTGCATCCCTATCTGGAGAGCGACGAAGTGGCGGCGCTGCAGGTGCGCCGGGGAAGCCTGACCGAGATCGAGCGGGTCGAGATCGAGCGCCACGTGGTCAACACCTACAAGTTCCTGAGCACCATCCCCTGGGGGCGGCGCTACGCCGACGTGCCGCGGATCGCGGCCGCGCACCACGAGTACCTGAACGGCACCGGGTATCCGCATCACCTGGGCGCTGGCGAGATCCCCATCGAGTCGCGGATCATGACCATCGCCGACATCTTCGACGCGCTGACCGCCTCGGACCGACCGTACAAGAAGGCGGTGCCGATCGATCGGGCGCTCTCGATTCTCGAATCCGAGGTCAAGGCCGGCAAGTGCGACGCGCAGCTCTTCCGCGTGTTCGTCGACGGCGAGGTCTACAAGAAGGTGATCTGAGCGTGCCCGTTTCGACGCTCGTCCGCGGGCGCGCGGGTCGTGCTGTCGACGCCGGCGTGCGCCGTAGGGTCGCGGCGCGGGTGCGGGTCGCGTTGCGCGCGCTCGGCCGCGCCCGGTCGTCCGCCACGCTGGTCTTCACCGACGACGACGAGATCCGCGCGCTGAACCGCGACTACCGCAAGCACGACCGCGCGACCGACGTGCTCAGCTTTCATTTGCAGGAATTGGCGGGCGAGACCGATCCGGCGGGCGACGGGATCGCGCTCGGCGACATCGTCATCTCGGTCGAGACCGCCCGGCGCCGCGCCCACGGCCGCCGCCTGGGCGCCGAGCTGGAACGCCTGGCCATCCACGGCCTCTGCCACCTGTTCGGCCACGACCACCAGAAGAAGGCCCAGGCCGCGCTGATGTTCGCGCTCGAGCGGCGCCTGCGAAGGCTGCCGCTCGAACGCACGGGGTGAACCTACGGGCGCCTGCGGGTCGGGAGCGGGAACGGGGTCATGTTGGTCATGGCCGCGGTGCCGCTGTCGTTGACGACGCTGCAGGTCGAGTCGAACATCGCGCAGGTCGCCGATTGCATGGGGCCGGAGTTGCCGCCTCCGTCCGTCGCGAAGAACGCGTTCAGGCTCGCCGCGGTGATCGAGCTACAGCTTGGTACCGCGGCAAAGTACTGGAGGTCGGCGGTGATAAGCTGGTTGATGCAGGTGGTGTAGTCGGCCACGGTCGCCTGGCAACTGGACGGTATCGACGCGATGTTGCAGGTTCCAGAGCTGGTGCAGGTGCCGGCGTCTGCGCTGGTCGCGGCGCAATCTGCTCGAAGCTGGGCGTTGGTCGCAGAGGGATTGAAGGACAGGTCGGAGTCAGCGGCCAGGAGGCCAAAGAACGGGGCCTCCGCGTCGCAGATGGTCGGCGCTTCCGCGCGGCCGAAGTTCCCAATGTCGTTGCAGAGCTGGGTTTGCTGACTGCTGGTCAGACCCGTCAGCTTGGTGCCGCCGGGCACGCTGGTGGTGAACGTGCCGCTGGTGTTGCCGCTCCCCGTGGTCCCGCCGCTCCCCGTGGTCCCGCCGCCTCCTGCTCTGCCGGCCGATCCGGTGGTGCCGGCCGATCCGGTGCTGCCGCCCTTGCCGGTATTTCCCCCGGTTCCTCCGCTGCCGCTGCTGCTTCCGCAGCCAACCAGCGCCGCGATCGTCAGAACAACCCCACACCCCAAGATCTTGCTGTGCATTCGTCGTGTCTCCCGTTTTTAAAGTTAACTCGGGAGACTTTCGCACGAGTCGACGGCGTCCGACAGTGATCGCGATCGGGTGGCGGCGCCAGAACTTTGGCGCGCTCAGAACCGCATGCCGCGCTTGGCGCGGTAGAGGAACCACTTCCAGGTCAGGTAGCCGGCGCCGGCGGCGGCCGGGATGATGAGGAAGGTGCTGGCGCTGGCGACCCCCAGAAGGACCGTCCCGCCCCACGCCGCCGCCGCGTAGATCCCCTTCTTCTTGGCTTCCGCCTTGTCGCGCGCGATCAAGCTGTCCATGCGGCCTCCCCCTCAAAGATGCCATTGCGAGCGCGCGGGCGCCATCTGGCCCCTCTCAATTCAGAAGCTGGGGCTGATTCAGGCGGAAGGGCGCGATCTCGGCCTCGAATTTGTCGCCCTCGCTGGTGACCATCTGGTAGCTGCCGCGCATGGTTCCCGCGGGCGTGGCGATCACGCACCAGCTGGTGTATTCGAATTCTTCGCCGGGACGGAGCACCGGCTGCGCGCCAACCACCCCTTCGCCCCGGACCTCCTGCACGGCGCCGTGGGCGTCCGAGATGATCCAGTGGCGGCTCTTGAGCTGCGCGGTGACCGTCCCACGGTTGGCGATGTTGACCGTGTACGCGAAGGCGTACTGCCGCGCGGAGATTGACGAGCGCTCGGCCATGTACTCGCTGCGGACCGTGACCAGAATTCCCTGGGTGAGCACAGACGACATGGGTGTTTGCTCGACAACGTGCCAAAATTGCGCGATGCATTCAAGGGCCACCATGGAGACGGTCTCTTCCCGATGAGCGGCGTCGCGATCGCCGGTGCCACCGGCCTGGTCGGGACCGCCCTGGCGGCCTCCTGCGCGCGCGACGGGATCCCGGTCTCCGCGCTGGTCCGCAACGTCGCCCGTGCCGCCGAGCTCTTGCCGGCGGCGACCCTGCACGCCTGGGATGCGACCCGCGGCTCGCCGCCCGAGGCGGCCTTCGCGGGCGTCGAGGTGGTGGTGAATCTGGCGGGTGAATCCATCTCGAGCGGCCGCTGGACCGAGGCGCGCAAGAAGCTCCTGCGCGACAGTCGGGTGGTCGGCACGCGCGCGCTGGTCGATGGCCTGCGCGGCCTCACGGACCGGCCGAAGCTCCTGATCTCGGCCTCCGGGACCGGGGTCTACGGCGACCGCGGCGCCGAGATCCTGACCGAGACGGCGGCGGCGGGGCAGGGCTTCCTCGCCGAGCTGGCGCGGGACTGGGAGGCGGAGGCGATGAAGGCCACCGAGATCGGCATGCGGGTGGTGATCCTGCGCAACGGCGTGGTGCTGTCGAAGGGCGGCGGCATCCTGCGCAAGATTCTTCCGCCGTTCCGGCTCGGGCTGGGCGGCAGGATCGGCAGCGGCGCCCAGTGGATGCCCTGGATCCACCTGGAAGATGAGATCGGGTTCATCCGCTACGCGATGGCCCACGAGTCGGTGCAGGGGGCGTTCAACGCGGTGGCGCCCGAGCCCGCCACCAACGGAGAGTTCGTGCGGGCGGTCGGCGAGGCACTGGGCCGCCCGACGGTCCTGGCCGCGCCCGCCTTTGCGCTGCGCCTCGCGCTCGGGACGATGACCGACGAGGTGCTGCTGGCCAGTCAGCGCGCCATGCCGGTCCGAACGCTGGAGACCGGGTACGCCTTCCGCCACCCCTTGCTTCGTCCGGCGCTGGTCGAGTTGCTGGCGAAGAGGCGCGATCCGGAAGCCGCCGCGGCGGCCAGCTCCACCTGAGAGATCACATGGCGCGCATCCTCCTCGTCGACGACCAGCCCGGTGGGGCACGCGCCGCCATCGAGAAGGTGGCCCGCGCGGCCAAGGCCGGCGAGATCGAACGGGTGGAGTCGGCCCCGGCGGCGCTGGCGCGGCTCGACGCGCAGCCCTACGATTTTGTGCTCCTGCCGCCCGAAGGGCTGCGGACGGCGCTCACCGGCGGATTGCGCAGCGGCGTCGACGTCCTGCGCGAGACCTTCGACGTGTTCGAGGACGGGGTGTGTCTGGTGGCCCCCGACGGCACGCTCGAGGTCGCGAACGCGATGGGCACGCGGCTCTACGACGGCGGGCTGCGCCCCGATCTGCAGGCCGCGGCGCGCGACGCGATCACCCGCGGCGTCACGGCGGATCGCAGCCTCTCCGGAGGCGGGCGGGCCTTCGCGGTGCGCGCCTACCCGCTGCCCGGGCGGGGCGCGGTGCTCTACGTGCGCGACGCGACCGACGAGCGGGAGCGCGAGATCGGACGTCTCCAGGCCGAAAAGCTGGCGTCGATCGGCTTGCTCGCCGCGGGCGTCGCGCACGAGATCAACAACCCGGCGGCCTTCGTGCTGGCCAACCTCGAGGCGCTGGCGGGTCACATGCGGCTCATCGAAGAAAAACTGCGCGACCTGCCCGACGGGGGGGCGACGCGCCTCGCGCTTGCCGATCAGCTCTTCGAGGCCAACGCGATCTTGCAGGAGTCGAAGGAGGGGATGGCGCGGATCCACCGGATCGTGCGCGATCTGGCCGCGTTCTCGCACACCGACGAGGACACCAGCGTTCCAATCGACGTGAACGCCGCGGTCGAATCGGCGCTCAGCATGCTGCGCACCGAGCTCAGGTACCGCGCGCAGGTCGAGCGCGACTTCTCGGCCACCCGGATGGTGCGCGCCAGCGCCGCGCGCCTCGGCCAGGTGTTTCTGAACCTGATCTTGAACGCCGCCCAGGCCCTCGACGAGGCGGACGCGCGGCGCAATCGGGTGCGCGTGCGGACCTTCGACGACGGCGCCAGCGTGGTCGTCGAGATCTCCGACAACGGCCCGGGGATCCAGGCGGAGATCCTCCCCCGCATCTTCGAGTCTTTCTTCACCACCAAGCCGCGCGGGATGGGGACCGGGCTGGGGCTGCCGATCTCGCTGGGTATCGTGCGGGGGCTGGGCGGCGAGATCGTGGTCGAGAGCCGCAACGGGGAAGGGGCGACGTTCCGGGTCCGCCTGCCGGCCGACGAGACGATCGCGCCGGTCGTGAGCGCCCCCGCGCCCGTGACGATCCGCGCGCGCGGCTATCAGCGACGCCGCATCCTGGCCGTCGACGACGAGCCACTGCTCCTCAAGGCCTACCGGCGAATGCTCGGCGACGCGCACGAGCTGGCGACCGCGCTGGGCGGGCACGAGGCGCTGCGCATCCTCGAGCGTGACGCCGCGTTCGACGTCATCCTGTGCGACCTGCAGATGCCCGAGATGTCCGGCGTGGACCTGTACGCGACCGTGCGTGAACGCTTCCCCGCGCTGGGTGAACGGTTCGTGTTCGTGACCGGCGGCGCCTTCTCCAGCGACGCGCGGCGCTTCCTGGAGGAGACGGTGGCGGCCGTGATCCAGAAACCGTTCCGGCTCGAGGATCTGCTGGCGCTCATCGAGCGCGCCGCCCGGGGATCGGAACCCGTCCCCCCGACCTCCTCGAAGTCGCCCGCGTCGCGCCTGAGCTGAGACGCGTGGGCGGAGGATCCATGCGCCCCCGCAAGTTGGTGGTGGCCGCCCTGGTGCGGCGGGACACGCGGATCCTGATGTCGCGACGTCGCGCCGATCAGCCGATGCCCAACCTGTGGGAGTTTCCCGGCGGCAAGGTCGAGCCCGGCGAAGCGCCGGTCGCCGCGCTCGCGCGCGAGGTGCGTGAGGAGCTCGGCTGCGACATCGAGGTGGGCGGCATCCACGACGTGGTCTTCCACGCGTACCCCGAATTCGATCTGGTCATGCTGGTTTACTCGGCGACCATCGTCCGGGGCACGCCGCGCGCCCTGGAGGTCGCCGAGGTGGCCTGGATCGAAGCGACGCACGTTCCGTCGCTCGATCTCCTCCCCGCCGACACCCCGCTGGCGCTGGCCCTGGCGGGCACCCAAGCGGGCGACTAGCTCGCGTCGGCGGTGGGCGCGTCGGGCGTTGGCCCGTCCGCCGTCGGCTCGGTCGGCGCCTGCGCGTCTGCCGCGGGCTCGGTCGGCGCCGATGCCGCCGGCGTCGCGATCACGCCGGGGTGGCGGAGCGCCTCGCGTTCGATGGCGCGGGCGGCTTCGGTCGCGTCGCGCTTGCACGCGCCGCACATGCCGGGCGCGGCCCAGGCGCCGAGGTGGGTCTGAAGCTGGCTCTCGGGCGGCCAGTAGATCGGCGTCCCGCAGGTCTTGCAGGGGATCTCGATGGTCTTCTTGTCTTTGAGGAAGTCGCTGCAGACCTGACAACGCCGCTCGGGCGGCCGGATCTCGCGCCGGCGCTTCTTCTTCCCTTTCTTGCCGACGTTGCCCACATTGCCCACGCGGACGACCTGGCCAGGGACGCTGCCCGGCGCGGCGCCGCCCGCGGCCAGCGCCTCGGCACCGGCCGCAGGCTCGCCCGCGGCGACGACGACGACCGGCGCCTCTCCTTCATCTTCGCCCTTGTGGGTGGGACGAACGCCCGCCGCGAGCTGCGCCGCCTTCGCCCAGGTCCAGGTTCCGTCGCAGTTCTCCGTCTTGCACGGGAGCTGCCGGTCCTCGAGATCGCCGATCTCCTTGGCGCAGTTTTCACAGTACTGCGGATAGGGATCGCCGGTCTTGCCGCGCACCGCGCGCGCGAGCTGACCGCCCCGCTTGTCGAGCCAGGTCCCCTTGCAGCCGCTGCGCCGGCAGGGCCGCTCCACGTCTTTGAGCGCCTGGTAAATCGAGATGCAGCTGTCGCACATCCGGTGCGGCGCCTTGGGCGTCGGCTTGCCGGCCAGGCAGGCGTCGAGCTGATCGCTCCGCGTCCAGGTCCAGGTCTTCTTGCAGCCCGAGGTCCGGCAGCGCACCGGGCGATCGGCGATCGCGCCGAAGGCCGCGTCGCAGGTCTTGCACATCCGCCGCGGCGGCTCGTTGGGCAGCCCCTGCGCATAGGCCTGGATCTGCTCGTCGGCCGACCAGGACCATTTCTCCTTGCAGCCGTTGATGCCGCAGTTGGTGTTCCGATCCTTGAGCTTGCGATAGACGCCTTCGCACTGGTCGCAGCGCAGCGTCGGATCGCCGAGCTCGGTGTCGGGCGCGCCAGCGACCAGCTGGGCCTGCCGGGTGAAGACCGCCGACCGCACGCAGCCCGGCACCGCGCAGGGCAGCGGCCGATCGGAGAGCGCGCTCAGCTTCTCCTCGCAGCCATCGCACAGCCGGTGCGGCGGCTTGCGGTTGTTGGCCGCGGCAACCACCTGGTCGGAGGCCTTCCAGGTCCACTTGCCCTCGCAGCCCGGTCGATCGCAAGGCCGCAGGGCGTCGGTCGCCTTCGCGAAGACCTGCCGGCAGGGATCGCACATCGAAGATGCGGGATCGGACGGATCGGCGGCGCCGCGCCCGCCCAGCTTGTTCCCCACCTTGGCGCTGGCCATCGAGATCCAGGTGCGGACGCAGCCGGGCACGGAGCAGGGCGAGGACTTCGCCCCCAGTCGATCCGCAAGTGTGAAACCGCCGAGACCCATCACGAAAGCCCACTATGCTGACGAAAGGGCAGCCGCGGCGCAAGGCGAATTGCGCGGGGGTGGCTTGCGCCGGCGCGGTGCCAAGGGTAGACAAACCCAGCTTTAACCATGCAGATCACGATCGAAGACCTCTCCCCCGTCGAGAAACGCGTCGAGTTCGAGCTTCCTTGGTCCGACGTCGCTCCCAAGCTCGACAAGGCTTACGATGCCCTGCGGCGTGGCGTGCGCCTCCCCGGATTCCGGCCCGGCAAGGTGCCGCGGGCCCTCCTGGAGCGGATGTACCGCCGCCAGGTCGAGGACGACGTGGCCCGGGAGCTGGTCGAGCACTCGCTGGGGCAGGCGATCCAGGAGAACCAGATCCAGCCGGTGGCGCCACCCGCGGTGGCCGAGATCGAGATCAAGACCGGCGAGCCGTTCAAGTTCTCGGCCCGGGTCGAGGTCCGCTCGCAGGTCACGCCGCAAGACTACGCCGGGATCCCGGTGTCGCGCCGGCCGCCCAAGGTGACGGACGAGCAGGTCGCCGAGGCGCTCGAGGGTTATCGGCGCCGACTCACGCAGTTCAAGGCGGTCGAAGGGCGCAAGGTGACGGCCGAGACGGATCTGTTGCAGGTCGAGCTGTCGGGGCGCGTGGGCGAGCACAAGATCAAGCGGCGCGAGGTGCTGGTCGATCTGGAGGACGACACCAGCGGCCCGTTGCCAGGCCTGGCGGGACGGCTCCGGGGCAAGCCGATCGGCGGCGACCACATCGAGGTCGACTACACGCTACCGGCCGAGGGGCCGGCCCCCGAGCTGGCGGGGCGCCACGTGCACCTGCACGTCACCATCAAAGAAGCCCGGCAAAAACAGGTCCCCGCGCTCGACGACGAGCTGGCCAAGGACACCGGCGAGGCCGAGACGCTGGACGGCCTGCGCGCCAAGGTCCGCGAGAAGCTGATCGAGGCCGACCAGCAGCGGATCAAGCGGGAGGTCTCCCAGGCGCTGGTCAAGGAGATCATCAAGCGCAACGTGTTCCCGGTCGCGCCCGCGCTCATCGATCGCTACGCGCAGGCGATCGTCAAGCGCGCCAAGAACCAGCTCATGATGATGGGCGTCGACGTCGAGGGGGTCGACGACCAGACGATGCGCGGCGAGATGCAGGTCGAGGCCGAAGAGGAGGCGCGGGGGGCGATCCTCTTGCAGGCCATCGCCGAGCGCGAGGGGATCACCGCCGGTGACGCCGACCTCCAGAAGCGGATCGCCGAGCTGGCGGCCGCGCGCAACGAGAACCCCAAGCAGCTCCGCGCCGAGCTGGAGAAGGACCACCGGATCCACCAGATCGAGGCGCAGATCCGGGAGCAGAAGACGCTTGATATGCTGATCTCGCAGGCTAAGATCACCGACGGCGAGCCGGTGTCCTCGTTGATCGTCACGCCCGAAGAGGCGCGGCGGGAGGCACAGGCGGCGCAAAAAACCGGCCCGAAGCCCGGCCCGAAGAAGAAAAAGGACCCCACCCCATGAGCGAGTTCGACGCACCTCCCCCCGCGATCCGGAACTTCATCATTCCGACGGTCATCGAGCAGACCCACCGGGGCGAGCGCGGCTGGGACATCTTCTCGCGCCTGCTCAAGGACCGGATCATCTTTCTCGGCACGGCGGTCGACGATCAGGTCGCGAACATCGTCATCGCGCAGCTGCTCTTTCTCGAGAGCGAAGATCCCGACAAGGACATCATGCTCTACATCAACTCCCCGGGCGGGATGGTGACGGCCGGGATGGCCATCTACGACACCATGCAGTACGTGCGGCCCGACGTGGCGACGTTCTGCATGGGGCAGGCGGCCTCGATGGGCGCGTTCCTGCTGGCGGCCGGCGCCAAGGGCAAGCGGTTCTCGCTGCCGCACGCCCGGATCCTGATTCACCAGCCGCTGGGTGGGTTCTCGGGGCAGGCGACCGACATCGACATCCACGCCAAGGAGATCCTGCGGACCCGCGACAAGCTCAACGAGCTCCTGGTCAAGCACACCGGCCAGCCCATGGAGCGGATCAAGTCCGACACCGAGCGCGACTACTTCATGAGCGCCATCGAGGGCAAGGAGTACGGCCTCATCGACGAGGTGCTCATCCAGAAGCCGACCGGACCGGTGAAGTAGCGCTGGCGCTCGCCGTTGGGCGGGTGCGTGTGCTACATTTTTATTGGTGCCGACCGAGCGCAAGCGCGACGATCACGGGAACCTCTCTTGCTCTTTCTGCGGGAAGAGCCAGAAGGAGGTCAAGAAGCTGATCGCGGGGCCCACGGTCTACATCTGCGACGAGTGCATTGGCCTCTGCAACGACATCATCGCTGAAGAGGTGGAGAAGGACGAGCCGT
>JADGRB010000166.1 GCA_017881315.1 Pseudomonadota bacterium
GGCCTTCTCGTTCATCACCAAGCCGGCGACCACCGACGGGCTCGAAACGGCGCTCTCCCGGATCAAAGAGTACGCCGGACCTCGAAAGAAGCGCCTGCTCGTCGTGGAGGACAACGACGCGGAGCAGCTGAGCATCAAGGAGCTGCTCGGTCACGACGACATCGAGATCGTGACCGCCGACAGCGGGGAGCAGGCGCTCTCCATCTTGCACGAGAGCACTGTCGACTGCGTGGTGCTGGATCTGCGATTGCCCGACATCTCGGGGTTCGAGGTGATGGCCCGCATCCGCGACGACGAAGACCTGAAGGACGTGCCGGTCGTGGTGTTCACGGGCAAGGAGCTGTCGCCCGAGCAGGACGCGCAGCTGCAGGAGCTGGCCCGCAAGGTCGTCATCAAGGGCGTCGAATCCCCCGAGCGGTTGCTCGACGAGACGGCGTTGTTCCTCCACCGCGTCATCGCCGATCTGCCGCCGCAGAAGCAACAGATGCTGGAAAAGCTGCACCGCTCCGACGAGGACCTGCACGGGCGAAAGGTGCTGGTCGTCGACGACGACGTCCGGAACATCTTCGCGCTCGGGAGCGTCCTCGAGCGTCACGGGATGAGCGTGGTCACGGCGCAGACCGGCCGGGAGGCCTTGACGATGCTACAGAGCACCTCCGACATCGCGATGGTCCTGATGGACATCATGATGCCCGAGATGGACGGCTACCAGACGATGCAGCTGATCCGGAAGCAGCCGCCACTCCGCCGGCTGCCCATCGTCGCGCTCACGGCCAAGGCCATGAAGGGAGATCGGGAGAAGTGCCTCGACGCCGGCGCCTCGGACTATCTGGCCAAACCGGTCAACACCGACCAGCTCCTCTCCACCCTGCGGGTCTGGTTTCACCGCTGAGGACGTTCAGGTCCGCAACCTGGGTCGGGTGTTGCCCAGAAGGAAGCGGCGCACCCGCGCCCCCCAGGATCGTGGGTTCTTGTAGCGCTTGGTCGATTTCTCCGTCGTTCGGGGCTCTGGCGACCCCAGCTTCGCACCACCGAATCGCGCCGGCGCAGGCCGCGTCCAAACCTCGCGGACGAAGGCGCACACCTCATCCATTCGCATCTTCTGGCCTCCGACGAACTTATTGAGATCGGCGGCCATCTCGCCGGCGGTTTGGTAGCGGCGGTCGGGATCCCGCTCGAGGGCCTTCATCACGATCGCGTCCAGCTCAGGTGGGACTTCGGGCCGGAAGCTCGACGGCGATGGAATCGGCAGCTCCAGGATCTTGCGGAACGTGAGCACCTGGCTGTCGGATTCGAACAGGCTCCGGAGCGTCAGGATCTCGTGCAGCACCACCCCGAGCGCGAAGATGTCCACGCGGTTGTCGATGCTCTTGGCCTCCAGGGCTTCCGGGGCCAGGTACGCCGGTTTGCCCTTGACGGTTCCCTCCACCGAGAGCGCCTGCGACGCCCGATACTTGGCCACTCCAAAATCGAGCAGCTTGATCCCTCCGGCCTGGGTCAGAAGGATGTTCGAGGGGGTCACGTCGCGATGGATGACGTTCAGCGCTTCGCCGTCGCCCCCCTTGAGGGTGTGAACGTGGTCGAGCGCTCGGCAGACTTCGTAGGCGAAGTGCGCCGCCGCCGCGATCGGCATCAGCTTGCCCGTGGACCGAAGCGCGCTCATGACCCGCGACAGCGACGGACCGTCGACGTACTCCAGCACCAGGAACAGCGTCCCCTCGAATTCGCCCAGGTCGTAGGCCTGCACCACGTTCGGGTGGTGCAAGAGGCCCAGGAGCTGCGCCTCGGCCACGAACATCCGCACGAACTCGGGGTCGCGACCGTGGATCGGCAGGATCCGCTTGACCACCACCGTCCGCTCGAAGCCGCCTGGGCCGGCGCAGCGGGCTTTGAACACCTCGGCCATTCCACCGACCCCCAGCAGCTGGATCAGCTTGTAGCGACCGAGCTGCGAGCTCCCCGCCTTTCCTTGAATGCTATTGCCCGGCAAATTCACGACACCCCCCGATGTCAGCTGCAGTACCGCTGAATTTTATTTAGAAGCTCCGCGACCTCGACCGGCTTGGCGATGTAGTCCGAGGTGCCCAGATCGGCACAGGATGAGGCGATGTTGCCGCCCGCTGACATCAGCAGAACTGGAATGGACGAGAAGTCGGCGCTCTCCTTCTGCTTGCGACGAAAGTCCCATCCGTTCATGACCGGCATCATCAGGTCCAAGAGAATGATGTCGCAGGGCCCGGCGTGACTCTGCAGCAACCTCCAGGCGTCGGCGCCGTTCGCGGCGCTGATGACTCGATAGCTGGCCTCCTCCAAGATCGTGGCCAGGGCCTCGCGGGTCTCGTCGTCGTCTTCCACCAGCATGACGACCTTGACGGAGCTCTCGCCGCGGCGATTGTCGCCGCCAGTCTTGGTAATAGGGACCACGACCGCAAGTTAAGGACGCACCCGCGAAACACAACGGAGAGTCGCGCATGCGAGCCCATCCGTGGGGCCGTGCTGGTCGGGGTGTCGATGTTACGCGGTCGTGACTTCGCGCCTGACCCGTCACCCTGACGTAAACCGTCCGGCTCAAAGTGGCGGGCTTTCGCCTGTGCCTCGAATGGCACAAGCGCTGCACTCGGCCAATCCGGAGGTATTCCATGCGATCAGTCAATTTGGTTGTGGTCTCGGTGGTGATGTTGGGTGTGTCGAGCTCCGTTGCGTTCGCCAATACGGGCCGCGAGGTCGCTCCCGTGGTTCCCCTGCCCAAGGCGAGCCTGCTCGCCGACAGCGTGGTGGTGACGCCCCAGAACCAGCCAGCTCCGGCGCCTCAGCAGGTCCAGGTCGCGCCCGCGACGGTGCCGGTGGCCGCCGCGCCGGTGGTGGTGGAGCCCGCCCGCCGCACGACCGTCGTTCACGAAGATTCGCCGCACAACTACATGACCACCATCGCCGTCAGCGCGATCATGGGAGCGGTGGTGGGCGCGCTGGTCGGTGGCGCGATCTACTATCTCGGAAACCAGGACCACGCCGCTCGGATCGGCTACTGGGCGGGCGGTGGCGTGCTCGTCGGAACCGCCGTCGGCCTCACCCAGGTCATCGTGCAAGAAAATCGCGCCGATGTCGCGGTCGCCTCGCGTTTCTCCACCGACCCCGCGCCGACCTATCGGCTCGCGCTGATGAACCTGCGCTTCTAGTCCCATGAGCGATCTCAAAGGGATCGTGCGCGCGGCACACGCGCTGCGCGCCGAGGACGAAGAACGCCCCCTCCTGCTGGCGACGGTCGTCAACGTCGCGGGATCCGCCACCCGACGGATCGGTGCGCGCATGCTGATCGCGGAAAACCGCTGGGTGAGCGGACGCGTCGGCGGCGACTGCCCGGGGGCTGAGGTCATCCGCAAGGCCTGGTGGTTCACGCGGGATGGCTCGCCGGCCCTGCTCAGCTACGTCTCCAAGGGAGACGAGATGGACTGGGGGATCGGTCTCGAGAGCAACGGTTTGGTCGATCTGCTGCTCGAGCCCTGCGACGTCGACGATCCGTTTGACCCGGTGGCGTTCCTCGAGAGCTGCCTCGTTGCGGAGAAGCGCGGCGTGGTGGCGACAATCTTGCGACCGAGCAACCGGCGCGTCGCGGTGGGCGACCGCCTGCAGATCGGGCCAGACGGCGCGGTCCGCTCCACCATCGGCGAGGGGCAACTCTCGGAGGCGCTGGCCTCCCGGGCGCGCGCGGCGCTCGAGTCGGGGCGGTCCGAGGTCTTCGCGGAGGGCGGGGTCGAAGCCCTGGTGGAGGTAGTCATCCCGCCGCCGCACCTCTACCTGTTCGGCGCGGGGGCGGACGCCCTGCCTCTGGCAACGCTGGCCGGCCAGCTCGGATGGCTGGTGACGGTCTGTGACGATGCCGGGCATCCGTGGACGGCGAAGTGGTTCGCGGGCGCAGACGAGATCCGGCTGGGAGCGGCGACCGAGCTCGCGGCGGGGATCGGGCGCGACGGACGGGGCGGATTCGCGGTCGTGATGACGCAGGACTACGACGTCGATCGCCGGGTCCTGGGGGCGTTGTTGCAATCGCACGCGCGCCACATCCGGGTGCTCGGCTCGCCCCGACGCACGCAGAGGATGCTCTCGGAGCTGGGCGTGAGCTCCGACCACCGCGTTCACGGGCCGGCGAGCATGGGCGCTGGCGCGGGCACGCCCGCGGACTTCGCGCTCGCGATCCTGGCCGAGACTCAAGCCCTGGGCACCGGCGCCGTGGTCGGACTGCCCGGCGATGAGATGGGCGTCGTCCACGAGCGCCGCGCCAACCCCGAGATCGCGAGGATCATGGGGCAGCCATATGGGTAGCGGACGACGATCATAACGAGCAGCCGATCGACACGATCGACAACGCGCCCTGGGCCGGTAGCCGGCCGGGGGCGCGTTCTTCGTGTCGTCCTGATCCCCGGTGCGCGCTCAGGCGGCCTGGGAAGCGAGCAGATCCTCGGGCTGCAGGCTCTCGCCCAGCTCCACCTCGAGGTACTGGCGAAGCTTGGCCTTGAGGCGGCATTCGATCTGACGAACCCGCTCCCGCGTGACCCCGAAGCGCGCCGCCAGCTCGAGCAAGGTCTCCGGATCCTCGTTGAGCAGGCGCGCCTGGAAGATCTCGAGATCCCGATCGCGCAGCGTGCGCCGAAAGCTCTCCAGCTTCTGCTTCACGAGGCGGTCGAACTCGACCGACTCGATCTGCAGGTCGGGACGACCCGAAGACGGCGCCGCCAGAAGCGAGCCCCGCGTCCGATCGTCCTGCTCGTCGGAATGAACGGGCGCGTCCAGCGACATCTCGGAGGCGGTGAGGCGCCGCTCCATCTCGACAACCTCTTGCTCGGTGACGTCCAGGGCGGCGGCCAGGTGCTTGGCCTCCACCACCACGCCCTGCTTCTCCAGCTTCTCGCGCTCCTTGTGCAGGTTGAAGAACAGCCGGCGCTGGGGCTGGGTCGTCCCGACCTTCACCAGGCGCCAGTTCGCCAAGACGAACTTCAACATGTAGGCGCGGATCCACCAGGAGGCGTAGGAAGAGAACTTCACCCCTCGATGCGGGTCGAATTTTTCGACCGCGCGAATGAGGCCGACGTTGCCCTCCTGGATGAGGTCGAGAATGTTGTTTTGCGCGCGCTGGTATTCTCGCGCGAGCTTCACGACCAGGCGCAAGTTGGCCTCGACGAGGCGGGATCCCAGCGCCGGCTCCGCGGTCTCCGAGAATCGGACGGCGACGTCGTGCTCTTCTTCGCGCGTCATGAGCGGATGTTTGCGCAGCTCACGGAGGTAGGAGCCAACGGCCGACTGCTCGTGGGCGGAAAAGGTGTGCTTCTTGGCCGCAACCTCGACCACGGCGGCAATTGCGCTCGGATCGTCCTCCTCGGCGGCCTCCGGAGCGGTCGGCGCGGCGTGCTCATGCTCGACCGCCTTGAGGCGGCCCCTGGCCCGTTGACGCTGGCGTCCCTGACCGCCGATCGGGGGCCAAAACGTGGATCTAGCGGAGCTTTGGCGACCCGCCGAATGGGTCATGGTGTTCTCGGAAGAGGCTACTTGGGTTGGCATGCGCCGCCTACATCGCAAGCCTCGTGCCAGAGCCTCGCGCCCGCCAGACGCTCGCAGGCTGAGCCGGACGCAGCTTTCAGGATTACGATTCGGTAACCCGCGACCGGCCTAGCGTCACTCCGATTGGACGGACCGGGGAAGCCGGACTAAGAATGATGTACATGATCCCCGTCGACGGACTCGCACGCCGCTGCTCGGCGGCCCTGGTGGCCGTGACGATGCTGGTGGGTCTCTCCGTCGGTGGCCAGCGTTGGTTTCGTTGCACCATCGACGCGCAGGTTAGATCCGCTTGTTGTTGCGGTTCGCCCGAAGCCGCGCCGATTCCGTCTTCCGTTCCCCAGCTCGCCAGGCTGGTGAGGTCTTGTTGCTGCGACGTCCTCACGACGGCGGCTTTTGCCCAGTCGGTCGCGGCGGCGCCCGCATCGTTCCAGAGCTCGCCCGCGTCGAGCGCGCCGGTGTCGCTGCCGCTGGCGACCCTGGTGCCGCCGGCGGGGTCCGACCGCGCTCGGCGCGCTCGGATCGACGCCACGAGAAATGATCCTCTCGCGTTTCCTATCTTGTTGCGGAAGCAATCGCTCCTCATCTGAGCGTCCGTTCGACGATCACCGGTAGCAGCTAGCCGGAAGTCCCTCGATCTCGAACGGGACCGCGCGCCGAGCATGGCCACAGGTGGTCATGACCGCTGCGGTCCATTTTCACCCGCGACAGGAGCGTCCGATGAAGATGGTTTTTGCCTTGGTCATGATGTCGACCGCGACGGCCCATGCCGTGCCGCCGGATCCGGGTTCGGGGTCGTCGTCCGTGGTCCCTCGGGCGCGGCTGGCGGACCTGATACGAGAAGCCCGCGCGCGCAACCCCGAGTATCTGGCGGCGGAGGCGACGGCGGGCGCGACCGACGCCGCGGTGGCCTCCGCTGGAGCCTGGGACGATCCGATGTTGATGGTCCAGCTCTGGAACGCGCCCACGGATTTTTCTACCGTCCCGGTGATGGTTCAGATCACGCAGCCGATCGCGCTGGGGGGCAAGCGCGAGCACCGCCGCGCGGTCGCCCGTGGCGAGGCGGAAGCGGCACGCGCGAGCGCCGCCGTGAAGGCGCGCGATATCGAAGCCCAGGTGGGCAAGGCGTACTTCGATCTATTTCTGGCGGAGCGCACCATCGGCGTCGACGCGAAGATGATGGATACGCTGCGCTCCCTGGGTGCCGCCGCCTCCGCCCGCATCGCAGCCGGGCGCGGTGAGACCTCGGAGTCGCTGCGCGCCGCGAGCGAGCTACTCAAGGTGGAGTCGGACCGCGAGGCGGCGCTGGCCCGGCGAACGGCCGCGAACTCCCGCCTTCTGGCCCTGCTCGATCGGCCGCCGGAAGGTGATATCGGCGTCGTTTCGGAGCCCGGTCTGGTCGCGCCGCTGCCGCCGGTCCGAGATCTCTGGGAGCAGGCCAAAACGGGGCGCGCGGAGCTGGCGGCCGCCCAGGCCGCGATCCGAGCGTCGGAGGCGAGACTGCGGCTGGCGGACGCGTCCCGGACCCCCGATATCGGCGTCAGCGTGGGCGACATGCATGCGTTTCGCGCCGTGGGCGTTTCGGATTTTCTGTTTCTGGGCGTCCAGGGGAATCTACCCATTTTCCGGCAGGCGAAGATCGATCCCCAGATCCGCGTCGCCGGTGCGCAACTGGCCGCCGCTCGGCAAGACGCGCACGCCATGGAGAACCGCGTGGTCGCCGAGGTGTCCGACGCCTACGCCGAGGTGCTCTCCGAGCAGCGACAAGTCGAGCTGCACCACAAGCTGATTCCGCTCGCGAGCCAGGCGCTGTCGAGCGCCAGCTCCGGGTACGCGGCCGGGCGGGGGAGTTTTCTGATGGTGCTGGACTCGGTGCGCGACCTGGAAATGCACGAGCTCGATCTGGCCACGCACCTGGCCAGCTACGAACAACGTTTGACCGACCTCGAACGCGCGGTCGGCGCCGATCTGGGGTTGCTGGCGGCGGCCGAGTCGGGCCGAGAGATCGACCACGGGGCGCTGCCATGAAGCTGCGCGAGAGCCTTGTCGTTGGAATGGTCCTCCTTTCCACCTGCGCCCGGCCGAAGCAGGAGACGGCGACGGCGGGTGACCTTCGGATCGGCGTGGCGGTTGAGCCCGATCCGCCCCGCGCGGGCGACAACCGGCTGCGGTTGACCATCACGGACGCCGCCGGCCAACCGGTCGAGGGCGCACGAATCGCCTTCGAGTACGACATGGCGGCGATGGGGAACATGCCCGAGATGAAGGGCGGCGGGGACGTCAAGTCGTCGTCGGGAGGCCACTACGAAGTTGCCTACAACCTCGCGATGAATGGCGACTGGTCTCTGAGGGTCGGGGTCGATGCGCCGGGCCACGCTCATCAGGCCGTCGGTCTCCGGGTTTCGCCACCGCACCCGGGGTTCTCGCTCGACGGCTCGCAGGGTGACCGCACCGGGGCCGACAGCGGCGGCGTCATCGAGGTATCCGCCGAGAGACAGCAGCTCATCGGGGCAACCTTCGCCACCGTCGAAGAGCGACCGCTGACGGTCAAATTGCGCGCGGTGGGGCGGGTCGACGTCGACGAGCGGCGGCTGGGCGACGTCACGCTCAAGTACGAGGCGTTCGTCGAGAAGCTGCTGGTGTCCGAGACGGGCCGCGAGGTGCGGGCGGGACAGGCGTTGGCCATGCTCTACAGCCCGGACCTGCTGGCGGCGGAAGAGGAGTACCTGAGCGCGAAGCGCGCCGGCGCGCTGCCCCAGCTGGTGGCCGCGTCGCAGAGACGCCTCGCGAACTGGGACCTCAGCCCCGGGCAGATCGCGGCGCTGGATCGCAAGCGGACCGCCGATGGTCGGGTGACGGTCGTTGCGCCCATCGGCGGCGTGGTCCTGGAGAAGAACGTCGTGAGCGGCGCCCGCCTGATGCCGGGAAGCTCGCTCTACCGCATCGGGAACCTGGGGCGGGTGTGGGTCCAGGCCGCGATCTCGGAGCGAGACGCGACCTTCGTGTCGGTGGGCCAGCCGGCGCGCGTCTCGCTGCCGTCCCATCCCGGTGAGACCGTGGACGCGCGCGTCACCTTCGTCGCGCCCACCGTCGACGACAAGATACGGATCGTGGCGGCCCGCCTCGAGCTGCTCAATCCGCGGTCGTTCCTTCGTCCCGGAATGTCCGCGGACGTCGAGATATCGGTGCCGCTCGGCAGCAAACTGGCCGTACCCGACTCGGCGCTGCTGCTCTCCGGCGAGCACCGCTACGTCTTCGTCGATCGCGGCGGCGGCAAGCTCCGCCCGACGGAGGTGGAGGTCGGCGCGATGACCGGCGGGTGGGACGAGATCAGAAGTGGCCTCCGGAAGGGTGACCGCGTGGCCACCGGCGCGACGTTCCTGCTGTCGAGCGAGGCCAAGCTGCAAGGCGCGCTGCCCGGCTGGGGCGACGGCCCATGATCGCCTGGCTCATCGCGCTGTGCGCGCGACAGCGGATGCTCACCATCGTCCTGGTCGGATTCGGGGCGGTGGCGGGGTTCTTCGCCTTGCGCTCGACGCCCCTCGACGCGGTTCCCGATCTGTCCGACGTACAGGTCACCGTCTTCAGCGAATGGATGGGGCGCTCGCCGGATCTGGTCGAAGATCAGATCACCTACCCGATCGTGACCACGCTGGTCGGCGCGCCGCACGTGTCGGCGGTGCGCGGGCAGTCGATGTTCGGGATGTCCTTCGTCAACATCGTCTTCGACGAAGGCACGGACCTGTATTGGGCGCGCAGCCGCGTCCTCGAGGTCATGTCGTCGATTCAAGCAAAGCTGCCGGTCGGCGTGACGCCCGCGCTCGGTCCCGACGCGAACGGCCTGGGGTGGGTGTTCGAATACGCGCTCACGGACCGCTCGGGAAAGCATTCCCTCTCCGAGCTGCAATCGCTGCAGGACTGGAATCTCCGCTACGCGCTCCAGTCGGTGCCGGGCGTCGCCGAGATCGCCAGCATCGGGGGCTTCGGCAAGGAGTATCAGATCGATCTCGATCCGCGGCGCTTGCAGTCGTTCCACCTGCCGCTCATGCAGATCGTCGAGGCGGTCCGGCGGTCGAACAACGACGTGGGGGGACGGGTGCTGGAGATCGCGGGCACCGAGCACTTCATCCGGGGGCGCGGCTATCTCGAGAGCGCGGCGGATCTGGAGACGGTCGTCGTCGGCACCGAGAACGGCGCCCCCATCCGTCTCCGCGACATCGCGCAGGTGCGCATCGGGCCGGCCCAGCGCCGCGGCCTGGCCGACCTGGACGGGCAGGGCGAGACCGTAGGCGCGGTGGTGATCATGCGGAGCGGACAGAACGCGCTGACCGTCATCGATGCGGTCAAGGAACGGCTGGCCGAGCTCGGGGCGTCGCTGCCGGCCGGCGTCGAGATCGTGCCGACTTACGATCGATCGGTCCTGATCCGCGCCAGCATCCAGACCCTGCGCCACACGCTGGTCGAGGAGATGATCGTCGTGGGCCTGGTCATCCTGATCTTTCTCCTGCACGTGCGCAGCACGCTGGTTCCGGTCTTGATGTTGCCCGTCGCCGTGCTGCTGGCCTTCATCCCGATGTCCCGCCTCGGCATTGGCGCCAACATCATGAGCCTGGGCGGGATCGCGATCGCCATCGGCGCCATGGTCGACGCCGCGATCATCGTGGTCGAGAATGTCCACAAGCATCTGGAGCGATGGGAAGCGCAAGGTCGGGAGGCCGCCGCGCGCGCCACGCGGCAGGAGGTCGTGACCGCCGCGCTGGTCGAGGTGGGGCGCCCGATCTTCTTTTCCCTGCTGGTCATCGTGGTCGCCTTCCTGCCGGTGTTCACGCTGGAGGGGACGGAGGGGCGGCTGTTCAAGCCGCTCGCCTACACCAAGACCTTCTCGATGGGCTTCGCGGCGGTCCTGTCGGTCACGCTGGTCCCGGCGATCGCGGCGCTGTTCATTCGCGGGCGCATCCGGCACGAGGAAGAGAATCCTCTCTCGCGATTGCTGGTGGCGATCTACGGTCCGGTCTGTCGCTTCGCGCTTCGGTTTCGTTGGTGGGTGATCGGCGCGGCGGTCGGGCTCGTCGCGCTGACGGTCCCCGTCATCGGCAAGCTGGGAAGCGAGTTCATGCCGCCGCTCAATGAAGGGACGCTGCTCTACATGCCGACCGCCGTCCCCGGCATGAGCGACGCGACCGCGCGCGACACCCTGCAGCGGATGGATCGGGTGCTCCGTCGCTTCCCCGAGGTCGCGCGGGTCTTCGGCAAGGCCGGACGCTTCTCGACCCCGACCGATCCGGCGCCGCTCGAGATGTTCGAGACGGT
>JADGRB010000412.1 GCA_017881315.1 Pseudomonadota bacterium
TGGCGCTGCTCGTCGCGATCACCGGCATCGTCGCGACCATGCCGTACATCGCACTGCAGCTGATCGGCATCGAGGCCGTGCTGAAGGCGATCGGGCTCACCGGCGACAGCTTCGTCGCGCGGCACCTCCCGCTGATCATCGCGTTCGGGATCCTCGCGGCCTATACTTATCAAGCGGGGCTACGCGCTCCGGCGCAAGAGAGAGGCGCGCACCCGGTCGCGCAATTGCTCCGGCGTCTCGGTTGGCGGCGCCGGAGGATCTGTCGGCGGGACGGGTGGCGGTGGTGCCGGTGGCACCGGCGATAAGGGGGGCGCGGGCGGTTCCTGTTCCTCGCCGACCCCCAATTGCTTCGGAGAGTGCGCTCACGATCCACTCTCGCAGGCCACCTGCGGCTCGCAGGGAGCTTGGACGTGCCCCAGCGGATTCCAGACGGGGTACTGGTGCCCGGGTACAGGCGGAACGATCGGATCGGGAGGTGCCGGCGGCGGCGGTGGAACCGCAGGCCACGGCGATGCTGCTGGAGGATCGGCAGGCCATTAGAACGACGGAGCCGCCCGCCAACGGAGCCTATTTGCCTTGCGTCTTACGCGATATCCCTGAGCCGGTGCTCGGGATTGAACCGAGGACCTACGGTTTACGAAACCGTTGCTCTACCACTGAGCTACACCGGCGAATCTAAAGGGTCGTCGGTACTTACGCTATTCGTCCCGTCCCAGTCAACGGCAAGCGCTCCTTGCCCGTGTCCTTCGACGCTCGGCCAGGCCGTGCCGCGCCGCCGGCCGCGCGTGGTCAGGAGGCCTGGCAGGTAATCATGTCGGTGTTGGGCGCGGGGCTGAGTGGGTTGCAGGACGGCGGATCCTGCGGGACCTGATTGCAGATCTCCGTGCAAGGCTGCGCGGTGAGGTCTTGAACGCAGGTGTCCACCTGCGCGTCGGTCGAGGCGGAGATGGTGGCCCCATCGTCGGTGACGCACTGGCTGACCTGGTCCGCGCGAGCCTGCTGGCACAAGGCCGCGCTGACGGTGACTCCCCCGCTGCCCAGCGCATGACATTCGATGAGCTTCGCGCAGGTCGCGTCCGCGACCCGACCGCAGACGGAGCTCACGCGATCGGGGCTCGAGCCGCCGCAACCCAGTCCCAGGAGACAGCCGACCGCCACCACACGCCGAAGCCTCATGCTGGTAAATTACTCACGCCATGCGAGCTCGGGAAGTGATGGCTGACGCACGTCGGGGCGGCCCCGCGGCGCGGGTCGCCGGGCTGGCCGTCTGTGTCGGGATGAGCGCCTGCGGTCGCGTCCCGCTGAATGCGGGGACGAGCCCGCAAGTCTCTCGCTCGCGTTCTAGATGACGAAGGGCGCGAAGGTGATCGCGCTCGCGACGGCCGGGCTCGCGCTGACGTCGGGTTGTTCTTGGTATTTCGTGCGGCCGCCGCCGGCGGACGCCGCCAGCGGTGAACCTCTCGATTGCACGACCAGCCGGATCCCTCCGATGGTGGACACGCTGCTGGCCCTCACCGACATCGGCGAGGCGATCTACGTGGGCGCCGACGCCCAAGCGACCCACAAGGACGCGGCGGTTGCCGTGGGCCTCGCGCTGGCTTCCGTCTGGGCGCTCTCGGCGACCTACGGCTACTGGAAGACAAACCGATGTGAGGACGCCATCGCCGCGCAACGGACGGGCCTCCCGCCTGTGCCCTTGTGGGGAACTTCGCAGCCGCAGTTCTATCCTCAGCCTCTTCCCGCGCCGCCCAGTGCGGGCGCACCATCGCCGCCGACGGCGACGCAGCCTTCATCCGTCGGGCCGATCCCTTCGCAGTAGCGTCCAATTTTGTTATTCTCAACCGGTCGTGGTCGGGAGAGCCGAACGGGGTGGCGCGGTGCGAACGGCCGCGGCTGGTATCAAGCGGCGGGCGCTCGTCGTGGCGATCGGCGCACTGGCAATGACCGGCGGCTGCTCGTGGATCTTCGTTCAGCCGTTGCCGGCCGATCATCGCAGCTTCTCGGTCGCCAACTGTACGAGCAACCGAGCCCCGCCAGTGCTCGACACGCTGTTTGCCACCACCAACGTCATCTCGGCCCTCTACGTGGGTACCGAAGACAACGTTAGCAACAAGGGTCTCGCGGTGGGGGTTGGTCTCGGCGTGGCGGTACTCTGGGCTCTCTCAGCCGGGTACGGCTACACGCACACCAGCGAGTGTGAAGAAGCCCAGGAAGAGGACGGGAGGGGCTACCGTCCACCGCCCCGCGTGGGAGCGAAGAAGGGACCCGAACGACCGGACGCACCCCGATTCGGCAATTGAGCGCCCGCGGTCGGCCGGCGCTGGCGTCTCGGACTCACGCCGCCGAGCGAGCGGCCGCCGCTTTCGGTCGGTCGGCGCGGCGGAGCGTGAGCAGCGCGATCTCCGCCGGGACGAAGATGCGCACCGGCAGACCCGTCGAGCCGAGGCCGCGGTTCACGTAGAGCGTGGACGGCCCCGAGCGGTAGAGGCCGGTCGTGAAGCGGGTCATGACGCGCGCCAGGTTGAAGCGCTTGGCGAGGAAGGGCACGCCGATCTGGCCGCCGTGCGTGTGCCCCGAGAGCGTCAGGTCGACCCCGCGCGAGGCCGCGTCGGGAAAGAGCACCGGATCGTGCGCGAGCAGCACGACCGGCATCTCGGGCGGCCGGCCGGCCAGGGCCTTGTCGAGGTCGTGGCGCCGGGTCCAGGTGTCGTCGACGCCGGCGACGAAGATGGCGGCGCCGTCGCGCCGGACCTGGACGCCGCGATTGCGGAGCAGCGTGAGCCCGGCCCCCTCGAGCGCGCCCACCATCTCTTCGCCGTCGGTGAAGTAGTCGTGGTTGCCCATGCTGGCGAACACCCCGTCGCGCGCCCGCAGCTTGCCCAGCGACGCCGCCACCACCGGGACGAACGCCGGCCCGCTGGCGATGAGATCGCCGGTCACCGCCACCAGGTCGGCCTGCAGCCGGTTCACCGCGGCGACCCAGCGATCGACGCGCGCCCCGCTGGCGAATGGACCGCAATGCAGGTCGGAGATCTGCGCCACCCGAAAGCCGTCGAACGCAGCCGGAAGACCGGGGATCGCGATCTCGTGCCTGCGGACGCGCGGCGAATTGCGGAGCGCGAGCACCGTGCCGGCGAGCCCGGCGACGAGCGCGTAGCCGAGCGCGGCGTTCGTCGACAGCGCCGAGGCGGGCGACGTATGCATCGTGGATAGCAACGCCCGCACGGCGAGCGCGATCGGCGCCAGCCCCGCGAACAGCAATCCCAGCGTCCACCACACGAAGAACGGCCAGAGCACCAGATAGAGCCGCGCGCGGCTGGGCGCGCCCCAGATGCCGCGCGGTCCCAGCACCGTCGCCATGAAGCCGCCGGTGAGCGCGGCGGCCAGCGCCAGCACCGGCAAGAGGTGGCCGCCGAGGTGCGCCAGCCCCGCGACGAGCGGCGTCTGCACGGCGACCGTGACCACGATCGCCAGCCCGAAGATGCGGCTCCGGCGGCGTCGGGGCGCCGGCTTCTTCTCGGTCGTGTCGGACAAGACATATTTTGTAGCACCGACTCCCGGTCCGCGCCCCGACGGTCGGCTTTCTTTCCGAAGGGATTGAACAAAACCGAGCGTTGGGGCGACATCAGACCATGCGCACAGTCGGAACCTCCCTTCTCCTCGCGGCAATCGCCGCCGCCACGACCTCCCGAACCGCCCGGGCCGCCGACGAGGGACTCTTGGTGGTCGTCGAATCCGCGCCCGGCGTCGCCGTCGACGCGCGCGACGTTCGGCAAAGCATCGGCGCCGAGCTGGGGATTGCCGTGGTGGCGCCGACCGACGCAGCTGCCGCCGGGGCATCGAACGTCTTGGTCGTCGCCATCGACAGGGCGCAGATCCGCATGTCTTTGCGCGGGAGCGCGGCGGGCCTGGTGGCACGGACTATTCCGCTGCCGCTGGATCGGCCGGCGCGGCTGCGGGAGATCGGCTGGCTGGCCGGAAATCTGGCGCGCGATCAGGTGAGCGGCATCGTGGCCGCTCCGGCCGAACGGGCCGGTGCGCCGAGGGAGCTGCCGGTCGCCGCCGCGGATGAG
>JADGRB010000167.1 GCA_017881315.1 Pseudomonadota bacterium
CGACGCCCGGCCCGCCCCCGCCGGTGGCGGCGGCCGTCGCCCCGCCGGCCGAGCCCGCCCCGACCGAGGACCTCGCGCCCGGCCGAGAGACGCCGGACGCCCCGTTCCGACGGGAGCCCCCCACCGCCGGACCCGAGCCGACCTTCATGCCGCCGCACTGGAAGCGCTTCAAGCTCAAGAACGGGCTCGAGGTGTTTCTGGTCGAGTTTCATGATCTTCCCCTGATCGACTTCAACCTGATGATCAAGACCGGCGGCGCCGCCAACCCGCCCGATCGGGCCGGCCTGGCCGATCTCACCGCCAACATGCTGGACGAGGGGACCAAGACCCGCAGCGCGCTCGAGATCGCCGATCAGGTCGCGTCGCTCGGCGCCACGCTCTCTACCGGCGGCACCTGGGACGCGTCGAACGTGAGCCTCTCGACCCTCACCAAGAACCTCGACCCCGCGCTGGCGATCTTCGCGGACGTCGTGCAGAACCCGGCCTTCGACCCCAAGGAGTTCGCCCGCGTGCGCGACAACCTCCTCACGGCGATCGCGCGGCGCAAGGACAGCCCGACCACCGTGGCGACCCTGACGCTCACCCGCGTTCTCTACGGACCCAAGCACCCTTATGGCTGGCCGATCAGCGGCGCCGAGGCCGCCATCAAGAAGCTGACCCCGGCCGACCTGCGCGCGTTCTACGACGCGGTCTACCGCCCCAACAACGCCGCGCTGATCGTCGCGGGCGACACCACCGAAGCGACGTTGCGCAGCAAGCTCGAAGCCGCCTTCAAACCCTGGCGCGCCAGACACGTCGGCGCCCGCAAGCTGCCGGCGCCGGCCGGGGCGGCGAGCACGACCAAGATCTATCTGGTCGACAAGGCCGACGCGCCCCAGTCGTCGGTCCGGATCGGCCTGGTCGGCATCGAGCGGCAGAGCCCCGATTATTTTCCGGTGACGGTCATGAACCTGATCTTCGGCGGCGGCTTCTACCGCCTCGATCTCAATCTGCGCGAGGGGAAGGGGTGGACCTACGGCGCCCGTTCGACCTTCGACAGCCGGCGCACGCCCGGACCTTTTTCGGCCGGCGGAGAGTTCGTGGCGCCGCACAGCGCCGATTCGGTCGCCGAGATCCTCAAGGAGCTGAACAACATCCGGGACAGCGACGTGACCGACGCCGAGATCTCGCGCGCCAAGGACCAGATCATCAAGTCGTTCCCGGCTCGCTTCGCCACCCGGGCCAACGTCGCCGCCCAGCTGGCCGAGCTGGCGGTCTTCGGATTCCCCGACAGCTACGTCGCCGACTACACCCGCAAGATCGCGGCGGTCACCAAGGACGACGTCCGGCGGGTGGCGCGCAAGTACCTCGATCCCAGCCGCCTCGCGATCGTCGTGGTGGGGGATCGAAAATCGATCGAGGCCCCGCTGGCGAAGCTGGCTCCCATCGAGCTGCGCGATCTGGAAGGCGATCCCATCGCCACGGTGACACCGGGAACGCCGCCGCGATGACCGACGACCACCATCATCACCACCACGGGGAGGCGCGGCCGCCGGAGGCCGGAGATCGGAAGACCGAGGAGGCCGAGGACGACCCTTGCTGTCAGACCGGCTCGGCGGAGGCGGCCTTCCAGATCAATGACGATCGCCGACGACGCGTGCGCCGGGTCTTCTGGCTGACGCTGGGACTCAACTCCATCGTCGCGATCAGCAAGGCGGTGTACAGCGGTCTGTCGGGCTCGCTCACGCTGGGCGCCGATTCGTTGCACGCGGTCCTCGACGCCTCGTCCAACGTGCTCGCGCTCCTGAGCCTCGGATGGGCCTCGGCCCCGGCGGATCCGCGCCATCCCTATGGGCGGCAGAAGATCGAGATCATCGCGGCGCTCGGGATCGGCGTGTTGATCGTGGGTGGCCTCGTCGAGTTCGGCGAGGCGGCGATTCGAGGCCTGGTGGCCGGGCGCGCGCCGCCGCACGTCGGCTGGGTCGGCTTCGCGGTGGTGCTGGGAACGATGGGGATCAACCTCTTTGTCGGACGCTACGAGCACCACAAGGGGCACCAGCTCGGGAGCGAGCTGCTGCACGCCGACGCCCACCACGCGCACTCCGACTTCTACGCTTCGGCCGCGGTGCTGGCGTCCTTCGTCGCCGGCCGCGCCGGCATCAAATGGGCGGACAGCGTGGCGACCTTGCTGCTGGTGCCGCTCATCGGGCAGGCCGCCTGGAAGGTCTTCAAGGACAACATCCCCGTCTTGATCGATGCGGCCCGACTGGACCCGGCCGGCGTCGCGGCCCTGGCCCGCTCGGTGAGCGGCGTGAGCGACGTCCACCGGGTTCGTTCGCGCGGCATGCGCAGCGCCGTCGAGCTCGACCTGCACCTCGAGGTCGCGCCGGACATGAGCGTCGTCGATGCGCACAAGCTCGCCCAGCAGATCGAGCGGGAACTCAAGGTAAAGTTTCCTCAAGTTTCCGACGTAGTCATCCACGTCGAACCGACCGCCCGATAGCTTGACACCATTGGCCATACCGTTAAGATGCTGCCCGCACTCTCTTTATTTTGCTGTCGTAGACGGGCTCCAAGCCCAGCAACAAACTTCACCAACCGCCGGTACCCCCCCAACAACGCCTGAGAGTGGATTGCGGCGCGAGAGCGCGCGCGAGGAGACACGAGATGCAAGGACTCGCCCAGTTTCTAGAGCAAGGTGGCACGCTCATGTACGTCAACCTGGTGGTGTCTATCATCACCTTGGCGTTCATCGTCGATCGGACCATCTTCTTCCTCGGTAAGGGCTCGGTGAACGCCAAGGCGTTCCTGGAGCAGATCCGGAAGCTGGTCCTGGCCAACAACATCGATCGCGCCGTGAAGCTCTGCTCCGCGACCGAAGCGCCGGTGGCACAGGTGGCCCGGGCCGGACTGCAACGCGTTCACCGGGGGGAGATCGCGATTGCTCAGGCCATCGAGGAGACGCTGGTCGACGTGACGCCGATGCTCAAGAAGCGCGTCCAGATCCTCTGGTCGATCGCCAACATCGCCACCCTGGTCGGTCTCCTGGGAACCGTCATCGGCCTCATCCGGGCCTTCGGCGCCGTCGCCGCGGCCAAGCCGGAAGAGCGCTCGGCCCTGCTGGCCAAAGGTATTTCGGAGGCGCTCAACAACACCGCCATGGGCCTCAGCATCGCCGTCACCTGCATCATCGCGCACGCGATCCTCTCCTCAGCTTCCAAGAAGCAGGTGGGTGATCTGGAAGGCTTCGCGCTCAAGCTGGAGAACCTCCTGGCCGAATCGGCTCAGGGCGGGGCGAAGGCCTAGCGGATTTTCGAACCGACATCCGCATCTGACGAACGGATGAAAGGGCCAAGCGCCACATGACGAGAAGCCAGGTCCGCGCGGCGACGCGCCGCATGCGCGACCACGTTGAGGAGATCGAGGAAGAGGCGGGCGAGCTGAACCTCGTCCCCTACATGGACATCGTTACCAACATCATCATCTTCCTGCTCGCCTCGGTCGTGAATCAGGTCGCCCTCGGCAACGTCAACGTCACGGTGCCGACCATCTCGCAGGGGGGCGGGGCTTCGGCCGAGGACACGCCGCCCCCGAAACCGCCGCTCAACCTCACGGTTTCCGTCGGTGCCACCGGCTTCACCGTCGCCGCCTCGGGGGGCGTCCTGCCGATCATCCCCAAGCTCGGCAACGGGCAGTACAACTACCCCGCCCTCACCATCAAGCTCAAAGAGATCAAATCCAATCCCGAAAACGCGACCGAGACGAAGGCGAACTTCAACGCCGACGCCGCCACGTCTTATGATGTGGTGATCGCGACCCTGGACGCCATGAGACAGGAAGAAGGCGGCAAGATCCTGTTTCCAGATGTCTCCTTCGCGGCGGGCATTCTCTGATGCCGATGCACGAAGAGGAGATGTCGCGGCTCGAGGGCAAGAAGGCGATCCGTTCGTACGCCCGCAAGCTGTCGGAGCCGGAGGTCATCAAAGACCTCAACATCACGCCGATGATGGACATGATGACCATCATCCTGGTCTTCTTGCTCAAGTCGTTCGCGTCGACGACCTCGACCATCACCTTCGACCAGAATCTGCAGATCCCCAAGTCGGTCACCCAGCTCAAACCCAAGCTGGCGGTCACCGTCACCATCACCAAGAAGGTCCTGCTGGTCGAGGGCGACGGGGTGGCCCCCATCAACTACGGCCGCATCGATCCGGCGATGAAGCGCGACGGCGAGAACGGCTATTACATCACGCCGCTGGTCGACATCCTCGAGAAGCACGCCAAGCGCGAGAAGCGGGTCGCCGAGCTGACGGGGCAGAAGTTCGAGGCCCAGCTCATGGTCGTCGCAGACCAGACCACGCCGTATAGGTTACTCACCGAGATCATCTATTCGTGCGGCCAAGCCGGCTACGCGAACTACCGACTGCTCGTCCTCAAAGCCAAGGGAGACTAGCGCGGGCGAGTCACGTCCGCGGCCCTGCGACGCAGGCTGCGGGTCGATCGGTCTCTTTACTTCGACGGGGCTTTGGTTTAAACAGCCCGCGCGATGATGAGATCACGTGTGTCTGTTCTGGTTGGCATTCTGGCGTCTCTGGTCATCTCTCTGGGGGCCTCCACCGCCTTTGCCCAGAATGAAGGCGGCGAGGCCTCCCTGGTCCTGCCCGACCTCGGGCGGGTGACCTTCCTGGGTGGCGTCCCGGGCAGCACCCTGCTCTCGGGCGGCATCATCGTCTGCCTGCTGGGCCTGGCCTTCGGTCTGGTCATCTTCCGGCAGCTCAAGAACATGCCGGTGCACAGGTCGATGCGCGAGATCTCGGAGCTCATCTACGAAACCTGCAAGACCTACCTGGTCACGCAGGGGAAGTTCATCCTGCTGCTCGAGGTCTTCATCGGCGTCATCATGATCTTCTACTTCGGCGTGCTCCGGCACTTCGAACCGCTCAAGGTCGCCATCATCTTGCTGTTCAGCCTGATCGGCATCGGCGGCAGCTACGGCGTCGCCTGGTTCGGGATCCGGATCAACACCTTCGCCAACTCGCGCACCGCCTACGCCAGCTTGCGCGGCAAGCCCTACCCGCTCTACGCCATCCCGCTCAAGGCCGGCATGAGCATCGGCATGCTGCTCATCAGCGTCGAGCTGGTGATGATGTTGTGCATCCTGCTGTTTCTCCCCCGCGACTACGCCGGCGCCTGCTTCATCGGCTTCGCCATCGGCGAATCGCTGGGCGCCTCGGCGCTGCGCATCGCGGGCGGCATCTTCACCAAGATCGCCGACATCGGGTCGGACCTCATGAAGATCGTCTTCAACATCAAGGAAGACGACGCGCGCAACCCGGGCGTCATCGCCGACTGCACCGGCGACAACGCGGGCGACTCGGTGGGTCCCAGCGCCGATGGCTTCGAGACCTACGGCGTCACCGGGGTCGCGCTCATCACCTTCATCTTGCTGGCCATCACCGACGCCGATGTCCAGGTCCAGCTGCTGGTCTGGATCTTCGCCATGCGGATCATGATGATCGTGGCCAGCGGGGTCTCCTACCTGTTCAACGAGGCGATCGTCAAAGGGCGCTACGCCAACGTCGACAAGCTGAACTTCGAAAAGCCGCTCACCCAGCTGGTCTGGATCACCTCGCTGGTCTCGGTGGGGATGACCTACATCGTGTCGTACCTGCTGGTTCCGCGCCTGGGCCTGGGCGGGAACGAGACCCTCTGGTGGAAGCTTTCCACGATCATCAGCTGCGGGACCCTGGCCGGCGCCATCATCCCGGAAGTGGTCAAGGTCTTCACCTCGACCGAATCGAAGCACGTCAAAGAGGTCGTCACCGCCTCGCGCGAGGGCGGGCCTTCGCTCAACATCCTGGCGGGCCTGACCGCCGGGAACTTCAGTGCCTACTGGATGGGGATCGTCATCGTCGCGCTGATGGGGATCGCCTACGGCGTCAGCACCTCCGGGGTGGGCGAGATCATGAAGGCGCCCGCGGTCTTCTCCTTCGGCCTGGTCGCCTTCGGCTTCCTCGGCATGGGCCCGGTCACCATCGCGGTCGATTCCTACGGCCCGGTCACCGACAACGCGCAGTCGGTCTACGAGCTGTCGGTCATCGAGTCGATCCCCGGCATCAAAGAGGAGATCAAGAAGACCGAAGGCTGGGACGTCAACTTCGAGCGCGCCAAGCACCTGCTGGAAGAGAACGACGGCGCCGGGAACACCTTCAAGGCCACCGCCAAGCCGGTGCTGATCGGCACCGCCGTGGTCGGCGCCACCACCATGATCTTCTCGATCATCATGAGCCTCACCCAGGGGCTCACCATCGATCTCGACAAGCTCTCGCTGCTGCACCCGCCCTTCCTGCTCGGGCTCATCACGGGCGGCGCGGTGATCTACTGGTTCACCGGCGCCTCGATGCAGGCGGTCAGCACCGGCGCCTACCGGGCGGTGGAGTTCATCAAGCGCAACATCAAGCTCGACGCGACCGTCACCAAGGCCTCCACCGAGGACAGCAAGAAGGTGGTCGAGATCTGCACCCAGTACGCGCAGCGCGGGATGTTCAACATCTTCCTGACCATCTTCTTCAGCACGCTGGCCTTCGCCTGCCTGGAGCCCTTCTATTTCATCGGCTACCTGATCTCGATCGCGCTCTTCGGCCTCTACCAGGCCATCTTCATGGCCAACGCGGGCGGCGCCTGGGACAACGCCAAGAAGATCGTCGAGGTCAACTTGAAGGAAAAGGGGACCGAGCTCCACGCGGCGACCGTCGTGGGCGACACCGTGGGCGATCCGTTCAAGGACACCTCGTCGGTCGCGATGAACCCGGTCATCAAGTTCACCACCCTCTTCGGCCTGCTCGCCGTCGAGCTGGCGGTGGGGATGAATCGCAACACCAGCCTGGTGCTGGCCGGGGTCTTCCTGGCCGTCTCGATGGTCTTCGTGTGGCGCTCGTTCTACGGAATGCGCATCACCAGCGCCGGCGAGGCCGCCGCGACCGCGACCGCCAAGGCTACGACGGCCGCCTGAGAGAACCCGGGGGCGGCGCGGCTACGACGGTCGCCTGAGAAAACGCACGGCCGGCGCCACGAACGGAATCACGGCGGCCGCCAGCAACGCAAACGCCAGGGTCGGACCGGTGAGCTCTGCCAGGTTCGGCACCAGGCCGAGATCACCCGTGGCCTGCGTCGCGAAGCCGCCGATGTGGCCGAACGACAGAACCAGCGTGCCCGCGGTCGCCAGGGCGACAATCCCCCAGCTCCGGAGCCGAACGACACCGCGAAGCCCGACGACCGTCAACGCGATCGCGGCCAGGCTGGCCAGGAATGCGCCCTCCGTCTTGGGACCGAGGGCCCAGAGGATGAGGCTGGGCAGCGAGGCCGCGGAGCGCGTGACGGTCTTGCGCAGACGCGCGACACCCAGCTCGTCCATGCGGTAGCGCTGGCGCCAGGCCTCCTGGAGATCGTAGCGCGCCGCCATCTTCTTGCCCGCCAGCGCGAGCACGACGACGGCGTGGAGCGCGCCGTAGATCGCGAGCGGGGGTACCCAGCCCACCATCACCAGCGAGGCGATCGCCACCATGAGGCCCGACCAACCCAGGCCCGCGGCGAACCAGCGCCCCCAGAACCATTCGGCCGCCACCGCGAGGAACGCCACCAGGTAGCAGCCCGCCAGCGCCAGGAACGCCGGGCCAAATCCGGGCGGCGCGTTGAGGGAAATCAGAAGATAGAGGCTGACGAACAGGCTCAGCGCGAGCGCGGCCACCGCGCGCCGCGTGCGTTCGAAGCCAATCTCACCCAGACGATCCGCCAGCGACGACATGCCCATCGACATGCCTCCAGTATGAGCTATTGGACGACGATCAGCTCGACCCGGCGGTTCTTTTTCTGGCTGGCCGACCCCAGGTTCGGTACCAGCGGGGCCTCGCTCCCCCGCCCAACCGCCGCCAGACGGTCGACCGACGTGCCTCTCGACGCGAGATAGTCCTTGATGAAGGCCGCCTGACGTTCGGTGAGCGCCTTCGCCCCCCCGTCGCCCTTATCCTTGCCCTTGCCCTTGCCCTTGGCGGCGCTCCAGTGCGCCTCGATCCGCAGGGTCTTGATCTCCGGGTGGTCGGCCATGACCTCCGCGACACCCTCCAGCTCGGCCTTTGCCCCAGGCGTCAGCCGCGGTTTCCCCGGCTGGAACTTGATCGGAACCCGCAGCACGATGGCCTGGCCGGTCAGCGTGACGTCGGGGTTGGCCGGACGCAGCGTGAGGTCCAGCTGGTGCTCTTGACCGGCGTTGATGTCGAGGGGCACCTCCCTGTTCGGGAACCCGGGCGCCTCGACCGTGACCCGATAGGGGCCCGCCGGAAGCGCCGCGGAATAGAGACCACCCACATCGGCGTGGGCCTCGAAGGTGGTCCCGCCGATGAAGTGCAGCGTCGCGCTCAAGCCATGGCCGGCGCCGTCGGTGACCTTGCCCCGCACGTTGCCGCTGACGATCTTCGCCTTCAGGCTGACCTCGACGGACGCCGACCCGCTGGCGGAGACCAGCGCGCTCGACCTCACCGACTCGAAGCCGGCCGCCGTCACCTCGACGTCGATGGGACCGGGCGGCAGCGGGCCGCTGGCGAAGCTGCCGTCGGGATCGCTGGCCACCCGCGAGCGCGCGTGGCCGACGAAGGCCACCACCGCGTCGTCGATCGGCTTGCCGTCGCTGGCCGCCACCACCCGCCCGGTCACGGTCCCGGTCGGTGGCGCGGTCTCTTTCTCGACGGTGCGGGTCACGACGACCGGACGCCTGAACGCGTCGACGTCGAGCGGAAAGCTCACGCCGAACAGGACGTTGTAGGGCGGCAGTGGGGGTCCGTAGCCGTAGCCAACCGAGTGCACGGCCGCGTCGAATCCCGCGTCCAAGGTGAGTCCGTGAAAGACCCGAGCGCGCAGGCCGAACGTCACCCACTGCTGGTCGCGGTTGGTGTGGGTCGCGTAGGCGGCGAACGCCGGATCGGACGAGTCGGTGGCCACCTCGAGATGGTATTCCGCGAAGATCTGCAGCGGGATGGGGGCGGTCAGCTGCTCGAGCGGCGTGTCCACACCGACGGCAAATCGGAACCGGCTGTCCGCGATCCCGTACGCGAACATCGCGACCTCGTGGGTGAAGACCGTGGTCCCGGTGAAGTCGTAGAGGTTCTTCGAATTGTCGAGATAGAAGCTCACGTTGGCGTGAAGGCGCAGGGGGATGCCGTAGTTCGTCCGGAAGTCGTAGGTCGCCAGCGGTCCGAGCCAGAGCGAGGTGGAGCTGGGCGAGAGCGCCAGGTCCGAGATCGCCGACAAGAACAGCAACCCGACCTCGCCGCCGATGGTCAGCCCGCGCGCGACGGGATAGACCCCCTTGCCGCCCAGGATCAGATCCCCGAAGGACTTGATCAGCACCGGATCGCGGCGGTTGGCCTCGGCCGGACGCTCGTTGCGGTTGCTGGACGTCAAGAGCGCGCCGAAGAGCTCGACGTATTGGTGGGGCGTGAACCCGAAGCTGAAGTTGCCGGAGAGCCGCGTGTCCTGATCGTCTTGCACCAGGAAGCTCGAGGCGTGGAACAGCTGCCCGTGCAGCGCGAGCCGCAGGTGATCGACCGGCCCCACCTCCGCCGTCGAGAGATGATAAAGGCCGATCGGACCGACCAGCGAAGGGAGAAACGAATCGGAGACCGGCCCGGGGTTCTCCGTCTCCGGCGCGGGCGGCGGGGGCGGCGGGAGTGGGGTTGGAGGCGGGACTGGTTCCGGCGCCGGCGGAGGGACGGCGGTCGGTTGCGGGGGTGCCGCGGGACTGCCCGCCGGCGCGGCGGGGGCCGCGAAAGCGGGGGGCAGCGGCTCGTCTTCCGGGCCGGTCTGGGCCTGCGCCTGCAGGGCGATCGCGACCAGCACGATGGGCACCAGCGGGAGGGCCAGAGAGGAGCGAGGGCGCGATCGTCTCATCGGGGGTCCTTTGTGGGGCGACAGTACCACGGCATCCCGGACCGTCGAGCGGGACCGCTCTGGGCAACCCACCGTGCGCCACCCCATTGCAGTCGGCGCCCGGGCGTGCGAAATACACCGACCGTGGACGCCCCCACCCTGGACCAGCTGACCAACGAGATCCGAGACGTGGCGCTGCAGGTCCACCTGGCGCAAGAACGCAGCGACGAACGCGACGTGGTGGCGGCGGCGCACGAAGGCGTCGATCGGCTCTCGCAACGCTACCGCGAGATGTTGAAGTCGTTGTCGCCGGGAGAACAGATGAAGGCGGAGCGCGCGCTCGGCCGGCGGGTGGTCGACCTCAAGCGGCTCGCGTCGCTGCTCCCCAAGCTGCCGGCCGGCCCGAGAGAGAGCACGCCCGACCGCGCGGTCGGCGGCGGCGCGGTCGACGCGCGGCGGATCACCGGCGTCTCCTGGACCAACGAGCGCAGCAAGCCGCCCGCGGCGACCCTGGGCGTCGGCGCCGACGTCGAGTCCTGGTGTGGTCCCTGCGGCGCCCTCACCACCCACAGCATCGTGGCGATGGTGGGACGGGAGCCCAAGCAGGTGCTCTGCCAGGTCTGCGGCTCACGCCACGGGCACCGGACCACCGCGGCCCGTCGCACCAGCCCGACCGCCAGCAGCCCGGAGTACGAAGAGCAGCGCGGGCGCCCGGTCGATCCGGAGGCGAACCGGCGCGCCGCCGAGCTGCGCGCGCTCGGCGAGGAAGTCGCCGCGGCGGAGCACGTGCGGGTCTTCGATCCGAAGGAGCGCTACAAGGCGGGCGAGATCATCGCGCACCCCGAGTACGGCCGCGGGAAGATCCAGAACGTCCTCCGCTCCAGCCTGATCGTCCGTTTCTCCGCCGGCGGCCTCAAGTCGCTCATGCTGATGTGAGCGGCTCGACGGC
>JADGRB010000413.1 GCA_017881315.1 Pseudomonadota bacterium
CTGAGCATGCTCAGCGCCACCGACAGGGATCACGCGATGCAGCTGCTGTTCGACGCAACGAACGGGGCGCACTTCGGCATCGGGCGCATCCCGATCGGCGCCAGCGACTACGCGCTCCAGCGCTACACCGACGACGAGACGGCGAACGACACCAGCCTGACGAGCTTCGCGATCACCGAGGACATGAAGTACCTGATCCCGTACGTGAAGGCGGCGATGGCGGTCAACGGCAGCATCCGCTTCTGGGCCAGCCCCTGGACGCCGCCGACCTGGATGAAGACGAACAGCGGCACGGTCAACGGCACCTCGTGCGCCAAGGTGGGCAGCACGCTCTATGACGGCGGGTGCATGCAGGACATCGCCGCGAATCTGACCGCGCTCGCGCAGTACTTCGTGAGCTGGGTCAAAGCCTATTCGGCGCAGGGGATCACGATCGAGACGGTCGCCCCCCAGAACGAGCCGAGCTACGCGCAGGGCTACCCGTCGACGCTGTGGGATCCGGCGCTCTACACCAAGTTCGTCGGCCAGTACATGGGTCCCGCGTTCAGCACCGCCGGCCTGAGCACGAAGATCATGCTCGGCACGATGTCCAACGGCGACAACGGCACCCAGAGCAAGGACCTGATGGTCGTCACCAACGCGATGGGGAACGCGACCGCGAAGGGGCTCTTCAAGGTCATCGGTCTGCAGTGGGGCATGCTCGACCTCTACAAGGGCACCCCGTCGATGTTCGACATGTACAACCTCCCGGTCTGGGCGACCGAGCACAAGTGCGGCAACTACCCGTGGAACCCGTCCGGGTACCCGGCGTACGTGGAGCCGGCTCCAAACAATCAGGCCTACGGCGTCGAGAGCTGGGGCTACATCCGCGACGCGATCAAGGCGGGCGTCACCGCCTACAACGCCTGGAACATGGTGCTCGACACGGTCGGCAAGGGGAACGACATGACCCGGCAATGGTCGCAGGACTCGCTGCTGGCCGTGAACACCTCCTCGAAGACGCTGATCGTGACGCCGGCCTATTACGTCTTCCGCCACGTCTCGCAATACGTCAAGGCGGGCGCGAAGGTCGTCGCGACCAGCGGCGGCGACGCGATCGCGTTCAAGAACACGGACGGCAGCGTGGTCGCCGCCATGTACAACTCCGGCGGCGCGGCGACGTACATCGTGCAGATCAAGAGTCAGAAGCTGCAGTTCTCGATGCCGGGCACCGGCTGGGCGACCGTCGTCGTACCGTGAGACAAACCCCGATGAACCGCTGGGCGCCGCGCCAGCGCGCGCGCGGTGGTTCGCGCCGCCTGGGCCGTGACCGTCATGCGGCGCGGCCCCTCGGCGACGTGCGAGGCTCTTGACGAATGAACAGAAAGAGGGCACCAGGAGTTTCCATGCAGAAGAAGAAGTCGCTCAATCCTTGGCTGCTGCTCGCCGCCGGTTTCCTGGCCGCGCCGGCCTGCTCGCTTCCTCCGCCACCGGGGACGGGCAGCGCGATCCCACCGCAGACGTGCGCTCAGAGCGCGGATGCCGGCGCCGTCGACGCCGTCAGCACCGTCATCGCGACCGGTGACGTCGAGAACGTCGTCACACCGCAGGCCTGCGCGGCGAGCCCGACCGGCAACGCCATCGACAAATACAGCCAGGGCTATTCGTATGCCGACCCGGCGATCCTGATGCAGGTCGACCAGACGATGGCGGGCCTCTCCATCCTCGACGAGCAGAAGCAGATGAGCGGGATGCCCTACGGCTCGAGCTCCCAGCCGCAGTACACCGACATTCAACGGAGTCAGGACACGGACACCATTCGAGGCTTCCGCTATCGCGACGCCTCGCGCGGCATGAACCTCGGGGAGGACATCGACCAGACCTTTGCCACAGCCGACGTGGTCTACGGCCAGAGTGTCGGCTATTCGACCACCTTTCCTGTCAGCATGGCGCGCGGCGCGGCCTTCGATCTCGATCTCGAGTACGCGGTCGGCGAAGCGATCGGCGACGAGATGCAGGCCGCCCAGCAGACGCTGCTGCTCGCGCCCTGCATGAACCTGCTCCGCCACCCATATTGGGGCCGCGCGCAGGAGACGTACGGCGAAGATCCCTACCATATCGGCCGCCTGTCCTCCGCGATGGTCGTCGGAATCCAGGAGCACATCGCCGCCAACGCCAAGCACTTCATGGGCTACGACGTCGAGGCCAGCCGATCCAAGAACGATTCGGAGATTGACGAGCAGACCCTGCGGGAGATCTACGGGCGTCACTTCCGGATGGTGGTCCAGGACTCCGGCGTGGCATCGGCGATGGCGTCCTACAACGCGGTGAACGGGACGAAGTCGACCGAGAACGGGCACACGTTGACCGATGTGCTGCGCACCGACTTCGGGTTCAAGGGGTTCATCCTCAGCGACTGGTGGGCGATGCCTGGCGACATTGCCATTCCCGACACGCCCACCCAAAAGAGCAACGCCCTCAAGGCCATCAACGCCGGGTTGGACGTCGAGCTGCCCTGGGCGCTCTACTACGGCCAGCTCCAGAGCCTCTACAACACGCACGACGTGACGAAAGCGCAGCTCGACGCTTCCGTCCGGAGAGTCCTCTACGAGAAGTATCGCTTTAAAGCCGACCCGCGTACGGGAAACGTCGGGCTCAAGCCACCGGTCACGATCTACGCAGACAACAAGCACATCATCTGCGACGCGACCCACCTGGCGCTGGCCAAGCGCGCGGCGCTCGAGAGTATGGTCCTCCTCAAGAACAATGGGGTCCTTCCCATCAGTCCAACGGTCCAGAATCTGCTCGTCGTGGGCGCCTCGGTCCCCTTCACCTTGGACAACGGTAAGACGCTCAATCCCGTGAACTTCGCCACGGATGTCCGCACGGGCGACCTTGGATCGAGCCGCGTCTACCCCGATCCGGGCAAGTCGGTCGGCCCCTTCGCCGGAATTTGCATCGCGTCGGGGGGGACGCCGTCCGGAACCTCTTGCAGCGGTTCATCGATCAACGTCACGACCGCGACGAACAATCAGGGGGACCTCACCCCGGTGATGAACGCCTTGAGCACCGCCGACTTCGTCGTCGTGGTCGCCGGTCTCACCCCCCAGGACGAGGGCGAGGAGTACACGAGCGCGGCCGATCGAAACACCGGCTGCGTCAACCCGAACGGATGCTTGCAGCTCGACGCCAAGCAGACGAGCTCGACTTACCAAGGCATCCAGAGCTCACTCATTCAAAAGGTGGCCGCCAGCGGAAAGCCCATGGTGGTCGTTCTCGAGGGGGCCAGCGTGATCGAGATGCCCTGGCTCTCCCAGGTCCCCGCCGTGGTGATGGCCTGGTATCCGGGTCAGAGGGGAGGCGAGGCGCTCGGCGATCTGCTCTGGGGCGAGGTGGGCGGCGTCTCCTACAACTTCGGCGGCAAGCTCCCCTTCACCTGGGGCCATGAGCAAGACTATGGTGATCCGTTCGACGGCGCCAACGGCAAGACGACATTCGATTACTACGTCGGCTACCGCTACTTCGACCACAACAGCGTCAAACCGGTGTTTCCGTTCGGGGCCGGGCTCAGCTACACGACCTTCGCGCTCTCGAACCTGCAGCTCGGGTGCAGCAGCATGACCCAAGGGGCGGTGTTGCCGGTGGTCGTCAACGTCACGAACAGCGGCACGGTCGCCGGCGACGAGACCGTCATGGTCTTCGTGTCGTTCCCCAACACCACGGTCACGCGCCGGATAGGGCAAAAGGAGCTGAAGGGCTTCGCGCGTGTGAGCCTGGCCGCGGGCGAAGCGAAGCAGGTGACGATCAACGTCCGGCTGTCGGATCTCGATTACTTCCAGGCGGACTCGCCGACCGCGGATACGGGCCATTGGGTCGTGGAGGGTGGGCCGGTCAACATCATGGTGACCGACGGCTCCCTCAATCCAAACGACGGGACTACGCTCTTCCCCCTCACGGCAACGGTGAACGTCACCGGATACAACGTCGGACCTCCTCAATGAAAACAACTGCCCGTTCGGCCCAGACCTTTGCCGCTCTCCTGACCGCATTCGTCCTCTTCACGGCATC
>JADGRB010000414.1 GCA_017881315.1 Pseudomonadota bacterium
GACGGCGTCATGCAAGCGCCCGGCGGGCCGACCGAGGATCCGACTAAGGGCTTCAAGTTTGGCGGCTGGGCGATGCCCTATTTCGATCAAGCGGGCGGCGAAGAGATCGTCCGGGTCTTCAAGGAGAAGTTCGACCTCCTGCTCGGCCGCAAGACCTACGAAATCTTCGCCGGGTACTGGCCCTACTACGACGAGGGCGCTCCCGATGGCGGCATCGCCACGCTGTTCAAGAAGGTCAAGAAGTACGCGGTCTCGCGCTCGGGCGAGGTCGATACGAGCTGGGCGGGCTCGGTGCTCCTGCGCGACCTCGCCGACGTGAAGCGCCTGAAGCGGGAAGACGGCCCGAACCTCGTCACCCAGGGCAGCACCGAGCTGGTCCACGCGCTGCTCGCCAATGACCTGGTCGACGCGATCAGCATCTTCACCGTGCCGGTGGTCCTCGGCGGCGGCAAGAAGCTGTTCGCCGACGGCTCGGCGCCGCGTTCGTTCAAGCTGGTTGCGTCCCGCGTCTCTCCCAGTGGCCTGATCGTCGGCCACTACGAGCGAGCGGGGGAGCTCAAGATCGGCGACGTCGCGCTCGGTTCCCCCAGCAAACGTGAGCTCGCCCGCCAAGAACGGTTGAAGCGCGAGGACTGAAGGTTCGCCGGCTACCCGGTGCGCGGGACCAGCAGATGGCTGTCGCGGCGGCCGCCCAGGTGGACCACGACGGTGCCCGTAGAGGGGGGGAATGCTGGGGTAGGCTGGCGCGCAGTTGACAGATCGGTGATTATCGGGTGGTCGGAAATGGCGTTTATCCGGCCTATCCTCTGGCCGAGACAGGCGAGGGTGTCGTGCACCATCCCTTCGCGTGACTACGGGCCCGAATACGGTCGCGAGTCAGCGGGCGGGGTCTGTCCCTGCACAAAGGCCGGGCTGCCCTGCGATGTGATGGTGACACTGCTGGAGGTTAAGCCGGACGCGCTCGCGGTGATGACACTCGTGCCCGAGTAGTAGGTGCGGAACTCGATCGCGGCCTGGCCGTCGAGGATCGCGATGTCGGACGCCAAACCGCCGCCCGACGGAGTGAACGTGATGCTCGGCCCGGTCGGGAACTCGCCCGGCCCGGAGGTAACCGTGAGCGTCACCTTCACGTTGTTACTGACCGGGTTGCCGGCCGAGTCCACGACGGTGACCAGCAACCATGCGTCCTGCGTGCCGTCTACCGCCGAGAGCGTCGTCGTGCTCGACGTGAGCTTGAGCCCCGCTGGCGTGCCCGAGGTTGGCCAGGTTGGCGGCGCAATCTTCGCGTAGGTGTTTCGATACCAGTAGTACGACCGCTTCGGAATACGGAAGTAGTCGACGATACCCGTGTGTATGTATGTGGTGCCCATTTGGCTGCCGTAATCGAACATGCACCATTTGGACGCTCCACTGCGCCACGCCGGCTGGGCGGGCATATTGTTCGTTACCGTCAAGTTCCCCCAGCCGGGATCGTAGCTGCCCGGACGAATGACGTTCGTGTTGGAGCCGTATTCCGACACCATGTTGGGAATGCCAGGGTTGTCGTAGCCCGTGCCGTCGCCGTTGTAGCCGGCCAAGTCGCCGAGCGGGCCAGGCTGCGTGCCGCCGATGGCCGACTGCGCGCCACCGATGGCCGCGGGCCGGCCCGTCGGCGCCGGATCGAGCTGGTGGGTCAAGGCGACTTCCTTTTTGAGCAACGCGATGACATTGGCCGCAGGGCCGGCAAAGAAGTCCTCGTTGCCCATGCTCCACGCGATGATGCTCGGGTGATTGCGATGGATGCGAATCATGTCCGTGAGGCTCGCGAGGATGTTGGTGTCGAACGCGGCCTGGTCGGCGGAGTTGCTCGGGTACCCGCCCGAGGAGCCCCACGTACCGCCGAGGCCGCCCCAAAAGCAGTTCTCTGACCAAAGCAAGACCCCGAGCTGGTCGCAGGCGTCCGCAAAAGCTGGAGCCTTGGGATAGTGTGAACCGCGAATGAAGTTCAGTCCCGCGTCCTTGACCATCTTGACGTCGCGGTAGTGAGCTGAGTCCGTCACGCCGGCACCCCAGCCTGCGTGGTCCTGATGGACGTTCGCGCCTTGGATCCAATAGTGCGAGCCGTTCAGCGAGAAGCCTTGCGACCCCGACCAACTGAACCAGCGGAACCCGAACGGCGTTGTGAAGGTGTCCACGTTCCCCTGCCCGTCGGAAAGGTAGGAAAGCGCCCGGTACATCGTGGGATGGTCGGGGTGCCACAGCGAGGGGCTGGCGACCGCGGGCGTCGTCTGGTCAAACGTCACCGTCGCACCCGCGGCGATCTGCTGCTGGGACGAAATGGTGGTGACCACCTTACCGGTGTTGTCCACGATATCGGTTTTCAGCGTGGCGTTGACGGCAGCGGAGCGACTGTTCTGAACCTCTGTCTTGACCTCCACGGTGCTGGACGAGCCCGAGTTCGTCGCCAGAGTAGGCGTCGTGACCCAGGTGCCATACCAGGCGACGTGCAGCGGATCGGTGATGACAGCAAACACGTCGCGATAGAGGCCGCCCTGGAAGGTATGATCGCCCGAGATGGGCGGGATCTGCGCATTCCAGTTGTTGTTCAATCGAACGGCCACGACGTTGTCGCCGACACTGATGGCGGACGTGATGTCGATCGAGAATCCGTTGTAGCCGCCGATGTGTTGGCCGACCTGCTTGCCGTTGACGTAGATCTGCGCCTGCTGGAACGCTGCCTGGAACTCAAGAAACACGCTCTTGCCCGACCAGGACGCCGGAACGGCGAAGTGTTTCCTGTACCAGCCGTAGCCGGCGTAGAACGTCTGCGCCATGAAGTAGGGCAGACTGAACGAATGCGGCAGGCCCACGTTGCCCCACGAGGAATCGTCGAAGGCGGTCGCCTCCGCGCCCGAGACATCGGCTCGTTTGAACTTCCAGGACTGGTTGAAGTTTTGGATCAGGCGAACACCACCGATGCCGGAGGATCCACCAGAACCCGACTGTCCGCCGCTCGCTGAAGCTCCACCCGAGCCTCCGCCAGCGCCCCCCCCACTACCAGCGCGACCACCCGAGGCGGCCGCGCCGCCAGAGCCCGCGCCACCGCTCGCCGACGTTCCGCCAGCGCCCGACGTACCTCCCTGCCCCGTTACGCCGCCGGCCCCTGTCAATCCGGTGCCGCCGAAGGCTCCGCCGCCGCCGTTGGCACCGGCCGTGTTCGCTGACCCACCCGAGCCGGACTGTCCACCAGCACGTCCGCCGGATCCGGCCTGACTTCCGCCTGTGCCCGCTCCAGCACCACTTCCGCCGGTGCAACCGACAATCGGAAGCAACGCAAGGCCACTGAGGGCGATGACCACGAAGCATCGTCTGACGCTCACGCAATTCGTTTTCGGCAACTTGGCCATACGCATGAAACGGTCCTCCGGATTGATGTAAAGCAAGGCGCTAACTGCAGTCCGACAGCGCCGTCATGGCCCCGTTCCATCGCTCCCGTTCCGCCGTCCCGGTCTGCGCCAGCAGCGCGGCCGTCAGCAACGCGCACGTCGACAATTTCATCGGTTTACCAAGTCTCAGTTAGGTCGGTCATCTAGGCGGAGTCGCGGTGAACGCTCGGCAGACCATTTCTCGAGCCCCGCCCGTCCCAGCGCGACCGGAGGCAAACAGAGCAGACAAATCCACGGGCGACTTCGCATTTTGTGGGAAATCGACGGGGGTGCGCCACACGCCGGGCCACAGGTGCGCGAGCTCTGGTGGCCTGATGAGGTGGCGGAGGCTGTGGTGGCGAAAACTCGGTCACGTCGGTCATGCTGCCCTCGCGTAGCGATGGTGAAGGCCGCCAACTCGCGGAAGGGCAACAACGTGCCCCGAGCTCGGCGACTCGACGGCCCGCGGGACTGGCGCGTCGTGACCGAGCGCCAAGTGGGGGCGGTCTTCGTTGTAGTACTCCGCGTGCGGATCGGGCGGCACTCGCTCCTCATCGAGAGCACGAACCGCTCCGCGTAAGCGTTCACCCATCTGTCCCTCGTGAAAGATTCGCCCAACTCGCGCGCCGTCAGGCGAGCG
>JADGRB010000168.1 GCA_017881315.1 Pseudomonadota bacterium
CCAGATCTACGCCCGTTCCGGCTTCATGCTGATCTATCCCGATCTCAACTTCGCCTTTCAAGCGGCTTTGATCGCCGAGTTCGGGATTAGGTGGACGCCGCGCCGGTAGGCGATCGCGCCGCGGCGACGGAGGCCAGGGATCTGCGCGACGAAACGCAGCGGCTCGATTGTCAGGGGCAGATGTTGTTGAGCAGCACCGCGACCGAGCTCGGCCGTGCCGTGGTTCTCGGTCACCGGGTAGTCGTCGGGGTTGGCGGTCGCGATGTCCAGCTTGCCGTCGCCGTTCACGTCCCGCAGCGCCAGCGCGTACGGAGAGGGAGCCGTCGGGAAGGTGGTGGGCGCGCTGAGCCGAGGATGCGGGTTCGGGTAGACGTCAGGGAGTATCTCGCGCGGCTTCATTTTCTGGCGCGCGGGGCCTGCCGTCTCTGATAGACGTCGCAGATGAGCCGCGCCCTGAATCGCCGCGTGCGTCCTTTATCGTTCAAGAGCGCGATGGCCCTCTCCGCCGTGCTCACCGCCGGCGCCTGCGGCAGCATCCCGGATCCGGTCAACGTGTCGGTCACCGTTGACACCTCCGTGACGCACCAGACGCTGATCGGCTTCGGCGCCGCGACCGCTTTTCAATCGAATCTGCTGGCCGGCCGAACCGACGACATCTTCCAGGTGCTGTTCGTCGACTCGGGCCTGGACATCCTGCGCCTCGGGAACTGGTACCAGAACCAAAGCCAGAGCACGAGCACGACCACCGCCTTCAGCGACAACAACGCGGTGGAGATCGTCCAGAACGCCACCGCCGCCCGCGGGGGAACGCCGCCGAAGATCCTGATGTCGTCCTGGACGCCGCCCGCGTATCTGAAGAGCAATGGGGTCACCCGGCCCCCTTTCGGGAGCGGCGCGAACGCTCCGGCCGGCACCCTCATCCAGAGCGGCGGCGGGTACGACTACGCGGATTTTGGGGACTGGTGGGCGCGGTCGCTGCAGGCCTACGCGGCGGCGGGGGTGGTGCCCGACTGGATCAGCATCCAGAACGAGCCCGACTTCTACATCCCCCAGTGGGAGACCTGTGTCTTCGGCGCCACCGAAGGCGCCACGGTGGCGGGCATCCCCGCCGCCGGCTACGGGCAAGCGCTGGACGCGGTCGCCGGCGCGATTGCGGCGGCGGGGTTGGCCTCGCCGCCCGTCGTGCTGGGCCCCGAGCCGACCGGCTTCAACAACGACAACGTCCAGCACTACCTCGACGGTCTCGACACCTCCAAGCTGGGCGGGATCGCCCACCACATGTACGGCAGCACCAGCGACAATCCCGCACCCGACTCGTTCGAGGGGGCGATGCGCGACGTCACGACATCGGGCGAGGCCGAAGGACTGCCGACGTTCATGACCGAATACCAGCCCAACGCCCCCACGATGTTCGACACCGCCTGGCTCATCAACGACGCCCTGACGGTCGAGAACGTTTCGGTCTATCTCTGGTGGGAGCTGGTCTGGAGCAATCAAACGCCGCAGACCGGGCTGGTGTCGATCGCGGGAGGATCCCCGACCGCGCCGTACACCATCAACGACCTCTACTACGCGCTCAAGCACTTCGCCCGCTGGACCGATCCGGGCTGGGTCCGGGTCGACGCGACGTCGTCCGTGTCCGCCGTGCGCGCGTCGGCCTTCGTCAGCCCCGACGGGAGCAGCCTCACGCTGGTGCTCCTCAACACGGACGGCAAGGACCACCTCGTGTCGGTCGACCCGGGCGCCTTCTCGTTCGGCACGCTCGCCGTCTACCGCACCTCGGGCGACAGCGAGCGCGCCACGCCCGTCACGCCCGAGAGCGACGGCAGCATCACCCTGCCGTCTCGCGCGATCGCGACCGTCACCTACACGCCTTAGCGTCCCGACCTCAGCGAGTTGCCCGCGATGTCCTGCAGGCCCCGCGGCCGACCGAGTTCGCAAATTTGCGGCCAAATTTGCGAACTCGGATGCGCGCCAAAGTAGGTTAAAACGTGGGCCTATGCGAAATCTATCGAGCTTGGTCATGGTGGTCGGTCTTTCGACGAGCCTCGCCGCCTGTGGATCGAAGTCGCACGACGTGACCGTCAACTGGTCCGACACCAGGCAGACGATCGACGGCTTCGGTGCCTCGTCGGCGTTCTTCGGCCAGAACCTGACGACCGACCAGGCTGACCAGCTGTTCGATCCCAAGAAGGGAATCGGCATCTCGCTTCTGCGCACCATGATCGGCGTGCCCGCCGACACGATGAGCGACGGCACCGAACCGACCACCGGCGCGAACCCCGTCCCCACCGCGCCGGAGCTGACCACCGCCCAGCAAGCCGCGGTGCGCGGCTGTCAGGTCTGGGCCGCAGCCTGGACGCCGCCCCCCATCTGGAAGACCACCGACAGCAAGTACGGCTCGCAGAGCACGGACGGGGGGATCGACTTCCCCACCAACACGCTGCAGACCGCGCACTATCAGGACTACGCGAACTACCTGGCGCAATACGTGGACCTGCTGGCGGCGGCCAGCCCTCCGGTCAAGCTGCTGGGCGTCTCGCCGGCCAACGAGCCCGACTACGTCGCGACCTGGGACAATGCCCAGTGGACGGGCGACGAGCTGACCAACTTCATCGGTCAGTTCATGGGCCCCACCTTCATGTCGAAGTACGGCTCGGCGGTGACGATCATCGCCCCCGAGACCGCGGGCTGCCCGAACTGCGACAAGTACATCCCCAACATCCTGGCCGACACGGCCGCCTCGGCCGCCGTGTCGATCATGGCGACCCACGACTACGGCTCGAACATCGGCGGCTACGATAAGCCCCAGAAAGCCGGGAAGTCGTTCTGGGAGACGGAGTGGTCGCAGGAGAACGCCCAGGGCGACACGCCCGATCCGTCGATGGCCAGCGCGCTGGTCATGGCGCAGCGGATGCACGGCGATCTGGTGACGAGCGGGCTGAACGCCTGGAACTGGTGGGCCATCTACATCACCGAGGACGGCCTGAACGACAACACCCGATTGAACCCCGCCTTCATGCAGCCTGACGCGAGCAAGGGCGCCCCCTATATGTTCAAGCGCGGGTACGCGTTCGGGAACTGGTCCAAGTTCGTGCGACCCGGGTTCCAGCGGCTCAACGCCTCCGACAACCCCAACGACGGCGTGTTCACGGAAGCGTACCGCGACGGCGCCAACCACCTGGCCATCATCGCCATCAACACGAACAAGACGACCGTCAGTCAGAAGTTCATCGTCACCGGCAACACGCTGAGCTCGCTCACGCCCTGGGTCACCTCGCCCGACCCGAACGACAACCTGGCCGCCAAGAGCCCCATCACGCTGACGAACGGCGACTTCACCACCACGCTGCCGGCGCAGAGCGTGGTCACGTTCGTGAGCTGGGACGCCAACACCGAGACGCCCGGCCTGACCACCACCCCGGGGACGGACGCCGGAGTCGATACCCCGCAAATTGCCACCTGCGAGCTCAATTGCTCGGCGCCGGTGACCCCCAACAACGGGACGAGCGGCGGCGTGACGGACTTCTCCGACTGGAGCATCACGACGGGCAAGTGGGGGAACACCCAGGGCCTCTACGGCGCGATCTACGGGTACGGCGGGCCCACCTCGGCCTCGTCGATCAGCGCCAGCGTGGACGCGACCCAGAAGGACCTGCACGGCGTCGGCATGGTCGCGGGCGGCGGCTACGGCGGCATCGGTCTCAGCTACTGCGCCTGCTCGACGGTGACGGCGTTCACCCAGGTGTCGTTCACCGTCGCCGGTTCGTGGCCCGGGTGCGACCTGCAGATGCAGATCAAGACGTTCGATCAGACGCCGACCAGTCAAAACCCGATGGGTGGGTGCGACGCGGGCAGCTGCTACAACTACCCCGCCTTGCTGACGGTGGCGCCGCCGTCGTCCGTGCCCATGACCGTGACGGTCCCACTCGGCAGCTTCAGCAACTGGTCCGAGACGAGCGCCGCCGAGGTGGTGGGCCTGCAATGGCAGTGGACGAGCCGGGCGAACAGCCCCGCTGACGGCGGCGTGGACGCCAGCCCCTCCTGCCCGATCGACGCCACGATCACGAACATCAAGTTCCTGCCCTAGACCAGCCGACCTGCACACATGCGATTAGGAGCCGCGAAACGGGCATCTTGAGCAGCGCCCTCGTCGCCGCGACCTCTGGGCTCACCAGTCGCGGCAGTCCAGATCGGACCGGCAGGCAGCACCATCCTTGACCATCGTCGCAACGGGCGACGAGGGTGGAGCAAGGTGCGCGGCACGCGCGATCGCGTCGCTGTGTCCGCTGGAACAAAGGAACGTCCAGGCCAGGCTCGCGATCGAACGACTCGCCGTCGTGGCGAGCGTCTTCTCGGCCTCCGCGAGCACGGCCGGGTCGCTGCGGCGATCTCTCCAGCGCGCATACCGCAGGACCGCCGCTCGCACCGCTGCGTAGTCGGGATCGACGTCGGTAGGCGCGCCTTCGACCCCGAAGAGCAGCGTCGGTGTTCCGGTCGGTCGCGCCGCGAAGACGATCGCCCGCAAGTGCCCGCGCTTCTCCGCCTGCCGCCACGTCCGCTCCGGGAGAAAGAACTTGAGCGGCCTCGGCAGATCGACAGCGGGCGTCCCATAGAGCGTGGCCGTGACCCGCGCGCGCGCCATCGCGCGGTCCCGGACGCCGGTCCGGGAGCCGCCGTCGGGCGCCTCGAGATTCAGCTCCACTTCGGCCGCCACGCCGGCACAGACGGCCTTGCGCCCAAGCGGGTAGGCCGGCCCAGCCTGCACGACCATCGCGGGCGTCAACACAATCGCCACCCCGATCATCAGCGCCAGCCCTCGCATGCCCCGCATCATCCCTTGATTGGACCGTTCGTGCGAATCAGATCGCGCGGCACAACCGAAGGAGCCATTGGCCGCAGCAGGTGAAACGTTTCGCCGTCGATCGTCACGCCATTGGAGCGGATCCGCCCGGCCGCTCTCGAGACGACCTCGACCAGCGATGCCGCGGTCGTCGTTCCTTCCTCCAGGCCCTGCTCGTGTGCCCCCAGCGTCGTGATCGTTCGGACCTGCCCATGGGCGTCGCGGGCGACGTCAGTCACGATCTCGACGTGGCCGGATTGACCGCGGCGGTTGATCGAGACCAGATCGCCCGGGCGGACGTCGTTCAGGTTCGCGACAGGTTGAAATGACGCCGATCGCGTGGCGAGCGAATTCGCCGTGGCATAGTGGCCAACCGAGCTCAGCGGAAGAGAGAGTCCGGCACGATTGAACGCTTCGCCGACGAAGACGTTGCACTTCCAAACTCCGCTTCCGGCGTAGCGAGGTGAGGCGATCTCCGAATTCCGACAGGTCGCCGTTCCGGCCAACGACCAGGGCGACTTTCCCGCCGCGGCGGGGGGCTCCTCGGCGAGCATTCGTCGCGCCGACGCGGCCAGCTGTCGACCCTCGCCAGCTGAAATAGGGACCGGCCCGATCGCTGCATTCTTGAGGGCTCCGTTTACGGCAAGCTCCGTATGTGACGCGAGGTCTGACGTTCGACGGTCGAGGGCGTCGACTGCGTCATAGACGCGCGCCATGGCCGCATCTCCTGAGACCAGACCGTCGCTGGTGTCGAGGGCGTCGAGGTCCCGTCCGCCAGGGCCCGCCGACCCCTCGAGCATCGGATCGTCGACGTCGACGACCTGGTTGTCGAACGCCGACTCCAATCGACTTCGCGAGATTCCGTCCATTGGCCCTCTTATCGCCAGGCCCGCTGAACGGTTGCGGGCGCATTGATTGTCGAGCCGTCTGCCCGGCGTTCGAACTATCCGCTTCCCCGACTATTTTGGTGAGCTCGCGCCTTGACCTAACTCCCTGTTCCCGAGACTCAGAGGTTGCCCTCGATGCTGCAACTTCGGGTGTCGAGCTTGGGGAATTCGGAGAAGAACAGAGCACTGGTCAAGGACAACCAGGTCCACGGATTGCGGAGGAGCGCCTGTGCCAGATCCGAGGTGATCATTCTCGCGAGAGATTCGTTTCCGGTGAGCTGCTCGACCATCAAGATCCGTCTCGCCTCCGGGGATTGCGCGGCCACGGCGGCGAGAACATGCTCTGGATGGTCGATGTCGGCGTGCACCAGCGCCGCGCATACCGCAGGGCCGGCACTCTCGAGCCAGCAGAGGGCGTCCCTCGCGCCGGCGAACGAAACGACGAGTTGACCCAGCGACGCCAGGTCAATCTGCAGCGACGAACGGCTGCTCGCGTTCGGATGGATGATGAGTGTCTTGAGAGGACGCACCACCCGCTCTTCGCTGGAACGCACAACTTCGTCGAGGGCCCGGAGCGGCCCGGCCGCCACATCCGTGAACTCAATGCCGAAAGCCCCGTCCTGGGTGCGGACCACGCGCGCGCTGAGCGGGACCATCAGCGTTTGACCGAACTGGAGAAGCGTCTCCACCGGATCGTTGATTTGAAGCGGGCACCGGCCAACCAGCAGCGCACCACCGGCTGAGAGGTCCTCGACGACGTAGGTGCCGACGTACTTACCCCGCGAGACGACGACCGCGGCGCTTGCGATGCGCCCGGTGCGGGGATATTGCCTGCGCTCTGCGCCGCGCTTCGGAAAGTCGACCGATGCGTTCATGGGGAAGTGCGTGAGCAAGGGACGTGCCAGCTGGAGCGCCGCCGTTTCTCCCGGGGACAGCGCCTGTAGAGTCGGATTTTCGTCGGCTGCGCTCGTTCCTCGGTGTCGGTTCGCCGTGGGTCTAGGCGGGAAGCGCGGCTGAGGTCGGCCGCGTCGCCGTCAGAACTTCCCGCTGGCGGGCGTCGGCCCGGGCACCCAGGCAAATTCGCGCAGCAGGTTTGCATGGATCGATATTTCGCGAGCGCCAGCGCCGCAATAGGGTGCACATCGAAGCAAATCGCCGAGCCCAAAACCCCAAACAAGTGGAGCCAGTCATGCAAACAACCACCGATCACAAGGCAACCCCGTCATCGACCCCCGGCGCTGCCGCCGTCGCCACCCACGAAGTCAAGGACTACGCGGCATGGAAGAAAGTCTTCGACGAGCACGCCGCCACCCGGACTCGTTCGGGCATCCTGGGCACCCACATCAATCGCGCGGCCGAGAATCCGAATCTGGTGAGCCTCTACCTGGCCGCCAAGGATGCCGCCTCGCTCCACGCGTTCCTCGGCAGCGAAGATTTGAAGGCGACGATGCGACACGCCGGTGTCCAGGGCGCGCCGAGCATCGCCTTCGTCACCCCGGTCGAGGACATGGCGGTGAGGGATCGCCCACTGCCGGGAGCGGTCGCCAAGCTTCGGGTGGCCGACTACGACACCTGGAAGAAGGCGTTCGACAGCCACGGGGCGACACGCGCGAAGGCCGGCATCGTGGGCCACGCCATCAACCGAGGGGTGGACGATCCGAACGCGGTCGTCCTCTACCTCCAGGCCAACTCGGCCGACCAGTTGAAGGCCTTCCTCGCCTCGCAGGACCTCAAGGACACCATGGCCAAGGCCGGGGTGGAGGGCGCCCCACAGATCGCGGTCGTCCAGGGCGCCGAGTGGGGTCCGTAAGACGCGCGGTGGTGTGGGCTGCGACGCCGAGCGATCGGCGTCAGGCCTGCTTTCCCGAAAACACGTTCGCTTCGGAGTCGAAAAATTCCGCGAATGCGTCGACCATCGCGCGCACGCGTGCCGTGTCGCGCGCCGCTTCGTGGTAGACGAGCCAGCCGGTACTGAAGATCACCGGCTCCGGAAAGACGCGAACCAGCTCGGGATGGCCGTCGCCCAAGAAACAAGGGATGACACCGATGCCGCCCCCCGTCGCAATCACGTAGCTCGCCGTGTCCGTGTTGTCGACCCGGATGAAGAGGCTTTCCGGCCCCCGGTGAGCTTCGATCCATTGCGGACCCGGCACGCGATGCATCGCGTCCACGTAGAGCACCAGCCGGTGATGCGGCAGCTCGTCGGCGGAAGCGGGCAGGCCGTTTCCGGCGACGTAGGCTTTGGATGCGTACGCCGCCCAGCCGAGCTCGAGCGCTCGGCGGGCCACCATGTCGGTCTCGGTGGGGCGGAACATGCGAAGGGCGACGTCAGCCTCGCCTTTCGCGAGATCGACGGTGCGGCCATCGCCGATTAGTTCCACAGCCAGCGTTGGATGCCGTTCGCGCATCGCGGGCAGCAGGCGGGCCAAGAATGGCGTGAGGCCTGGCGGGCAAGACACGCGCACCGCTCCCACCATGTCCTGTTTGGCGGCACGGATCGTTCGAGTGGCATCCGCGACCCTTGCTTCCACGGCCTCGGCGGCGGCAAGTGCGGCTCGACCTTCCTGAGTCCAGCCGAACTCGCGTCCACCGCGAAGGACCAGCCGCCCGCCCATCGCTTCTTCGAGAGCCGTGAGCCTGCGCGAGACGGTCGAGTTGTCGACCGAGAGCAACCTAGCAGCCCCGGCGACGGAACCCGCACGCGACAGCGCGAGGACAATCTTGAAGTCGTTCCAATCCGGATCCATCGGCGTCGGTCGCGCGCTCATTCCTATCACGAGAATCCCGGCGGCAGCCGTAGGCGTAGCGCGGCGCGCGTCAGGGATCCGTCGCCTGCGCCCGGCACCCAGAAGCGCTCACCGCCGCCCCGATCTGCGCGGAGGTCGTTGTTTGGCGCCAACTTATTTCGCTCATCCTTTGCCCGACGGTGCCGATGAGATCGATATGCCGATCGTGTCCGTCCGTCGTTCGTCGCTGGTCGCGGGTTCCGTCGTCGCGTGGCTCGCGTTGGCGCTCGGAGGATGCGGCTTCCACCCCTCGCAGTCTTTCGTCCCCGACGAGCACGACGCGGCCGCCGCCGGCGCGACAGGCAGTCAGACGCCAGGGACCGGCGGCAGCTCGGCGAGAGGATCCGGCAGCACCGGCGGGGTCGGATCGGTCGCCGGCGGTGCGACGGGTGCCGCGGGACAGGGCGGAGCGGGCGCGAGCGGCTGTCCGGCGCACTGCCCGAGCGGACAGGTCTGCCTGGGCGGGAGCTGTCAACCCGACCCCTGCCTCGCCGCCTCCGCGATGAGCTGCGCGACGGGGACCAGCTGCCGCGCGAGCTGCGTGGCGGTGGCCGACCGCTGCGTCGGCGTGACCTGCCCGCAGGGCGCCACCTGCGTCGGCGGCTCGTGCGTCGCCGGCTGCTTCGCGCAGCCGTGCAACGGCGTCGTCTGCCCGAACGGGCAGTACTGCAACCCCGGGAGCGGCAAGTGTGTAGCGGTCAACGCCTGCGACGCCGCCTGCGGCGCCGGAATGGCCTGCAACCTCTCGTGCGTCGCCGCCAACCCGTGCGCCGGCATCACCTGCGCGGCCAATCAGATCTGCGCCGGCGGTAAGTGCGTCGAGAACCTGTGCGCGGCGGTCACCTGCCCGACCGGCAGCCTCTGCAGCAACGGAACCTGTCTCGACACCTGTAAGTGCAGCACCAGCTGCGGCACCGCCGGTAAATGCGTGCAGGGGAGCTGCGTCTGTACGCCGGCCTGCCCCGCCGACGGCAGCCGCGCCGGGATGGACGACGGGTGCAATGGCAAGTGCCCGTGTCCGACCGGCAGCACACAGGTGACGAACGGCTGTTGCATGCCGAATTGCCCCGCCGACGGCAGCCGCGGCGACATGTCCGACGGCTGCGGCAAGACCTGCCCCTGTTCCAGCGGCGAGGTCACCTACCAGAGCGCCTGCTGCAAGCCCAACTGCCCCACCGACGGGAGCCGCGGCGGCTCGTCCGACGGCTGCGGCAATACCTGCAGCTGCGCCAAGGGGACAACGCTCTACATGGGCGCCTGCTGCACCCCGAGTTGCCCCACCGATGACAGCCGCAGCGGTATGCCCGACGGCTGTGGCAAGACCTGCGCCTGCCCGACCGGCGACGTCACCTATCAGGGCGCCTGCTGCCAGCCCAGCTGCCCCACCGACGGGAGCAAGGGCGGCATGTCCGACGGCTGCGGCAAGACCTGCAGCTGCGCCAAGGGGACGACGCTCTACATGAGCGCCTGCTGCACCCCGAACTGCCCCACCGACGGAAGCCGCGGCGACATGTCCGACGGATGCGGCAAGACCTGTGCTTGCCCGAGCGGCGACGTGACGTACCAGGGCGCCTGCTGCAAGCCCAATTGCCCCACCGACGGGAGCAACGGCGGCAAGTCGGACAGCTGCGGCGGGACCTGTGCCTGTCCGACCGGCGAATCGATCTACAGCGGCAGCTGTTGCAAGGCGAACTGTCCGGCTGACGGCAGCCGCGCCGGGATGTCGGACGGATGCGGCAAGACCTGCGCCTGCCCGACCGGTGAAACCGCCTACCAGAGCGCCTGCTGCAAACCCGCCTGTCCGAGCGAAGGGACCTGCGGCCAGGGCGACGGCTGCGGCGGGACCTGCGGCTGCACGGGCGGCGGCACCTGCAAGGCTGGCCTCTGCCCAGGCAAGACCTGCACGCCGGCCTGCGGCTGCGGCGAGATCTGCAACAACGGACAGTGCCTGGGGATCATCTGCAGCCCTGACGTCGTCTCCTGCGGTTGCGGCTGCTGCAACCCCGGCGACAGCTGCGTCGCCGGACAGTGCATGCAGGGGATCACCCTAGGGTAGGCCGCGCGGTCGCTGCTGGTCACCTTCCTAGACCTGACGTCGAGCTTGCCGGAAGTCGGCTATTCGCTGCCGAGTGCGCAGACCTGCATCGTCGTCGTGCTCGATTCGTATCGACCGTTTGACGCGATAAGATTTCGACCTTAGATGCCCTGTTCCCTGACATCGATGTCCCGATCTCGGAGGTTGGGGA
>JADGRB010000415.1 GCA_017881315.1 Pseudomonadota bacterium
TCAGGGTCCGCGCTTGACCGACGGTCGAGGCATGGCCACACTGCGCTCTCCAATGGAGGTCACGATGAAGAGGCTGAACGGATGCTCTGTGGCGGTGGTGTTGCTCACGGTGGTCGGGTGCAAGGGCGGCGGATCGGGCGGCCCGGCGACGACATCCGACTTCTGTATGCAGTACGCCGAGGCGATCTGTCAGGTGACCACGCCCTGTGGCGCCGTTCTGACGACCTGTGTGAGCTACCAAGAGGCTCAATGCATGGCGAGCGCAACCGCGGAGACCACCGGCACGCGGACGTACACGCCCGGCAACGCCGCGGCCTGCATCAACGCCGTGAGCGCGGCCTACGGCGGAGCCCATCCGGACATCTCGGTCCAGACGATGGCAAACATCAAGCTCGCCTGCGGGTACGTCTTCCAGGGAAGCGTAAAGCTTCTGGCGACCGGGTGCACTACGCAGTTCGACTGCGCAGGCGCCACCAACGGCACCATCATCTGTGACAACACCTATTGCGCCATGCAAACCAGTCCGACGGCGGCGGACCAGCCGTGCGGCAACCCGGGTCAGGTCTGTGTCGCCAACTACTACTGCGCCGCGAACGCGTCCGGCGTCAAGGTCTGCACGGCGGACGCGGTGAGCGGCGCTGCCTGCAGCGACAGCGTCCCTTGCGCACAAAATCTTCGCTGCGCGAACGGCACCTGCGGCGCCCTGCTCCCCAGCGGCATGCCCTGTGCCGCAGACAGTGATTGCGCGGCCAGTGCCCCCTACTGCGCGCCCTACGTCAGCCCCCCGATCTGCACCGCGAGCCTGAACTTCTCTACCGGATCCCCCTCTTGTAACTGCATCACCGCCGGCAACTGCGGCGGCGGCGCCGGCACGGGAGGCGCCGGCGGTTCCAGTGGGGCGGCGGGCACCAACGGCGCTGGCGGCAGCAATGGCGCCGGCGGCATCAGCGGCGCCGGCGGTCTCGGTGGCAGCCTCGGCGCCGGCGGCCTCGGCGGCCTCGGCGCCGTGTGACGAGCGGCCTCGATCGATGATGGATCGTTTGCGCGCGGCGATCGGCCGCGTTCCGACCTGGGCCTGGGCGCTGGCGTTTTCGCTGGCGCTCTGCCTGCCGCGGCTCGGCAGCTCCGGCTTCTGGGACCCCTCCGAGCTGAAGCTGGCCGAGCAGGCGCGGGAGATCGCGCGCACCGACCATATCTTCGACCCAACCGCCGACGGGCGGTACCCGAACCGGCCGCCGCTCGATCTCTCGCTGGCCGCGCTCGGCATCAAGGTCTTCGGCGCCAGCGAGCTCGGCGCGCGACTCTTCTTCGCGCTCACCGCCCTGGGCGCGCTGATGGCGGTCTACTGGGCGGGGGCCGGCCTGCTGCGCCGGCGGGCCGGGTTGCTGGCGACGCTGGTCCTCGGCACCACCCCGATCTTCGTGCTGGAGGCGCGGCAGCTCACCTCCGACGCGCCCCTGATCGCGGCGCTCGCGCTCACGCTGGGCGCGCTCGGACGTTATGCCTGGCCACCGGGCGGTCGCCGTCGGCGGCGCGATCTGGCGCTCGGCGTGGTCGGCCTCGCGGCCGGCGCGCTGGCGGGCGGCGGGCTCTCCGGCGTCGTGCTCCCGCTGCTCGCCCTGGTGGCGGCCCTGGTGGTCGGGTACGGCCTCATTCCCATCCCCGCCGCCGCCACCGACGACGGGACCGGCGCGCTGTCGGAGGACGGCATCGGCCCGGACGTCGCCGCCGACCGTCCATTTGGCGCCGGCGTCTGGCAGCTCGGCGCGCGCGGGTTCTGGCCGTTCGCGATCTTCGCCGTCGCCGCGCTGGTGCTGCTGGCGCTGGGGATGACCCACGTCGTGGCGGGCAAATATTCGGCGATGCTGGGCGGGGTCCCGCGGGGCGGCGCGCCGGCGCACAGCTTCGAAGCGTTGATCCGGCAGCTCGGGTTCGGCCTCTTCCCCTGGAGCGCGGTGGCGGTGTTCGCCCTCGCACGCCCGCTGATCCGACTCGACGGCGACACCACCGCCGGCTCGCGCACCAACCCCCGCCTCGCCTTCGTCGAGCTCTATCTGCTGCTCTTCGCGGGCCTGGGCTTCGCGCTGTCCAGCTACCGCGAGATCGCGCTCGGCGATGCCCGTTACGTCGCGCTGCCGGCCATCGCGCTGGCGGTGGGCGCCTTCCTGGACGAAGCGCTCGAAGGCCTGCGGCCCGAGCCGGTGGCCGGCTTGCTCATGGCGATGGGCACGATGATCGTGGCCCGGGATTTTTTCCTGGCGCCGGAGGACCTGGCCTCGGTCCACCTCTTCGAGAAGGTCCGGTGGCCGCCCACGATCGTGGTCGGCAACCTGGTGCTCGCCGTCGGGTTTCTGGCCGCGCTGGGCGTCTATGCCGGGCTGGCCGCGCGCGGGCGAGCGATCGGCCGGATCGCGTCGCCCGATCTGACGGGCGCGGGACGGATTCGTCGCGTCGCCACCCGGCTCTTCGTCGGCGTCGGCCGCTACGGCCTGCAGGGCGCGGTCGCCTGCGCGATCTTCTTCGCGTTCTTTCTGTCGCAGCGGATCGTCCCGGCGCTGTCGACCCACCTGTCTTTCAAACCGGTGCTCGAGTCGTACGCCAAGTTCGCGCACGACGGCGAGAAGATCGGCCGCTACCGGGTCGAGGGGCACGGCTCCAGCTTCTACGGCAAGGAGGTCCTCGTCGATCTGCCGACGCAAGATCGGGTGGTGGCGTTCCTGCGGGATCCGCAGCGCGTTTTCGCGCTGGTGGCCGCCGACGAGCTCGCGGCGCTGGATGCCGCGCTCAAGCAGGCGCACGTCCCCTACTACGCAGTCGACGCCTCGTCGTCCCGCTTCTTGTTGCTCTCCAACCGCCTCGCCCCCGGCCAGCGCGACGACAATCCACTCCTCAAGAACGTCTGGATGCCGGCGGTCGCGGCCGACCAGAACCTCCAGGCGAGCTCAGCGGCCCAAACGACCCCGGCGGTCGATGAGAAGCCACCCTGGTCGTGGCGCATCCCGATCTCCGCCACCTTCGGCGACGCCATCCAGCTGGTCGGCGCCGATTTTCCCGAGACGGTTCATCGCCCGGGCAAAATCCCGCTCGATCTCATCTTCAAGGTGAAGACGCGTCCACCGGGCGGGTTCAAGATCTTCGTCCACTTCGACGGCCCGGCCGCGCCGCGCGTGATCGGCGACCACGATCCGGTGAACCACGCCTTCCCGACCGGTTTCTGGCTCCCCGGCGAGTACGTGCGGGATCACTCGGAGACCGACGTCCCCCTCATGACCACGCCGGCCGGGACCTACGTGGTCTACATCGGGTTCTGGCCGGGCGGCGAAGGCAAGCGCCTCAAGATCACCGAGGGGCCAAACGACGGCGCGGATCGCGTTCGCCTCGGCACCCTCGAGATCAAGTAGACTCGGGAAACCGGCATGACACGGCGAGGTAAAGATCGGAGGCGGCGCGAGGTCACGGTTCCCGCGGACCGGCGGCGAACCGGCGCCGATCGGCGCGTCCACACGCGCGTCATGGTCGATCTCGAGGTCGACTACAAGAGCGCCGACAACTTCCTCTTCGCGTACATCACCGACATCAGCGCGATGGGGATCTTCATCCGCACCAACGCGCCCGAGGCGCCGGGGACCCGCCTGAACCTCAGCTTCACGCCCCCCGGCGGCCCGCAGCTGAACCTGGAGGGGCGGGTGATGTGGGTAAACCCGTTCCGCCCCGGCAGCTACGACAACATCAACCCGGGCATGGGCGTGCAGTTCGTCGACCTCAACCCGCAGCAGCGCGAGCAGATCGTCAACCTGGTCCGGACGTTCGCCTATCTGTCGGACGACGAAGAGCCCAAGGGAAATAGCTGAGCGGAGCCCGCCTTCGATCAGGGAGAGCGCGTTCGAGATCGGCTGCTAAACTCACGCGCTTCGTGGGACGCAAGGGAACGACCGAGATCAGCCGCGCCCGGCGCGGCGCCGACGAGCCCGAGTTCATCGTGGTTCGGGGCGCGCGCGAGCACAACCTCGCCATCGACGAGCTGAA
>JADGRB010000416.1 GCA_017881315.1 Pseudomonadota bacterium
TCGATGTCGACGTGCCGGGTGGCAAGCGCTTCCGGGAGTCGGAGGCCATCGAGCCGGGCGGTGAAGCGATCGTCGCGCAGACCCCCTGGGGTGGGCTGGGCCTCAGCATCTGCTACGACCTCCGCTTTCCGGAGCTCTATCGCAACCTGGCGACCGGCGGCGCGCGGATCGTCGCGGTCCCTTCGGCCTTCACCCTCGAGACCGGCAAGGACCACTGGCACACCCTGTTGCGGGCGCGCGCGATCGAAAACCAGCTCTACGTCTTCGCGCCGGCGCAGTTCGGCGCGCACGGCCCGACCCGCAGGAGCTACGGGCACGCCCTGGTCGTCGATCCGTGGGGCGTCGTGATCGCCGAGTGCGGCGATCACGAAGGGGTGGCGCTGGCGCGCGTCGATCTCGGCTATCAAGATCAGGTGCGGGCGGCGCTGCCCTGTCTGTCACACCGGCGGCTCTGACGTCGGCGGCGGGAGTGAGGGGTGCGTCGGCGGCGGCGGCGGCGGAATGATCGCCGAGAGCAACGCGGAGCTGCCGATCAAGCCACCCACCACCAGCAGCGATACGGCGTCCGAGATCCGGTAGTGATCCGCGATCAGCATCTTGCCGCCCACGAAGGCCAGCACCAGAGCCAGCGCGGATTTGAGATAGCGCAGGCGACGGACGAGGCTGGCCACCAGGAAGCAGAGCGCGCGCAGCCCGAGCACCGCGAAGATGTTCGAGGTGTACACGATGAACACGTCGCGCGTGATGCCGAAGACCGCCGGGATCGAATCGACGGCGAACACCACGTCGGTCGCCTCGATCACCACCAGCACGGTGAGCAAGGGGGTCGCGAAGAGCTGGCCGGCGCGGCGGACATAGAAATGGGCGCCTTCGTAGTCGGGCGTCACCCGCACGAACCGCCGAAAGACCGCCAGCACCGGGTTCTTCTCCGGGTGGATCGATTCATCGGAGCCAAAGAACAGCCGGGCTGCCGTGATGACCAGAAAGACGCCGAAGATGTAGGTGACCCAGTGGAACGCCGCCAGCAACACCGCCCCGACCGCGATGAACAGGCCGCGGGTCACGAGCGCCCCCAGAATTCCCCAGAACAGCACCCGGTGCTGCAAGCGTTCGGGGACGGCGAAGAAGCTGAACGCCGCCAGGAACACGAACAGATTGTCGACCGAAAGCGTCTTTTCGATCAGCCAGGCCTGGAAGAACTGCAGCGCGCGATCGGACCCGCTGCGCCAGTAGATTCCCAGGTTGAAGAGCAGGGCCAGGCAGACCCAGACCAGCGACCAGAGGGCGGCCTCGCGGGTCCGAACCACGTGGGCCTTGCGATGGAAGACGCCCAGATCCAGCGCCAGCATCACGACGACCACACCGCCGAACACCAACCAGTGGAGCGTCTGGCCCGGCTCGCTCACGGATGACCCGCCGCTGGCGTCCCCGGGCGGCGAACCTCGATGTGCTGGAACCCCCCACCCGTCTCGGGCGGCGCCACGTCCTCGAACATCTTGCGGAACGACAGCCCGCCGGTGTGCTTGATGAACAGCACGCCCCCGAGCGCCAGAATCAGGAACAGCGCGCGACGGAGGTTGCGGCGGGGGAGAAGCTCCCAGTAGCTACGTTCCCGAGGCGGGCTCGGCAAATTCGGATCCAGACGACGGGTCGACACGGATGCCCGATCCTAGTCGCCGTTCGGCTGCCGGGCGAGTTTGGATACCTTGAGGCGCGTGCGGCGAACACCGCGGAAGACGTCGAGCTCCGCGGTGGCCACCAGATCGACGAGCGCGCCGGCGCCCGGATCGGCGTCGCCCAATCCGAAGGCGATGGCTTCGCTGGTCGCCCCCGCGTGATCGAGCGTGAGCTGCAGGTGCCCCTTCCCCACCCGGCGCGTCGCCCGGGCGGTGACGCCCCGGAGCGCGAACAGCGGCTCGCGGTTGGCGGCGCCGAACGGCGCCAGGCGCGACAGCTCGCCGGCCAGGATCAGATCCAGCTCGCCGAGCGCGACCTCGGCGTCGACCTGCAGGGCGGGTGCGGTCCGGCCGCCGATCTGACGGGTCGCCTCGGCGACGAAGGCGATCCGGAAGTCGTCGAGCCGCGCGGCCAGCAGGCTCATCCCGGCCGCCCCGGCGTGGCCGCCGAACTTGGTCAGGTGGGCGCTGCAGCCGCTGAGCGCATCGAAGAGGTTCACGCCAGGCACGGTCCGCGCCGAGCCGCGCCCCTCGCCGTCCTTGAACCCGATCACCACCGCGGGACGCGCGAACTGGTCGACCAGCCGCGCGGCGATGATCCCGACGACGCCCTGGTGCCAGCCCTCGGCGCCCACCACCAGCGCGAGCGCGTCATCCTGGGCCGCCGCCTGCGCGCGCGCCTCGATCCAGACCAGCTCCTGGATCCGCTGGCGCTCGGTGTTCTGCTCGTCGAGCGCGAGCGCCAGGCGAGGGGCGTCGGCCTCGGAAGCCAGCAGCAGATCCAGCGCGAGCTGCGCCTCCCCGAGACGCCCCGCCGCGTTCAGGCGCGGCGTGAGCCGAAAGGCCGCGTCGTGGGCGGTGATGGGGCCCTCGGGCAGCTCGGCGCGGACGGCCAGCGCCGCCAGTCCCGGACGCCGCCGCTCGGACAGCGTCTTGAGGCCGGCGGCCACCAGGATCCGGTTCTCGTCCACCAGCGGAACGAGATCGGCGATGGTCCCGAGCGCGACCAGATCGAGGAGCTCACGCGGATCGAAGCTGGCCTGCAGGCGGGTGCGCAGCGCGGCCGCCAGGTAGAACGCGACGCCGCAGGAGGCCAGCCCCTTGAACGGGAAGGTGTCGTCCGCGCGGCGTGAGTTGATGAGCGCGTAGGCGGCCGACTCGCCGGCCGGCAGCTCGTGGTGGTCGATGACGATGATGTCGAGACCCCGGGCACGCCCATCGGCCAGCGCCGCGTGATCGCTGGTGCCGCAGTCGCCGGTGACCAGCACCCGACAGCCGTCGGCCGCGAAGCGCGCCACGTCCTCGACGCCCAGGCCATAGCCCGCGTTTCGGCTGGCGGCCCGCGCCACCACCTTGCCGCCGAAGGCGCGCAGGGCGCTGGTCAGCACCGCCGCGGTCGTCACCCCGTCGACGTCGTAGTCGCCGAACACGCCGATGGTCTCACCGGCGGCGAGAGCCGCGCAGAGCCGCTCCACCCCCCGCGTCAGGTCCGCCATGCCCTCCGGCTTGCGCAGATCGTGGAGACGGGGCGTCAGAAATCGGGTCGCCAGATCCCCGCGCGCGAACCCCCGGGCGACCAGGATTCGCGCCGTGAGCGGCCGAATGCCGAGCTCCATCGCCAGCCCGGCCACCTGGGCTTCATCGAGCGAAGGCGTTTGCCAGGCGAGCGGCCGCACGCGCGCACCTTAGCACCGGAGGCGGCGCCTGGATCGCCGTCCGGTGCTCTCGGGCGACGGCCGCCGACCCGCGCTCAGGTCTCGGGCTCGAGCTCGTCGCGCGGCCGGCGGGGATTGCGGCCGGGGCTCTGCTTGCGCTGGCTCACCACGTACTTGTCGTTCAGCCAGATCAGGATCGGGCTGGCGATGAAGATCGTCGAGTAGGTGCCGACGATGACGCCCACGTTGAGGGCGAAGGCGAAGTCGCGGATCACGCCCACGCCGAACACGTTCATCGCGAAGGTCACGAAGAAGACCGTGGCGCTGGTCCAGATGGTGCGGGACAGCGTCTCGTTGATCGATTGGTTGACGACGCGGTCGAAGCGTCGATCGCGCAGCCGCGTCGCATTCTCGCGGATACGATCGAACACCACGATGGTGTCGTTCATCGAATAGCCGATGATGGTCAAGACCGCCGCCACCGTGGTGAGCGAGAACTCCTTGTAGGTCACCGCGAAGGCGCCGATGCTGATCACCGCGTCGTGCAAGAGCGCGACCACGGTTCCCGGGCCGTAGCGAAAGTCGAAGCGGAAGGCGATGTAGACCATGATCAGCAGGATCGCGTAGAGCAGCGATCGCGCGCCGTCGTACTGGAGCTGCTTGCCGGCCTTGGCGCCCACCGACTC
>JADGRB010000417.1 GCA_017881315.1 Pseudomonadota bacterium
AAATCTGGTAAGACGTCGAAATCCGGAGGAATTCCCATGAGGCGATGCAAACCTGGGGTACGAGGCGAGCCCCCCATCAGGCGCGGGGCGCGTGTCACGGTGCTGGCATCGCTTGCTTCAATAGGCGCTCTGGGCCTCTCCTGCACGGGCGCGATTAGCCCCGCGACAAGTGGAAGCGGCGGCTCGGGTGGTGGTGGGACGGCTTCCGGGGGAAGCGGAAGCGGCGGCCGCGGCGCTGCCTCGGGGGGCAGCGGAGGCTCCGCCTCGACCGGGGGTACTGGCGGGACAGTGTCCGGCGGCGGCTCCGGCGGGACCGACCTCCCGGGCACCGGCGGAGCCGTGGCTCAGCCGCCGCTCGACTGCAGCCAGCCCGCTCCCGGAATCGCTCCCATCCGCCGTCTCACCCGGTTCGAGTACAGCAACGTTGTCCGCGATCTATTGGCGGACACGACATCGCCCGGCAATCAGCTGCCCCCCGAGCTCAGAGGGAACGGGTTCAGCAACGACGCCCTGTCGCTGACCACGCCGCGGTTGCTGGTCGACGCATACCAGTCGGTGGCGCAGGACGTGGCCGCTCGCGCCACCAAGGATGCCGCGACTCTGCTCAAGACCACGAGCTGCGACACGACCAAGATGAGCGAGACCGCGTGCGCGCAAAGTTTCATCACGAACTTCGGGACACGTGCGTTCAGACGACCTCTCGACTCGACCGAGAGCACGGCGATGCTCGGCGTCTACAACGCGGTCCGCCCGACGAGTACGCACGCGGACGCCATTGCGGCGGTGATCGAGATGGCGCTGCAATCTCCGCAGTTCTTGTATCGGCCCGAATTCGGTGTGCCGGTCTCGGGAAGCAGCTCCGTGGTGCGCATGTCCGGCTACGAGATGGCGACGCGGCTGTCCTTTCTTTTCTGGGGGACGGTGCCCGATCAGACCCTCCTCGACGCCGCAAAGGCCGGGAAGCTGGATAGCAAGGACCAGGTCCTGACGCAGGCGACGCGGATGATCGCCGACCCCAAGACCAAGGATGTGGCGCACTTTTTCCACGACACCTGGCTGGGCATCAACGCCATCGACACCACACCGCGCGACGCGACCTGGTTCCCGAACTACACGCCCGATCTGGCCACACTGTTCCGCCAGGAGACCGAGCAGTTCATGGACTACGTCATCTGGCAGGGCAAGGGTGACCTGGCGACCATCTACACGGGGCCGATCACGTTCGTAAATGGTCCGCTTTCCAAGTTCTACGGGTTTGGGAACGTGACCGGGGATGCGTTCCAGATGGTGACGACCGATGGCACGCGACGAGCCGGGATTCTGAGCCAGGCCAGCATCCTTTCGGCGACGACTCCGGGATCTCACAACAACCCCGTCGTGCGGGGGAAGTTCATCTACACCAAGCTGCTCTGCGGAACTGTTCCCGATCCGCCCGCCGGATTGGTGGTGACCGAGCCGACCTCTGACCCCACGCTCACGATGCGCGAGGTGTTCGAGATGCACCGGGCCGCGCCGGCCTGCGCTGGCTGTCACCAGCGACTGGATCCCATTGGATTCGGTCTCGAGCACTACAACGGCATCGGGCTGTGGCAGGACACGGACAACAACAAGCCTATCGATGCCACTGGCAACCTCGTCGACACCGACGCTAAGGGGACATTCGACGGCGCTGTCGCTCTCGGCCAGAAGCTGGCAGTGAGCCAGGACGCCCAAAACTGCTATGTGGGGCAGTGGTTGACCTTCGCCTACGGACACGTCGAATCGCCCGACGATGCCTGCAACCGTCAATCGCTGGTGAACGCCTTTTCGGGGGCGAAGGGGAACGTCAGGCAGCTGATGCTGGCCCTCACCCAGACCGACGCGTTCCTCTACAAGCCTGTCGCGCAATAAGGAGAATGGCGATGATTACGTCTAAGAACCGGATTTCGCGACGGACGGTGTTGCGCGGCGCCGGAGGCGTCGCGATCGGCTTGCCGTTCCTCGAGGCCATGCTCCGCCCGGGGCGGAGTCACGCGGCCGGGAGTATCCCGCTTCGGCTCGTGGTTTTCTACACGCCGGGCGGCACGCTGCTCGACAAGTGGCGGCCTACCGGCACCGAGACCGCCTTCACGCTCGACCCCATGCTGGCTCCCCTCACTCCATGGAAGGACCAGCTGCTGTTCGTCGACGGACTGAACATGAACGTCACCCAGATCGGCGTGGGTCACCCGCACAGCCGGGGAATGGCGGGCATCCTGACGGGAACGCAGCTATTGGCCGGAACGTTCGACACAGGCGGTGGTCTCGCCAGCTGGGCGGACGGCGCGTCGGTCGACCAGGTGATTGCCTCGCGAAACAGCCAAGGGCTCAAGTTCCCATCGCTCGAGTTCTCGTCTGGGTGGTCGATCTCCGGGCGCTCGGCCGGCCAGGTGTCGTTCGCCGCGGACCAAATTACCTACGGAATCCCGTCAGGTTCCGCCTCGAATCAGAAGAATCCGATTCCTCCCCAAACCGACGCCCTCGCCGCGTTCACCCGCATTTGGGGTAGTGGGACGGGCGGCTCCGCGGCTACGGCCGCGACCGCGCGGACCAAGTCGATTCTGGACGCCGTTCAGGCGCAGTACACCACCCTGGCCGCGAAGCTGGGCTCGGCCGATCGCGCGAAACTGCAGGCCCATCTCGACATGATTCGGCAGGCCGAGAACAGCCTTACCGCTGTTACGACCAACGGTGGCAGCTCCTGCGTCATGCCTGCCAAGCCGATGGCGAGCGGCAACATGGTATCGGGGCAGATGCAGAGCTCGACGGGCGTGATCGTGACCGAGACCGACATTCCCCAAAAGGGACAGATCATGACCGACCTCATGGTCGCTGCCCTAGCCTGCGATACGACCCGCGTCGCCACCATGCAGTGGGCGGACAGCGAGGCGAAGTTCCTCATGAACTTCCCGCCGCTCAACCTGCCGGACTATCACCACGCGTATCAGCACGAGCACGGCTTCAATCCGGATGCGCTGAACAAGATCTACAACTGGTACGCTGGGAACTTCGCTTACCTGCTTCAGAAGATGGCTGCAGTTCAAGAAGCGGACGGCACGACGCTCTTGGACAACACGCTGATTTTCTGGGTCACGGAAATTCAGAAGCCAGACAGCCACGATCAAACCAACATGCCGCTGGTTTTGGCCGGCAAGGCCCAGGGGAAGTACCGAACCGGACGCTGGCTGCAGGTTCCGAAGGGGACATCCCACAACAACCTGCTCGTCACGATCCTCAACATCTTCGGCGGCACCGACAAGACGTTCGGCGACTCGAAGTACTGCACCGGCGCGCTGGCGGGGATCACTTGATGAACCGATCGTACATCTCGTTGGTGGGAATCCTCGGCCTCGGGTGCTTCATCGGCTGCTCCGGCTCTGCCCCGCAAAACGGCACGGGCGGCCACAGCGGCAGTGGCGGCTCGACCGGCAGCGGCGGGGCGACCGGCAGCGGCGGCGTCACGAGCAGTGGCGGTGCCACCGGCAGCGGCGGCGTCACGAGCACCGGGGGTGCCACGGGTAGCGGCGGCATCACCGCTAGCGGGGGCGCGACCGGCAGCGGGGGCGCGACCGGCAGCGGGGGCGCCGGCACTGGCAGCGGGGGAACCGCCTCCACTGGCGGCGCAGGCGGCGCCGGCACGACCGCCAGCGGGGGCACGGGCGCCGCTGGCACGGCCGGCAGCGGAGGTGCGGGAGGGCATCCAGCGGGAACTGGCGGTGCCGGGGGCGGGAGCGCCGACGGTTGGGTCTCGATTCTGCCGACCGACGACGCGCTCACGGGCTGGGTCCCTTACGTGAAGGGATACACGCCTGGAACGGACCCTCTCAAGACCTACCGCCGCGACCCGCAGACGGGCTATCTCATGGTCACCTATGCGGACTACCCGAGCGGCTCGTTCGACGGTCGTCTCGGGCTCATCTATTACGACAAGAAGTTCACCAACTATAAGGTGCGGATCGAATACAGCTTCCAGGAGCCGCAGGCCAAG
>JADGRB010000418.1 GCA_017881315.1 Pseudomonadota bacterium
GACCTGGCGAAACGCCGCCTCGGCCTCCTTGAGGGCCCCCGCCTCCAGCTCGGCGTCGCCGAGCTCGCGCCAGCCGTCGACCAGCGCCGGGTTCAGCTCGGTCGCCTTCCGGGCGGCCGCCACCGCGTCGGGCGCGCGCACCGCGTTCAGCGCCTCGGCCAGGAAGGCCTGGGCCGCCCCCAGCCCCGCCAGTGCCGGCAGCGCCAGCGCCGCCCGCGCGTCCCGCGCCGCCGCGTCCGCGTGCCCGCTCTCCAGCGCCTCGCGCGCGGCCTGCAACTGGCGCAGCCCCTCGCGCAACGCCGGCGTCGGCGCCAGAAGCTTGGGCAGATCGCGATCCTCCGGATCCAGCGCGCCCACGATCCGCAGCGCCAGCGCGCCGACCAATGAGCTGGGACCCTGGGAGGGTCCCAGACCCCCCGCGACGGAGCCGGTCGAGCCGAGCTCGCCCGTCTCCACGCGTTTCGAAGCTTTGTCTACTGGCTCTGCGAGCGCCGCCAGCGCTTCGCCGCGCCAGAAGGCGGCCGTCGCCACCATCGCCTCGCCCAGGAGAGCGCGCGCCGCCGACGCGGCCGCCTCGTCGCCCCGCTCGGACGCCAGCACCGACACCAGCGCCGCCGCGTCCAGCCGCGCGTCGTCGTCGCGCGCGCCGACCGGCTCCAGCGCGATCGCGTCGCTGAAGGCGCGCAGGGCGCCGTCGTTGTCGCCGCCGCGCACCGCCCGCATCCCGATCGCCAGCATCAGGGCCGGCGTGGGCGGCGTCGCCGCCAGCAACGCCGACGCCAGCGTCGCGTCGATCTCCTCGGCGCGACCGGCAGGCTCCAGCAGCTCGGCGAAGTCCAGCCAGTGATCGGCCAACCCCGGATCGCGCTGGCAGCGCGTCTCGGCCAGCGCGACCGCCGCCTCGCCCGCCACGCCGCCGGTCGCCAGCTCGGCGCACAGCACCTGCAGGAACCGGAGAAACGACGTCCCCACCCGATCGACGCCCCGCTCGGTCACTTCGACGACCGGCCATTCGCCGTCGCCGTTGGCCTCCTCGGCGTCGAGCGCATAACGCCGCCCCGTCCGATCGGCGATCGGCCAGAGCCCCACCGGCCAGGTGGAGAGCCCCGGCGTGCGCTTGGTCCCGGTCGCGCGCGCGACCGATTCGTCGACCGTCAGGAGGCGCGCCTCGGGCCCCAAGAGGCCCCCGTCGTGCGCCGTCAGGAACGCCGCCAGGCCTGGGGGCGGCGCCACCCCCATGATGGCCTGGAACCGCTTCAACCCCTCCGCGCCGACCCCGTGGAACAGCACGGTGTCCGGCAGCGCCGACACGACGCGTTCAATCTCGCCGATCAGGGTACGCGCCGGCTCTTTCATTCGCACGGTTTAGACCGCTCCCTCCGCACAATCAAGCCTTCGACCCCGGCAGAGCTTGGCGCAGCCCAAGCACCAGCATTTTAAATGTAGTCCATAACGCGAAAAAAAAGCTCGCCCAAATCGGCTGCTGCGTGCGAAACTTGAGGAGGTACGGCTCCACACCATGGGAAAAATCCTCCTCTGCGACGACGAAGAGTCCCTGTGCCGAAGCCTGGGCCGCATCCTGCGCGCCGCGGGTCATGAAGTTGTCACGCTCAATGGCGAAGCGGGTCTGCTGCGCCTGCGCGAGGAGCGGTTCGATCTGATCCTGACCGACATCCGGATGCCCGAGGTGAGCGGCTTCGAGATCCTCGCCGCGGCGCGCCTTCACGCCCCCAGCACGCCGGTCATCGCGATGAGCGGCAGCGCGGAGATCCCCGACGCGGTGCGAGCCATGCACGCCGGCGCGCGCGACTTCTTGATCAAACCCTTCGAGGTGCGGACGCTCGAAGAGGCGGTGGCCGCCGTCCTCAAGCCGGCGCCACCGGCGGAGCCGCAGACCGACGCGCTCGCCTGGCGCGACAAGTTCGCGCCCAGGTTGCTCGGCAACGATCCGGCGATGCTCCCGGCGCTGAAGCTGATCGCGCAGGTCGCCGACACCGGCTGCACGGTCCTCATCCAGGGCGCCTCCGGCACCGGCAAGGAGCTGGCCGCCCGCTCGCTGCACGCCGGCTCGGCGCGCCACGACAAACCGTTCGTCCCGGTCAACTGCGCCGCCATCCCGCCCAACCTGGTGGAGTCCGAGCTGTTCGGCCACACCAAAGGGGCCTTCACGGGCGCGTCGAGCACGCGCCTCGGCCGGTTCGCGCAGGCCGACGGCGGCACCATCTTCCTCGACGAGATCGGCGAGATGGAGATCGGCGTACAGGCCAAGCTGCTGCGCCTCATCCAGGACGGCGAGCTCTATCCCGTCGGCGAAGAGACCCCCACCCGCATCGACGTCCGCATCCTGGCCGCCACCAACCGCAACCTGGAACGCGAGGTCGCCGCCGGGCGATTCCGCGCCGATCTATTTTGGCGCCTCAACGTGATCCCCGTCGAGCTGCCGGCGCTGGCCGAGCGCGCGGCCGACATACCGCTGCTGGTCGAGCACTTCCTCAAGGGCAGCAACGAGCGCCACAAACGAAACGTCGAGGGGGTCGAGCCCCAGGCGATGGCGCTGCTCGAGGCCTATCCCTGGCCGGGCAACATCCGCGAGCTCGAGAACGTCATCGAGCGGGTGGTGGTCGTCAAGGGCAAGGGCTTCATCGCGGTCGCCGATCTGCCGCCGCAGATCCGCACGCCGCGCAGCCTGACCCCGAAAGCGACGCCGATCGCCGGCCTGCCCGAGGACGGCACCGACCTGCGCGCCATGCTGGAGGCGGTCGAGGAGCGGATGATCGGCGAGGCGCTCGAGCGCACCGGGGGCAACAAGAACCGCGCCGCCGAGCTCCTGGGCCTGAACCGCACGACGCTGGTCGAGAAGCTCCGCCGCAAGCGCGTCGCGTGAGCCCTGCGGGCCGAGGCCGACCTCCGCGTGACGGCGGTTGTCGCGCGGGCGTAATCTGCCGGGCGTGAACGTTCAGCTCTTCGGAACCAAGAAGTGCGCGGAGACGCGCAAGGCCGAGCGGTACTTCAAGGAGCGAGGCATCAAGCTGCACATGGTCGACCTGGCGCAGAAGGGGATGGCCGCCGGCGAGCTGCGCAACGTGGCCGCGCGCGTGGGCGGCATCGAGGCGCTCATCGACCGCGGCGGCAAGCGATACCTGGAAAAGGGCCTGGCCTACGCGGCGCCGACCGGCCCGCGCATCGAGCAGATGCTGGTCGAGGACCCGCTCCTGCTGCGCACCCCGATCGTCCGCAGCGACGGCCGCGCCACCGTCGGCTTCGCCCCGGAGATCTGGAAGACCTGGGTCGGGTAGGACGGCGAGGCGAGCCTAGAGCTTGATGTATTTGAGGCGTTCTCGGCCTTGCGCCACGCGATCCGCAAACCGGCCGAGCTCGTCCATCTCCTCTGCCGTGGGCAGCGCGTTGGCCGGAAAAAGGTCGTCGACAGTCGGACGGAACAGTCGCTTCGGGCGGTCCTGCGAGGTGGGTCCCACACCACCCTTCTTGCGAGGCGTCACAGCCATCTCTTGACAACATCCTCGCCCAAAAGCCACGAACAAGCATCTGTGTTTGGCTGTGCAGGGGCGGCCCCTTGACTGTTACTGCTTATAGCAGTAAATAGAGATGATTGACCAAGGTCACGTGGGGCAGAGACGTCGACAAGGACCTCGATTGCGTGCCCGATGTGATCGCTCGCAAGTTCAGGATCTGGGTCGCGCTGGTCGAGGAGAGCGGGATCCGAGAGACGCGCAAGCACAAGGGCTTTCATGACGAGCCCTTGAAGGGCAAACGCCAAGGACAGAGATCGGTGCGGTTGAACAGAGCCTACCGGGCAATCTACGTAGAGCGAGAGACAGGTGAAGTCGGACTGCTTGAGATCTTGGAGGTCAACAAACATGAATACTGACAAGCGGAGAGTGTTCGGCTCGAAGGAGATGCCTCCGTTCGATGAGCGGGCGTAGAAGTATTGAGTCTTTCTGTTGAGGACGGGATCGACGCGCGTGTCGTACCAGGCGAC
>JADGRB010000419.1 GCA_017881315.1 Pseudomonadota bacterium
GGTGGCGCCCAGCGCGCAAAACAGATCGAAGGTGGCGTCGACGGTGCCTTCCGGGTCGCATCCGACGCGGTCGACCTTGTTGACCACCAGGATCGGCCGCAGGCCCAGCGCCAGCGCCTTGCGGGTCACGAAGCGGGTCTGCGGCATCGGGCCCTCGAAGGCGTCGACCAGCAGGCAGACCGAGTCGACCATCTTGAGCACGCGCTCCACCTCGCCGCCGAAGTCGGCGTGGCCCGGCGTGTCGACGATGTTGATGCGCGTCCCCTTCCAGGTGATGGCGGTGAACTTGGAGAGGATCGTGATGCCTCGCTCGCGCTCGAGATCGTTCGAGTCCATCGCGCAGTCGGCGATCACCTCGCCGGTGCGGAACTGACCGGCCTGGCGCAGGAAGCCATCGACCAGCGTGGTCTTGCCGTGATCGACGTGCGCGATGATGGCAATGTTCCGCACGTCCTTTCGGAGCGCCTTTTCGGGCGGGCTTGCAATTTCGGGAATGGACGTTACGGACATGGGGCGGCAGGTGTACCCGGCCGGGGGCCTCCGCGCAAGTGGTTGCAACCAGGGCCAAGCCCAACCGATGATGCGGCCGTGCATCCGCTGGTGGCGGCGCTTCCTCTCGAAGAAAAGGGCCTGGTCCTGGGCGCTCTGCTGGCCCGGATGCCGCCCGAAGACGCTGCTGCCCGTTTTGGGGACGGCCCGGGGGTGCGGTGCCGGGCCGCGTTAGAGGCACTTTCTGCTGAAACTCGCTCTGGCCGCGCCGCAGCGCTGGCGTCCCTGCTCTCGCTGGTGCGGGCACCGGTGCCGGCCGGCCTCGAGCGGGTCCATCCCGGCTGGTTGCGCGAACGGATGGCGCCCGAATCGGCGGCGGTCATTCGCGCCGTGGTCGACGGTCTGCCGATCGCGGTCCGGCAGGTCGCCGACGAGATCCTGAGCGAGCGCGGAGAGACCTCGAAGAGTCCCGCGCCGACCCTGGGGCCCGCCGGGCTCACCGAGCTTCGCCGCGCCGTGTTCGCCGGGCTGGTGCCGATGACGGGTCCGGGTGTGCCAGCCGGATCGCAGGCGCAGGCCCTGCTGGCGCTTTCGTTCGCGGCGCTCGAAGAGACCATCGAGCTGCGCGGCGCGGAGGCGCTCGGCGTTTCGCTGCAGGGCGCGCCGGCGGCCGTGATCGCCCGGGCCGCGGCAGGCCTGGGTGGGCGGCAGGCGCGGCTGGTGCTAGATACCGCCGCCCGGCCTGGACCGAACGACGGGCGGGAAGATGCGCGCGGCCTGGTCGCCGCGACGGCGGCCGCCAACCCGGCGGCCAATCCGACGAACGTGGCCATGGCCTGGGATCTCGGGGCGCGTTCGCTGGCCGGCCTGCTCGCGGCAGAGGGCAGCGCCGCCGTCCAGGCCATCGCCCAGAGGTTGTCACCGTCCCGCGGGCGACGCCTCTTGGCTTACGCCGGGGAGTCGGCCCGGTGAGCGCGGGCCGCATCGTCAAGGGCTTCGGCCACGTCGTTCCCAAGGTCACGCTGGACGCGCGCGCCGAGGCCGCCGCGCTGGTCGCGATCGCGCGCGCGGAGGCCGACGCGATCCGGGGCGAGGCTGAAGCGGTGCGCGAAGCGGCGCGACGGGACGGTCTCGAAGCCGGGCGCGCCGAGGGGCTGGCCGAAACCGTGCTGACGCTGGCCGCGGCGCGCGCGGAGGCGACCCGCCTCGCCGACCTGTCCAAGGTGGCGGCCATCGCCCTCGCGACCAAGATGGCCGAGAAGATCGTGGGCCGCGCGGTCACTCTCGCCCCGGAGGTCATGGCCGAGATCGTGGGCGAGGCGCTGGCCGTCTGCCGTCCGGGCGCCGGCGTGGTCCGCTTGCGTCTCCACCCCGACGATCTCGCCACCGTCGAGAGCCGCCGGACCTCGCTGGCGGCGCGCGCGCCGGCGGGGGCCGCGCTGGAGTTTCTGGCCGACGACAGCGTCGGGCGCCACGGTTGCGTGATCGAGACGCCGCAGGGGCGGGTCGACGCGCGGCTGGAGGCTCAGCTGGCCGCGCTCGAGCGCGCGCTGACCGGGGGGGCGCGCGGTGGCTGAAGGGGCGAATCCCGGCGGCGCGTTCGATCTCGGTCGGGCGCTGGCCCGTCTCGACACGGCGGCGCCGCGCCGCGAATCCGGCCGGGTCACCGAGGTGACGGGCCTGGTGATCCGCGCCAGCGTGCCCGGCGTTCGGGTGGGCGAGCTTCTGACCATCGAGACCGATCCCGCCGCCGGGGGAGCGCAGCTGCGGGCCGAGGTGGTGGGCTTTCGCGGCGACGAGGTGGTGCTGATGCCACTCGGTGAGCTGGCCGGCATCGGCCCCGATTCGCTGGTCACGCCGACCGGCCGGCCGCTCTCGATCGCGATCGGTGACGGCGTGCTCGGCCGGGTGCTCGACGGGCTCGGCCAACCGATCGACGGCGGCGGTCCCATCGCCGGCGGAAAGCCCTGGCCCGTCGATCGCGCCGCGCCCGATCCGCTGTCGCGCCGGCGGGTGAGCCGACCCCTGGCGCTCGGCGTGCGCGCGCTGGACGCGCTCCTCACCGTCGGAGAAGGGCAGCGCATCGGCCTCTTCGCCGGGTCCGGCGTGGGCAAGTCGACGTTGATGGGGCAGATCGCGCGCCAGACCGAGGCCGAGGTCAACGTCATCGCGCTCGTCGGCGAGCGCGGTCGCGAGGTGGTCGACTTTCTAGAGGAGTCCCTGGGCCCGGCGGGGCGCGCGCGTTCGGTGGTGGTCTGCGCCACCAGCGACGCGCCCAGCCTGGTGCGGCTCAAGGCGGCGTTCGTCGCCACGGCCATCGCCGAATATTTCCGCGAGCGGGGCAAGCGCGTGCTGTTCATGCTCGACTCGGTGACCCGCGTCGCGCGCGCCCAGCGCGAGGTGGGCCTGGCCGCCGGCGAGCCGCCCGCGCGCCAGGGTTACCCGCCCAGCGTCTTCGCGCTGCTCCCGCGCCTGCTCGAGCGGACCGGAAACGACGCGCACGGATCGATCACCGCGCTCTACACGGTCCTGGTCGCGGGGGGCGACATGGAGGAGCCGATCGCCGACGAGGTGCGCGGCATCCTGGACGGCCACGTGATCCTCTCGCGCGAGATCGCGGCACGCAACCAGTGGCCGGCGGTCGACGTGCTGCCATCGCTCTCGCGCCTCATGAGCGTCGTCGCCGATCCGGAGCACCGGGCCGCCGCCGCGCGCCTCCGCGAGCTCCTGGCCGCCTACGAACGCCAGCGCGATCTGATCCTGCTTGGCGCCTACCAGCGCGGCGCCGATCCGCTCACCGACGAAGCGATGGCACGCCTCCCGGCCATCAACGCCTTTCTGCACCAGCGCACCGACGAGGCCGCGCCCTTCGCCGAGACGCGCGCCAGGCTGCTGAAGCTGGTCTCCTAGACGACGGCGAACAAACGACCACGAGGACGAGCCCCATGACCACACCGGCGACCGATTGTCTCTTCTGCAAGATCATCGCGGGCCAGATCCCGGCCGAGATCACCTACCGCGACGACCAGGTGCTCTCCTTCAAGGACATCGGCCCCAAGGCGCCGCTGCACGAGCTGGTGATTCCCCTCCGCCACATCGCGACGCTCGCCGATGGGGCATCCGAAGATGTGGAGCTCTACGGCCAACTGATGGTGGTCGCCGCCAAACGCGCGCGCGAAAGTGGCCTCGCCGCGGGCGGATTCCGGGTGGTCATGAACGCCGGTCCCGACGCCGGCCAGTCCGTCCACCACGTCCACCTTCACCTGCTTGGCGGGCGCGCGCTGGCCTGGCCGCCCGGCTGACGCTCCGCGCATTGCGCTGGACCGCCCGGCTGACGCTCCGCGCACTGGGCCGGCCGCCCGGCTGACGCTCCGCGCACCAATGATTTCGGGAAAGGGACGGCCGCTTCGGCGGGACTGGTCGTGACGCTTCTTTTCAGCCACTCTAGGCGACCATGAATTCTCAACGTAGCTTACTAATTGCGATCCCGGTCGTGCTGGCGCTGGC
>JADGRB010000169.1 GCA_017881315.1 Pseudomonadota bacterium
TACCTGGTGACGGTCGTCCTCGGGGGCGCCACCGCCGGCCAGACCGAGATCAACGCGGAAACGAACCGGGAGCTCACGGGCCTGGTGGCGACCACGGCGGGTCAATCCATCACCTATTCGTTCGTCGTGAACGTCCGAGCCAAAGAGGGACAGCCAACCGAGAACGTGGCGGCCGGCTACCCGGGATTGGATCTGTTCTTCTCGGGGCCGACCAGCGCTTCATTGCAGATCTCCGCCATTGGTTACGCGCTGGTCACTGCGGCGACCAAACCGGTCATTGTCTACGTGGCCAGCGATTCCACCGGCTGCGATCAGACCGACACCGACTATGCGGGTTGGGGAGAGATGCTGCCGCAATTCTTTGCGCCGCCGATCGACGTCGCCAACTACGCCGACAGCGGGGAGAGCTCCGGGAGCTTTCTGGGCAGCGGCGCCGAATGGGGAGCGGTGAAGGCCGCGATGGTTTCGGGCGACTGGGTGCTCATTCAATTTGGTCACAACGACAAGGCCCCCGTGACCTCGGCCCAGTTCCAGGCGAACATCACGCAGATGGTGACCGACGCCAAGGCCAAGGGCGTCACGCCGGTGTTGATCTCGCCCCCGGCGCGCGCGACCTTCAGCGGCGGAACGCTGACCGACCAGTCCAGCTTGCACTCGGCGGACATGCAGGCGGTCGCGACCGCCCAGAACGTGGCCTACATCGATCTGACCTCCATCACCACCGCCTGGTACAACCAGATGGGCTCGAACGGCTGGCAGCCGTACCACGCGCTCGGGACCGACCAGACGCACACCAACGCCGCCGGGGCGGTGAAGATCGCGGGCTTCATCACCAGCGCCATGCGCACGCAGAACATCGGCCTCGCTCCATACCTGCGGAACTGACGCGAGGTCCTGGGAGCGGGCGGCCCGTGCCCCGAAGTCGGAACCCGTTTCGGTTTTGACGTAACATGGACAGGTGGCCCGAGCGCTTCACCACCCGCTCGCTTGCTTCCTGATGGTGGCGTCGAGCGGTTGTGTCCCGGCGCGTCCCGGACCGCGCACCCCCAGCCCGGACACCAGCAATCCGCCGACGCGCGCCGATGCCGTCGCGGATCGCTCCCGTTCTCTCTTCGCACAGCCGTGGATCTGGACCGACGAGCGGGGAGCGCCGGTCCAGCTCTCACGCTGGGGCGGCACCCTGCTCGTCGTGACGCTGGTCTATACCTCCTGCACGACCACCTGCCCTCTCACCGTGGACAAGCTCCTCCGCCTCGGCGACAGCTTTCGGCGCCAGGGACGCCCCGCGACCTTCGTGCTGGTCACGCTGGATCCGTCGAACGACACGCCCGAACAACTGCGCCGCTTCAAGGCGACCCGGGGGCTGCCCGCGGACTGGCACCTGCTGCGCGGAAACGACCAGCAGACGCGCGAGCTGGCGGGTCTCCTGGGCGTCCGGATCATGAACGAGAGCTCCCACATCATCCACGACGGGCGAATCGTGTTCCTCGATCCACAGGGCCGACTGCTCGGCCAATACAGCGGCTAGGCCCGGAGGCGGCCTAGCTCGGAACGAAGGTCCGGAAGCTCAGAGGCCGAACGTCCAGTCGATCATCTCCCGCTGGTCCCACGACTTCGTGGCAACGATCCAGGTCGGCCGGTATTCGATCTTGAGCGCGCTCCAGGTATTGAGGTCCCAGCGAAGCCCCGCCGTCGCCTCCTCGAACTTCCCCAGGATGGCCGACGGGGCGGTCGGATCGGGGAAGAAGAAGGGGTCCTGCGCGATGTCGCCGGATCGGACCTCGAACGTCGCGTAGGGCACCAGCGTCCCGAATCGATAGGCGACGAGGCCGAACCCGTCGAACGTGTTCCAGTGTCCGCCCGTCGCCGTGTGCAGGATGTCGAAGGCTTCGGCGATCACCGTCAGGTCGGAGCCCCGATAGGCGAGGTAGGCGTTACTGATGAGCTCGGTGATCGTCTGATCCGGCAGGGCCGGCCGCGTCGCGCCCCCCGCGGCGTCGGTGGCCGGCTCGGGCGCGATGCGATCGTAGAAGCCGGAGAGCCCCACGCGCAGCTCGCGCGCTCCGAACCCCTTGGCTTCGATCTTCAGCAGCAGCGACTTGAACAGGTTGTCATCTCGATCGAGCTGCAGGTTGTCCACGATGACGCCGCGTCCGTTTCCGATCGCCGCCATCAGCTCCAGCTGATGCTCGCCGGTGAGGACTCGCCAGCGTCCGGTCACGCCGATCGAGTGAATGGGGAGGATTCCGCCCTCGTCCTCGAACAGAACTGCGCGCGGCCGATCGACGGGCATCTGCAACCAGCGGCCGTGGTGGAACGCGTTGTTCCAGTAGCCGAGCTCGGTGTGTGTGCGCCCGGCGTCGATGGAGAAGGTCTCGGCGTGCCATCCCACGAACCCCCGCTCGAGGTCGATGCCGATCGCCCCGTCGTCGCCGGTCTCGAGGGCGATCTCGGAGAGCGCCATCAGGTTGCCGGATCGTCCCGTGAGCAAGAGGTCGAGAGGCCCCAGCACGAACGCCGGCTTACCGGAGGTGACCGAGTCGACCTTGAAGGCGCTGTCGCCGAAAACATTCATGGTCACCCGACTGTTGGTGGTCGCGACGGCGATCTCGTCCATCGTCAGCGGCGGCAGCTCGGGGGCGGTGGGGGCGGTGGGGGCGGTGGGGGCGGCGGGCGGGAGGACCGCCGGACGCGATTCGGTCACCTCGGCCGGTTCGAACCGCTGGACCTCCCCCGCCGGGTTCGGCGGGGCGACGGCAGCGGGCGGCGGCGCATCCGCGGGCGTTTGCGCGCGCAGGCCGCCGCCGGCACAGAGAAGGACCACCACGACAGACCCGATCGGCAGGGGGGCGCGCACGATCCGAGAACATTAATGGAGATTGAACGGATAAGAAATAACCGCGGGCCCTCCGACGGGCACGGGGAACTTCCAACCGAGGACAGCACCCTCCATACACCCCTCGACCGAGCCGCTGTGGAGCGTTGAGCTCTCCACCGTGGCCGCCGAGACTGCGCCGCTGACGGAGACCGAGATCCGCATCGTCACCCGCCCCTTGAGCTCGGCGTCATCCATCCTTCCCCGTTCGTAACAGCGCTGGATCTCCGGCAGGTGGCTCCGGACGACCGCCTGGGTCTTGGCGGGATCGAGGCCGGTTTGCGCCGGTGCGTGGGCCGTGACCGTCGCCGCCGGCGGGTTCGGTTTGGTCTTGCCCGCGGCGGGCGCAACGGCCGCTGTGGCGGGCGCCGCGATCTCGGCCGGCGGTTCCGCGATCTTCGTCGGCGAGGCCACGGGCGGCGCCGCGACCGGTTGCGACGCGAAGGCCGACTCCGACGGAGCGAGCTTGGGAGCGCCCCCCTTCGCGAGCTCGGATCCGCCGGATGTCGGTCCGCCGGAGGTCTTGGAATGGTGGCCCGATCGCCTGGGTGCTCCCGAGGCACCTCGATCAGCGCCACCGGGAGCTGCGTCGCCGGGGGCGTCGCCGGGCGGATCGCCCAGGGCCAACATCGTCTCCTCCTCGCTGGCCTGGATCACGCCGCGTCCGGTCGGCAGCTCCGCCGCCAGCTTGGCCGGACGATCGAAGGTGATCCAGAAGCGCTTGCCTTCTCGTCCCGGCGCCGTCAACTCGACGACCTCGGGTTGCGAGCCGGGCTTGACGTCCTGGCTGAACGGCAGCGGATGCGTCCGACCACGAATGGTCACCCGCGCCTCCCGCGTCGGCGAGCTGACCTCGACGTGAACCGGCTGCGGGTCCACGAGAAGCGGCGGCTTGCTGGACACCGGGGCCGGCGGAAGCGCGATCGCCGCGGTCGGGCCCGGCGCCAATGTGGGTGCCGGCGCCGGCGCGGTGGTGCCCGGACGCAGACGCGACATCACCAGGACGCCCCCCACGAGGACGAGGACCCCGACCCCGACCGCAAGGATCAGGCCCAGGCGGGACTTGGCCGCGACCGGCGTCTTCGAGGTGCGGGGCCTCCTCGATCCCGAGCTGGCGTGCGTCCTCGGGGCCAGCCCCGCGCTGGGGTCTTCGAAAGAGGCCGGCAGCTCACCGGTCGTGAACACGCGCGAGCCGAAGCGCGCCAGCTCGGTTCCCATCGCCTGCATGGTGGGGAAGCGATCGGCGGGATCTTTTTCCAGCGCCTTGGAAACGATCGCCCGAACTCCCTCCGGAAGGTCGTCGCGATCGATCGGCATGGGCGGGTCGACCACGATCTGCGTGAGCAGCGACTGCAGGGGCACCCCGCCGAAAGGGGGGTGGCCCTGCAGCATGTGAAACATGATCACGCCCAGCGCGTAGATGTCGACGCGCCGGTCGACCGACTGCGGATCGGCGATCTGTTCGGGGGCCATGAACTCCGGCGTACCCATGGTCAGACCGCGGCGCGTCTTGGGACCGGATTCGTTCCCGGTCAGGAACTTCGAGATTCCGAAGTCGAGCACCTTGACGTGATCCGGATTGCCATCGTTCTCGATGAGGAAAATATTGGAGGAGGTCAGATCGCGGTGGATGACGTCGCGGGCGTGCGCGGCGTGCAGCGCAGAGGCGATCTGAAACGCGATGCGCACGGCGCGCCGCACCGGCAGCGGTCCGTGGGTCGCGATGTCGTCGCTCAGCGTGCGCCCCTGCAAATACTCGAGGACCAGATAGGGAATATGGCCGGGCAGCTCGCCGAAGTCGGTGGACGCCACGATGTTGGGATGCCCGAACGTTCCCACCGCCCGCGCCTCGTTGAGGAACCGCCCGACCAGCTCGGGATCTCCCGCCATGTCTCGGTGGAGGACCTTGATCGCGACGATCCGTCCGATCTTCACGTGGATCGCCTCGTAGACCGTGCTCATGCCACCGACGGCGATCTCTCGTACGATCTGGTAACGGCCATCCAGCAGCTGGCCCACCAGTGGATTGGTTTCGTCAGCTTCGGTCACTGCGCCCCCACCGCCCTGTAGTTTCGTCTGTTTCGACGAAATACTGGACCGCAATCGAACGTAAGAAAGCTAACCGGAATCGAATAGCTAGCGACACTTTGATTGGCCCTTGATGGAAGCACGTGACGCATGTCGGTAGCGGCCTCCCAGGCGGGCCAATATAACCCGGAATACCCAGATCCCCCCTGGCACGGGACGCGACCTGTATCGAGCTCTCACCTCGTCGCGGTAGAGGCTTCTTTGGCCAGTGCTTCCTGGAGCGCGCGCAGGCTGCGGTCGCAGGCGGCCGTGAGGGGAGGTCTCCCGGTCAGCGAGAGCGCCAGCGACCGGACGTTGGTGTTGCGGCGCGAAAGGGCGACGATCTTCTTCGACAGGTCGACGAAGCGATCGAGCGACGCGATCGCGGACGCCAGCGCCGCGCGGGCGCCCGGCGCAACCAGCTTCGACAACCCGTGCAGCGCCCCGCGGGCGCCGGCTTCCAGGTCCGCCATCTGCTTCTCCATGCGCGCCATCGCGGCATCGTCGGGCTCGGCGATGTGCGGGGCGTGCAGCACCTGGATCTCGCGCACCGACAGCACCGCCTCCCCGATCAGCGCCTCGACACGACAGCGGTCCTTGGCCGGCGTGGCGCGGGCCACCGTCGCGAGGAGATCCCGGAACCCGTCGGCGGTCTCGCTGGCGGGACCGAAGGAGAGGCTCTGCGCCTTCAGGTTGGTGTTCTCCACGGCGAGGTCGAGGATCGTGCGATCGAGCTTGCGGTATTCCAGCCAGTGGCCGGCGAACTCGTCGAATATCTGGGTCTCGTTCGGAAAGCCGAGGCCACGAAGCTGCTCCGCGAGGCGGCCGGCGTCGCCCTCGACGCTCTCGGTCGCCTGGGCCGCTTCGTGGGCGAACGCGATGGAGGCCGCGTCGGTATCGGCCATCACGGCGCGATTCGACGCGTCCACCTCCCGACTGAATTGAATCCGCAGATCCGCCGCCAGAAGCCGCGCCTCGGCGAGCCTCGCGAAGACTGCGCGTGGCTCCCCATGACAACCACCCGCCAGGGCCAGGACGACCGCCGCGAGCCGGATGCGAGCGAAGCCGCCGGGCAACCAGGATCGCAGCGGGATCCGAGCGAATCGGGCGAGTTGGCTCATGCGACGGAAGGTAGCATCGATGCCACCCCCGGCGGATGGCCGGTGTCATCCGCCGTCGTAAAAGCCCTCAGGGCCGCCAGGTGTATGGGGGCGCCAGCGTCACGTCGGTCGTGCCGGTGGCCGGGTTGACCGTGTTGTCGACGTAGCCGAAGTAGGTGCCGCTCGCGACGCTGAACCCCTGGCCCCGGAATTCGATGTCGCCGACGAGGGAAGACGTGCCGGTGGCGGACTGCCCGCCTTCGAACCAGCCGAGCGGCATGAAGGTAGTCTGGATGTTCGCCGAGCCGCTCACGGTGAACGGGTTTGCGTTATAGGGGGTCGAGGTGCTGCCGATCATACTCAACGCTCCGACGGTCCCACCCGACACCGTGCCCGCCACGACCGTCGCGTGATCGACGATGCGCGCCGTGCCGCTCACGGTCGTCCCGGTGAGCACGGTGGCGTAGGGGCCGACGTAGACCGTCGAGGCCAGGCTCGACGGTCCGCAGCCGCCGCCGTTGGCGACGCGTGTGAGCCCCGAAGGACAGGCCGCCTGGGTTCCCCCCTGCCAACCGTCGGGCCAGGCGTTGGCCAGCTGAATCATGTACGGATAGCGATAGATCGTGTTGTAGAGCTGGTCCCAGACGATGTGCTGTTGCACCGAGGGTGTGGCGGCGATGACCAAGAACAGCGACTCACCGGAGGCGACGCAGAAGGTGAGCTGCGCGTCGGTGCCTTTTTGGATCGCGCTGTAGCGTGGTTTGGCGATCCCGGAGTCGGTCGCCACCAGCCCCCAGCGGAAGTCCGGGTTGGCGCCGCTCTGCATGACGCCACGGAAGGTTACCGTCACGCTGGTGGCCCCGGCGTCCGGGTAGAGGCGCACGATGTTGTACCCCCAGCGCTGCGGCGCCCATCCCGACGGCGACACGAAGCGCCGGTTGGTGGCATAGCTGCTATCGAGCGGGTCGAGCGTCACCGTCCGAATGCGGCGCTCGGTCTTCGACTTGTCGGTGATGAGCCCATAGTTGGAGCGGTAGAGCAACCCCTGGTTGCCGCCCGCGGTGCTCTCGGGTGCCGGATCCTGGTAGTCCCAGGTCACGTCGTGCATCGCCCACTCACCGAAGAAGTCGTTGAGCTGGCTGACGGTCCAGCCGCGGGTGGACATGATGTTGTTGAAGGGATCGTTGCTGGCGGGCGAGGCGAGCCAGATGTCGTTGACCGCCTGGTAGCAATACTTGTCCTTCAGATACTCCATGAACTGCCAGTTGCAGTAGCGGTCGCGGGTCGAGCCCAGATAGAGGTGCGGCGCGTTGACCGACATCTCCGAGCAGTGCACGTTCGACGCGTGGTACTCGGGCAGCTGTTGCGCCGACCAGTTGGCGTGGCTCTCGTAGATCCAGCCGCACAGATTTTGACCGCTGCCACAGTTGAGGCCGGTCCCGACGCTGCATTGCCAGGCGTGGGTGAATTCGTGGGCGAGCCCCCAATGGTCGGCCGTCGCGCCAGGACCGACCCACATGCCGGGCAAGCCGTTGCCCCAACAGCCGCCCGTGAGGCCGTAGTCGCTGTGAATGACGATGCTGACCTTGGATTTGTTCGCCGTTTTGCAGAACGGCTCCGGTTCGAACATCGGACTGCCGAAACGCATCGGCCAGATGGCCTTCTCGAGCTCGTCGGTGGCGGCGGTGCATTGCGCGGCCGTGATCGTGCCCGCCGGGGAATGCACCGCAAAGTGAGCACTTTCGCACTGGAGCGGATCGCCCGTCGTCGAGCCCGGGTCCGTCCAGGTCCCGGCCACGCAGGTTGAAGAGGCGGCCGCCGTGGTCGCGCAGTTGCTCGCCCAGACCGTCGTCGTCGTTCCCATGTCGCAAGCGCCGCTCATGCCGGCGGCTCCGGTCGTCCCGGCGGCCCCGGTCGTCCCGGCGGCCCCGGTCGTCCCGGCCATCCCCTTTGTTCCGGCGGCGCCCGTCGCACCGCCGCGGCCCGCGGCACCGGTGTTCCCCGCGACGCCCGACGTGCCGGCCGCACCCGTCGTCCCGGCCATTCCGCTGGATCCCCCGCCACCCCTGGTGCCAGCCATTCCGGTCGTGCCGGTGGTACCGGCGACGCCGATCGCGCCCGCCCCTCCCGTCACGCCGCTGCCCCCCGTCGAGCCGGCCGCGCCCAGCGTGCCCGCGGCACCGGTTCCCGCGGATCCATTGCTGCCGGCCCCGCCTCCCGTCGTTCCGCCCCGACCGGCCGCGCCGCTCGTGCTGCCACCGTCGCTCTCGCCGGATTGGCTTTGCGCACACCCGACGAACGCGAGACCTGCCATGGCGAAGGCGAGCTGGGCGTAGTTGCGGCGCATGAGGTCTCCAGGGGGAATGTGTTCCCGTTCACCGAAGTGCCGCGATCTCACGCTCGAAGCTCACCCGAGTTTCGGGAGCTCGGGAGCTCGGGAGCTGGGGGAGCCGCTACGGAGTCGCCGCGGCGCGCGCTACCGGTCGCCGTCTTCGTTCCGGCGCACGGCCACCCGCCGGATGCAGATGCCGGCGCCTCGCCCGCCCCCGTCGTGGACGCGCGCGCGAACGCCCAGTAGGACGATGGCGGCCGCCGCGACGACAAAGAGCAGAATCACGGGTGAGAAGTACCCGGAGCGGCATTCCGCGGCTCAACCCGCCATGAAATTCTGCGGCTGGAGGCTACGGCAAGAGCGGACAGGTGCCGGCGGTGGTCGGCGTCTCGCAGACGAAGTGGGACAGCGATCCACCATCGGTGACCCCGTGATTGGGCTCGGAGCAGCAGAGCATGTTGCCGGTGCAGGGCGGCGAGCATTGGCTGCCCCCACCAGCGCCGCCTGTGCCTCCGCCTGCCCCGGCCTTCCCGTCCGTGCCGGCCGCGCCAACTGTGCCGGCCGTGCCGCCACTGGTACCTGCCGCGCCGGCCGTGCCGCCACTGGTACCTGCCGTCCCGACCGTGCCGGCCCCGCCGCCACTGGTACCTGCCTTGCCGCCCGCGCCGGCCATGCCACCACTGGTACCTGCCTTGCCGCCCGCGCCGGCCATGCCACCACTCGTGCCTGCTCGACCGCCCGCGCCCGCCGTACCCGCGCGACCGGCCGTGCCTGTGGCACCGCCGCCGGCGGCGCCGCCGCCCGCACCCGCATGACCATCCTCACCGGCCCCGCCGCCGCCCGCGCCCGTCGATCCGCCGCCCGCGCCCGCGTGACCACCACCCGCGCCGGCCGACCCGCCGCCGGCATCATTGACGTTGCCGGTAACAGAGCCGCAAGCCGCGAACGCGCCGACGGCAACGAGCGCAGCGAGCAGGGCAACCGGGTTCGGGAGTCTGCGATCTCGCCTCATAAATTGAGGATAACAGCAAACCCCGTGCCCCCACTCAAAACGTAGAAGCGGCTCTACGTTCTGCATCTCGCAGAGCGCGTGGCCGGTGGAACGCCGCGAATAGCGCGTCGCGAGCGGCGATCCGCGCTGGCACATCGGCTGCAATTTGGTCTCCGGTGAAAGGAGACATTCCAAATGTCCAACTCATCCCGCATCCAGAGAGTCCTGATCGCAGTCACCTTGGCCACCACCGTCACCGCGTGCGAGGACGTCCCGTCGCCCACGCCCGCGCAAAAGGTCAGCCCCGTCGTCTCGGCCGATCCGCCGAAGCCGACCGAGCTGCCGCCACCTCCTCCGGTGGCCGTCCTGCCACCGAAGCCAAACATCGAAACGGAGGTGGGCGGCGGAAAGCCCAGCGTCGAGACCGACGACGATGCCGGGCCCGAGGGCGCGCTCACAGGCGCGCGGAAGAAGCTCATCGGGGGTGACACCGAGGGCGCCTTCAAGCTCGCGAAGATCGCGGTGCTCCACACGCCGAAACGGTCGGGCGCGTGGAACACGCTCGGGCGCGTGCAGCTCCAGATGGGCAAGCGCAAGGACGCAATCGGCTCGTTCGAAAAAGCGGTCGAGCTGAATCCGCGCAGCTCATACGCCCAGAACAACCTGGGGCTGGCGCTGATCTACGAGAAACGCTTCGAGCAGGCGGTCGACGCGCTCGAGCAGGCGGTCGAGCTCGAGCCGGTCGAGGGCTACATGTGGAACAACCTCGGCATGGCGTACGAGCAGCTGGATCGCCTCGAGGAGGCGCGGGACGCCTACGGCAAGGCGGTCGAGATGGAGAGCGACCACGCCCGCGACAGCCTGGCACGCCTCAAGGGGGTGGAGTCGGTCGTTCGCACGGCGCGCGTCGAGACCGACAGCGAGACCAAGGACGGCAAGAACGGACCGAAAGGACCGGACGGACCGGACGGAAAGAACGAGACGACGGTCCGCAACTGAACGCGAAAAACGAAAGAACCGAACGACCGGCGCGGAACACACGCCGGTCGTTCGGCTTTCCAATCTTTCCGGTCTTTGCCATCCGGATGGTGCGATGACCCTGTTAGACTCGGCCATTCCAGAGGCAACCATGACCAATGAACCGTCCACCCGATCGAAAGACAGCTGCCCGCACTGCGGGAAGCCCGTCGGATTGCGTTGGTGGGTCCTCTTGCCGTCCAGCGATCGCCGGCGGACCTTGAAGTGCCAGGCCTGCAGCCGAACGTACGACCTGTCCGATT
>JADGRB010000170.1 GCA_017881315.1 Pseudomonadota bacterium
ACCTCCCCGGTAACGTCGTGACGACCGCGATCGCGGTCGCCCGCTACCAGCCGTGAGCGTCAGGGCGTCGCGTAACCTTCATGCTGTCCCTGGAAGCTTCTCCGGGGCCCGCCACGATTCGACGTTTGCGCCTGCCGCGGGACCAGGCCCGCCGGCCACCATGCCCCGTCGTACGTTTCGACTCGGATCCGGGCTCCATTTTCATCTACTCCCCATCTACGATTTTGCATTTTCTGGCGATTCTGCTCGAAACGCTTCGTGTCGTTTGAAGCTGTAAATAGCTGAAATCCTGGCGATTCGTTTCAGCCGGAATCACCAGAAAATGCCTTCTCCCGCCTGTCACGCCGGAGGCCGCGGGTTCAAGTCCCGTCCACCCCGCAACTGTAAGCTCATAAATCTCTTCGCGAAAGTCGCTCCCCTCCGACGGTGCTGAGGACGCGGATCGAGGTCCTTGTAAGGAGGTCCTCGTAAGAAGGTTGTAAGAAGCTTTGGGCTAATCGCTGATGACGGCTGCGAACCGCTGGACAGATCGTTCGCGGGGCATAGGGCGGACTCGATACTCGGCTCGGTCGCTGAGGCGGTGGATTACGACGCATCACGTTTCTAGCGCACGAGCGTAAGTCTCGCGACAGTTACAGATGATCGATCCCCGCAAATCACGACAGATCGTGAGGTCGTGCACTGCGGAGCTGTCACGTCGACCACTCACCTGGAGACCGAAGCATGTACAGAACAGGCGCCCTACTAGTGATCGCGATCTGCCTCGGCGCAGCAGGTGCTTCGGCGACGACCAATCAGTTTCGAGGCGTGAACTGGGCCGATTCGAGAGACAATTTCCAGTCTGGCGTTCTCTACGTTTCGGGTCTCTCTTCGTCCGACACCTACAGCTCGGCTCTGGCGACGGGAACCAGCGTCATGACCCAGTTCGAATCGAAGCTGGGCGCGAACGCCGTCCGCATGCCCATCAACGAGGCGACCGTCTCAGGATACTGGGCGACATACACGGGCGCGATCGATGCCGTCCTTTCCAAGGGCAGCGTCATCCTTTGCTACTGGGACAGTGCCAAGAGCAACAAGCCGGCGGACATGACCGCATTTTGGAACATGTGGAAGACGGTGGTCGACAAGTATGGCGGCAACGCCAACGCCTATTTCGAGATCTTCAACGAACCAAACATGTACAGCACGACCGACCTGATCTCGCTGTACAGCAGCTGGCTGACGCAATTTCCGACCGTTCCGAACAGCAGGGTCATCCTGGACGGGACCGGTGACGCCCAGAATGTTCCCAACATCGGGTCGGCAAGCGCTCTGGACGGCTGCCTTCTGGCCGTGCACGACTACAGCTTTTTCGGCTCGGACACCATGACCAGCGCGTCCCAGTGGGTGAGCCAGTTCAAGGGTGAAGTGGGCAACTACTCCGACCGTACGGTCTGCACGGAATGGGGCGGGCCGATGAGCCCCGGCAGCAAGAACGGAGTCAGCTACGGCTCCCTCGACTACAGCAAGTCTCCGACGAATTACTTCGAGGCCTACATCCAGGGGATGAGCAGCCAGCTGCGCGCCTGGAACATGGGAAGCTTCTACTGGGCCGGTCTGAAGGATGGAGACTGGTACAGCATGACGACCCGGAGCGGAACCGGTTCCAGCCTGGTCCTTTCTGTTCCGAACCAGTCGGGGTTGGCGGAGCTGCAGAATGCGTGGACCGGCTCGGCGCCCTCAGGCGCGGGCGGTGGCGCGGGGAACGGCGGCTCCGGCACCGGCGGTGCGGGGACCGGCGGTGCCGCGAGCGGCGGCCAGACGGGTCACGCCGGCGGGGCTGGGGGCACGACGGGAACCGGCGCAGGAGGGATCGGTGGCGCGATGCAAGGGACCGGAGGCGCCGGCGGTTTGGCGGGGACGAGCTCGGGTGGCCACGGCGGCTCGATGGCGAGCACAGGCGGCACGGGCGGCGCCGCAGGACAAAGGGGAGGCTCGGCGGGCGGGAGCGGCGGCGCGACCGCCTCTGCTGGCGGCACCCAGGGGAGCTTCGGTGGGACCGGCGGTCCGGCCTCGGGAAGCGGCGGAGAGGGCCAAGCCGGGTCCGGGACGGGCGGAAATACTCCGCCGGCCGACACCAACGGAGACGCCACTGCGGGTTGCTCGTGCACCACGCATGAAGGCGGCCGTGATCGCCCGGCGGGCCTCGCAATCGTGCTCCTCGTTGCCCTCTACGCGGGGAGGCGGCGACGGCAGCGACGGTGACGTGCATGTCACTTCTGTCGTGAACCCAGCCGATCGTGATCGGCGAATGGGGATCCAACCGAACCGCGAAGTGGGCGATGTACTGGGTGGGAGCGACCTAAGTCTGACCTAAGTCCGACCCCGCCCGCGTGTCCTCGAAAGTCCCAGAGCCCGCGGAGGACGAGGGCCACTCGAGCCCACCAGGGCAATCGTTCCCCAGACCGCAACCGACCGCTTCATGCACGGGACGCTACGGGGACCTCCGGCCGCGCGTCAACACATCCACCCGGTCCGGAGCCTCCCGTTTAACCGGGTCCATTGCAGTTGAAGGCGTCGCGTGGCGCAATTCCGCTAAGGCGTGCTGGTCACCTTGAGCATGACGACGCCGTGGCTCGGGATCGACGACGCCGTGTAGGAACCGCTGAAACTGCCCAGATCGGTATGGCTCCAGAGGTCCCGAACGGTGGCGGCGCCGGTCGGGATTCCGAGCGCGCTCCACTGCACGGTGATCGAGGCGGTTGCCGTTCCTCGATTGAGGAGCGCGACCGCGCGGACGTTCGTGCCGGACAGCGTCTTCGACCACACTTGCAGGTTCGTCCCAGGAGACGCTGCGAGGTGCCCTTGTTCGCCCAGCGGATCCTGGTCGACGGCGATGACCTCGGTGTTGGTGAGCGTTGCTTTGCTGGTCGCACTCATGCTGCTCAGGTCGTTTCCGGCGATGAGGGGCGCGGCGAGCATCGCCCACATACTGAAGTGCGTGCGGCCCTCGGTGTCCGACAGGCCGCTGTTGCCGACCTCCAACATGTCGGGGTCATTCCAGTGGCCAGCTCCCGCGTAGGGGGACAGCGAGGCATCGATGTCGATGAGGCGCGTGATGTCGCCCCAGGTCGCTTTGATGTCCGCTCCGATGCGCCACATGTTGGCGATGGACAGCAGGTCCAGCCCGCAGGTCGAGGTGTGCGCGCCGGTCGGGTCGCACGTGTTCCCGTTGTACGGGTTGATGCTGTAGACAATCGGTCGGCCCGTGGCGCGCAGGGCGTCGCGCATGGGCGCGAACCCGCTCAGCGGACCGCCGCAATCGTCGTACTTGAGGTAATCCACGCTCCAGGAGGCGTACGACTTCGCGTCCTGCTGCTCGTGGCCGAGGCTCCCCACGTACACCGAGGGCATGGCCGGGCTTCCATACAGGCCCTGGCAGGTTCCCGTGTTCGGTGCCGAGTAGATGCCGAACTTGAGCCCCTTGCCATGCACGTAGCTCGCGAGCGAGGCGATCCCCGACGGAAACTTGGTCGTGTCCCACTGGATGTTGCCGGAGGCATCCCGGCCGTTCATCCAGCAGTCATCGACATCGACGTATTGATAACCGGCATCCTTCATTCCGCTCGAGACCAGCGCGTCGGCCGCCGCCTTGATCTTCGCCTCGTTGATGTTGCAGTCGAACGCGTTCCACGAGTTCCAACCCATCGGCGGCGTGCCCGCCAGGGTTCCACTGGATCCCGCTGAGCCCGCCGCACCTCCACCACCACCGCCGCTTCCCGCTTGCGCACCTGCCGTGCCCCCAGTCGCGCTCGTGCCGCCCGAGCCCGTTGTTCCGGCCCTGCCGCCCGAGCCCGTTGTTCCGGCCCTGCCGCCCGAGCCCGTCGTTCCGCCCGTGCCGGCCGCGCCACCGGTGCCGCCTGCTCCGGTCGCGCCACCTTTCCCGCCACCGCCGCCGGCCCCGGTGCCGCCCGTCGAGCCGATGGTTCCACCGGTTCCGCCCGCGCCGCCGCTCGACGCGCCTCCGCTGCCCGTCGCGCCGCCCGAGGCCGGGGTTCCGCCGGCGCCCCCCGAGCTCCCGCCCTTGGCGCCAGCGCCACCCGACGCCGTCGCCCCGCCTGTTGGATTGCTCCCGCCCGCTCCGGTCGTCGATCCCATCGTCCCCGAGGAGCTGCACGCCGCCGATACGGCCAACAGGACGGCGCAGACGCTAAGAAACGACGATCGCATCGAGAACGATTGGCGGTACGTCGCTTGCGTTGTCAGGAAAAGAGGCTATCCGCTCCTTTTTACGCAACCGCGGACTTTCTTTGACACTATCCGAAGGGCGTCGACAGGTGTGGGTATGGGTTCTACTCGACGCCACTTCTTTGCCCTCTCCACGGCCGCGCACCCCGCCACGAGCGCGACTTCGTGGGCAGCCCGACTTAAGCATCTCGCGGTTGCGGCGAGCGTGGTGGCAGGCTTGGGTCTGGGCATCGCGCCTGCTGCGCAAGCCAAGCCGTTTGAGCAGTACATCCAGGCGACTCCCACGGTCGCGCCGCTCACCTCGGCCACCTGGGGGGTGGCGGGCGTGCTTCCGCGAGACATCTCTAACGGCATCGAGAGCGCCAAAGGCGCAGGCGTTCACCCGGACTACTACTATTGGGACGGCGAGATCATCAAGGCGGTGGACGGCAAGTACCACATGTTCATGAGCACCTTCTCGGGCAATCAGTCCTTCAACCCGGGGTGGACGAGCTCTGACGCCTACCATGCCATCAGCCAGACCAACGTGCTCGGGCCCTACGTGCGACAGGACTACGTGTACACCAACAACGGCTCGCACAAGGGGCACAACGTCTCCGCAGCCCAGCTGTCGGACGGCAGCTACGTGGTCGTCGTCAGCGAGATCGTTCCCTTCACGGTCTACAAATCGAGCTCTCTCGATGGCCCCTGGACGGGTTGTTCACCCCAGAGCGACGTCGGTGCGTCCAACATCAGCTTCGTCGAGCGCGACGACGGCAGATTCGAGATCACCGAGCGTAACGGTGGCCTCGCGATCTCGGACACCCTGTGTGGCCATTACGTGAGGCAGCAGCCCAAGACGACCTACACGGCGCGAAACAGCAACACCGTCTATCCGACGCGGACCTCGACACCGGGCGTACCCAATCCAACCTACGCTTATGAAGAGGATCCCCACATCTGGCGCAGCGGAGGGACCTACCACATCATCTACTCGGGCTCCGGAGATCGTGTCGGATGGCACGTCTATTCCCCCGACGGCATCACCGGCTGGAAGGACAACGGGTACGCGTGGTCTCCGCGGGACTACCAGAAGATCTTCTGTTACGAGGGAACCACCACCTGCACCGCCTGGTACAAGATGGAGCGACCGGGCGTGGTGCTGGAGAATGGCCACCCGATGTACATCACCTGGGCCGTGGCCGATGTGGACAAAGACAACTCGATTCCCGCCGGATCCAATCACGGTACCAAGGTCGTCGTCGTTCCATTCGACGGCGTCGCGTTCGACTCAGACTTCGGCAACGGCAGTACGGGGGGAGCCGGCGGCGGCACGACAGGCACCGGCGGAAGCATGGGAGGTACCGGCGGCTCTGCTGGCACGTCGGGGGCGGGGGGCAAGGCGGGCAGCGGTGGCGGTGCCGCGACGGGGGGTAACTCCGGCGCCGGAGGCAAGGCGGGCGGCAGTGGCGGCGGCGTGAGCGGCAGCGGCGGCATGAGCGGTGGTACCGGCGGTGCCGTTGGAACCGGCGGCGTTGGTCAAGGCGGCAGTGGCGGGAGCTCGGTCGGTCACGGCGGAAACCTTGGGTCAACCGGCGGAGGATCGGGTGGCGTCGCGTCCGGCAGTGGCGGCAGCTCGTCGGGCGGGACGACTGGCAACGGTGGCTCGACGGCCACCCCGGGTGAAAGCAGCTCCTCCGGTTGCAGCTGCACGGTGGGCTCGGACACACGCGACGAAATGATCCTGCCCACCCTCCTTCTCGGCGCGTTGGGCGTTCAGTTGGTCCGCCGGCGGACCCGCCGCGGCCGCACTCGCACGGAAGCCTCTCAGTCTTAGCAGCCGGTAGTGAAAGCTGTGCCCCGGTCTGAGTGGGGGAGCATTCGCAAGCGCGCGCAGCTGGAACAGCGCGCGCTCACGCCAAACCACGAAGTGCGGCATGTTTCGATAACAAGAGGTCCTTAGATCGGACAGGTGCCTATATGCGCATCCAACGTTCGACCGCTCGCACCATGACTTTGCGCTTCAGCTCCTCGACGGTCATCTTGCTGATGGTGGTGGCGACGGGGTGCTCGGGCAGTTCAGGAACCAACCCTGGTTCTGAAACCGGAGGCACCTCCGGCTCGGGTGGAATGTCCGCGACGGGAGGCATCGCTGGAACCGGGGGCACCTCCTCCAGCGGCGGGACCCCGGGAAGCGGTGGCATCACCGCGACGGGCGGAACCCGGGCCACCGGTGGTTCGGTGGGCAGCGGCGGCCACGCTGGGTCGGGCGGGTCCGTCGCCAGCGGAGGCACCGCGGGGACCGGGCACACCGGCGGAAGCGGCGTCGCTGGCCAGATGGGGTCGGGCGGCTCCAGCGCCGTCGGGGGCGCACCGGGGACGGGGGGCAGTGCAGGCGGAGCGGGCGGGGGGGCCTCCGGTGGCAGCGCCGGCAGCGCCGCCATGAGCGCCGGCTGCGGAAGGGCGCCCACCCTGAAGAACAGCGCCTCAAACACGACCTTCACCCAGAACACGCTGACGATCTCCGGGAAGAGCCGCCAATTCATCATTCGGTGGCCCGACGACTACAAGAACACCAGCCCCTACCGGCTGATCCTTGGCCTTCACGGGGCCACCGGTAAGGGCGCCGATGTCGCGGGGGCGAGCGGCTCCGAGGGACCGTACTTCGGGCTCTGGGATCTATCGAAGGGGAGCACGATCTTCGTCGCTCCCTCCGCGGACGGGGGACTGTGGGACGCCACGAACGACACGGCGTTCGTCACGGAGATCATCAATACGGTCGAGGGCGACCTGTGTATCGACACTTCGCGGGTCATGCTCGAAGGCTTCAGTCAAGGCGCGGCGATGTCATGGACACTCGGATGCAAGCTCACGGGCGTGTTCCGCGCCGTCGTGGGCCACTCCGGCGGCGGCGTGGCCAATCCGTCGCAGTGCCAGCCGATTGCGTATTTCGGGTCCGGCGGCAAGCAAGAAAACGTCACGCAAACGACCCAGAGCGACCAGTTCGCACGATGGGACGGCTGCACGATCGAGACCTTCGCCGCAGCCCCGAGCGGCGGCCACGCGTGCAACGACTACAAGGGCTGTTCGGCAGGGCACCCGGTTCGTTGGTGCCCCTACGACGGCCCCCACACGCCGTCGCCCACCGATTCGGGAAAGACGATGTCGTGGATGCCGTCAGAGGTATGGCCGTTCTTTAGCCAGTTCTGACCAAGGGAGCTGAAGCTTCGGCGGCCGCGAAGCGGAGCCGGGTAGAGCCCGAGGTGAAGCAAGAGCTGGCCACCACCGCCGCCGCTTGGTACGAGCGTCGGCATCAGTTGACCACCGCATCCTCGAGTGGCGCGACAGACGAGCGCAGATGCTGCGAGTTCAGCGGGGATGACCTGCCTGGGTTCTTCGGACCAGTAGATCTACGTTTGTTCATGTCTCGGTCCTTGTCGGGATGACGCATCGAAAGCGTTGTCCGACAAGCGCCGGTGTCGTCGACGGCGCAGAGCGATTGAAGCTTGAGCAGCGCCGCCTGCCCCAGTCGGACTCGTGTCGCGCCCGCGTGCGCCGGAAGGTTGTCCTGTCCGAGAACGCGGGCGGAGAGCTCTGGCGTGAGACCGATGACGTACGGGTCGAAGTCTGGCGAGGCATCGAGCAGGACGTGGTCCTGCCCCGGTGACCACCAGAGAAGGTCGCCCGCCGCCACCGCGATGGCGCTGTCGCCGACTCCTAACGCGGCGCTCCCGGCCGCGATCAGGTTGAGCTCTGGCTCGCTGTGAAAATGACGGGGCCGACGGGTTTCGCGGGCGTGGTGCCAGACATGGCCCCGCGCCAAGCCCGGCAGCGGGAACGGTTAACAAATACTCAGGCGGCCGACACCGCCACAAAATGCGAAGTCGCGGGAAAGCGCGATCTATTGCAACGAGTGCCACAAACGGCTGGCTGAAGACAGTACGAGGCAGTGCGGCGATTCGGCTGGGTCGCCCGGAAGCTCCGTAGAGAGGACGCGTTGCCATGAGATCGCAATTGTCGACACGATGTACCCTTGCCGCACTCGCCCTCGTTCTTGGCGCTTGTGGCAGCTCGACCTCGGGGAGCAGCGGCTCGGGAGGGAGCACGGCGACCGGTGGAAGTCCGGGCTCTGGCGGCTCACCGGGATCGGGGGGCGCAGGCGCAACCGGCACAGGCGGACGAGCTTCGTCGGGCGGAGCGACCGGCAGCGGTGGCGTTACGACTGGGGGCAGCGGTGGCGTCACGGCGACTGGGGGCAGCGGCGGCGTCTCGGCGACTGGCCGCGGCGGCACGGGTGGCGCCGCAGCCAGTGGTGGCGCGGCCGGCGGGAGTGCGGGCGCGGCGGGCGGAGCGGGACGAGGCTCCGGTGGCGTGGCGGGCGGAGCGGGACGAGGCTCCGGTGGCGTGGCGGGCGGAGCGGGCGGCGCGGGCGGTGGTTGCCCGGCGGCGTCCGCCACCGGGGAAATGGTGACCTCGCTCGCGGGGACCTGGACCTTCACGCCCTCGGGCGCGGCGGCCACCACCATTGCGGTCCCCGGCGGCGGCTGGGTTGCCCAGGGCTTCCGGAGCACCAATGAAGCGAACTATCAACGCATGGCGATGGTCCCCAACCTGGGGCGGGCCCAGGCCACCTACCTCGAGTTCGGCGCCATCAACCATCAGGCCACCCTGACCGTCGACAGCACGATGGTGGGGACCCAGACAACCTCGTTCACGCCGTCGGTCTGGGACGTCACGAGCGTGGTGAAGCCGGGGATGAGCCACTCCTTCACCGTCGACGTCAAAGGGCGCAACGCGCTCAAGGGGTCGAGCGGCAAGAAGTTGGTGCCCGACGCGGCAGGGTGGTCGGGCAACGTGGTGCAGGGGATCTTCCGGTCCGCCGTCCTGCACGTCGTCCCGGCGCTGCACGTCTTCGAGACGCTGGTGCGCACCGACGTCGCGGCCGACCAATTCAGCATCGACGTGTGGGTGAAGAACGACGGCGCCTCGACCGCCACCGGGACCGTCGACGTCGGGCTGTCGAGCTGGACCTGCGACGGTACGACCTATCCGTCGGTTCCCTCGAAGTCGGTCTCCGTCCCAGCGGGACAGACGGTCAAGGTGACTCTGGGCCCGATCACGTGGGGGCTGGGCGCAACCTCGTACTGGTGGCCGAACGTCCCCTACGTGCAGGGCTACCGGGCCAAGCTGCATGTGGCGCGCGTGACCGTGACTCCGGACGCAGCCGGAGGCGGCGCGGCTGCCGCGCACTCGATCCCGGTTCGCTTCGGGTTCCGCCAGAGCCGTCAGGTCACCGCACACTACGAGCTGAACGGTGTCCCCATCAAGTTCCGCGGCGACAACGTCCAGGGCGCGGACTACGACAGCATCAAGACCGCCGGCGCCAAGGACAACTCGGACGCCTACGACCTGTTCCCAGGGTTCTTGCCGCCGTCGGCCAACAATCCGGGCTGGCCGCAGGCCGTGGATAACTGGCAGCGCCTCAACTTCAACGTGGCCCGCCTGCACCAGGAGCCAGTCAGCCCCTACATGCTCGACGTCATGGACGAGATGGGGATGATGGTCATCGACGAGAGCGCCATCCGCGGCAGCAACAACGACCAGGACTTCATGGCGGGTTCCGCGAACATGATCGCTCACCTGAATGCTCTGGTGCACCGCGACCGGAACCATCCTTGCGTCATCCGCTGGAGCCAGTGCAACGAGCCCGAGGGCGACAGCACGAATTCGAGCGCTTTCCAGCAGCAGCTCTATCAGACGGTGGTCGCGGCCGACGACACCCGGCCGGTCAGCGCCGACCCCAGCGGGTCGGGGCCGACCATCATCAACGCCTACGGCGTCACAGCCGCGAACTTTACGGTGTTCGAACACTACCCGAGCGGGTTCGGCGCCTACACCCACGACGTCGCGGTCAGCACCACGCACCCCTACGGCGACGGTGAGTTCATCTGGCCGGCAGACAACGGCGCGCAAGGTCTGATGTGGTTCGCGACATCCACGGTGACCTTGCGCCAGAAGGACCCATCGGACATTCGCCCCTACACGCTGCTTTCGGCGTGGGCCAGCTTCGTCCCCGGCGTGAAGTCGAACATGATGACCATCGAACAGGGTGGGCCGCCGCTGTACACCGAGGACAACCTGCCCATGCCCTGGTCGAACCCGATCATCACGCGCGTTCAGCGGGCGTTCAATCCGGTCGCCGTCATCGACACGGCCTACTGGGACGCCAATCACGCGTCCGACAAGTCCGGGGCGTGGCCCATCTCGAAGCCGGCCATCAGCAAAGGCGCGCAGGTCAGCCGGCAGCTGATGGTGTTCAACGACACCCTGTCCGGCACAGGGGTGGACGTCGCCTGGGAGATGCACCAGGACACAGCGACCGGCGCGATGTCCGGTCAGGG